>CAZZBE010000045.1:0-21974 GCA_964652715.1 uncultured Desulfobacteraceae bacterium
ACACCATCAGATCGCCTTCCGGATGGACCGACACCCGGGCGTCGATGCCGTAAACGTCGGCCAGTGCCTCGCGGGTCAACACGTCCCGGGGCGGGCCGACGGCCACGACCCGGCGTCGATGCAGCATGGCCAGGCGGTCGGCGCAGCGCGCGGCCAGGTTCAGGTCGTGGACGGCCACCACGACGGACACCCCTTTTTCCCGAACCAGCCGCCGGATCAGGTCCATGACTTCGAGCTGATGGCGAACATCCAGGTTGCTGGTGGGTTCGTCCAGCAACAGCACGTCGGTTTCCTGGGCCAGGGCCCGGGCCAGCAGCACCTTTTGCTGTTCCCCTCCGCTGAGTTCGTCCAGGGGGCGTTCAGCCGCCCATCCGAGCCCCAGCAGTTCCAGGCATTCGGCCACGATCGCCTTGTCGCGGTCCGTCACGCGGAAGGACAGATGCGGTTTGCGGCCCATGAGCACTACTTCCCAGACGCAGGCGGCCAGGTGGTGACGGGCGTTTTGGGGCACGTACGCCAGCCGCCGGGCCAGCTCGACGCTCTTGAAGTCCGCCAGCGGCCGGTCGTCGAACCGGATGACGCCCGAAGCGGGTTTCAGCATCCGGTCCAGGCAGCGCAACAGCGTGCTTTTACCCGCACCGTTGGGGCCGATGAGCGCCAGCACTTCGGCCGGGTTCAGCGACAGATCCACCTCCTGCAGCACCGGCCTTTTGTTATAGGAGAAGTGGAGGTCCCGCGTTGTGATTTTCACGACCAGAAATCCTTTCCGCGCCGCCAGAGCAGATAGATGAAAAACGGACCGCCCATCAGCGCGGTCATGATCCCCACCGGCGTTTCCACCGGCCAGACCACCGTCCGCGCCGCGGTATCGGCGGTCAGCAGCACGATGCCGCCCACCAGGGCCGATGCCGGCATCAGGTAGCGGTGGTCGTTGCCGATCATGATTCGGGCGATGTGGGGCGACATGAGGCCGATGAACCCGATCACGCCGGTAAACGCCACCACGGCCGCGGTGGTCAGCGCGCCGATGATCAGGGCCGTGTAGCGGACCCGGTCCACGTGGACCCCGAGACTCCGGGCCGCGTCCTCCCCGGCGGAGATGGCGTTGAGATCCCAGGAGAGCTTCATCAGGACCAGGAACACCAGGATCAATACGGGCAAAATGGCGGCCAGAAGGCCGAGCCGGGCGTTCCACAAACTCCCCATCATCCAGAAGACCAGCGCCCGGAGGTCTTCTTCCCCGGCCACGTACTGCATCACGGCCACCAGACCGCTGAAGATATAGCCCACCGCCACGCCGGCCAGAATGATGGTCTCTTTGGACGTCCGTTTGACCTGTGCGATGCCGTAGGTGATGAACATGGCCGCCATGGCCATGACAAAGGCGTTGCCCATGATGATGTAGCGGCCCGTTCCAGTTAGATCCACCCCCAGAACCATGGCCAGGGAAGCCCCGAAGGCGGCCCCGGAGGATACGCCGAGGATCATCGGGCTGACCAGTGGGTTGAGCAGCACCCCCTGGGTGGCCGTACCGGCCAGGGCCAGGCCCATGCCGGCGGCGGCGGCAAACAGCACGCGCGGCAAGCGCAGGTCGAAGACCACCACATCCGCTTCGGTCCGAAACCCAAACCCGTGGCGCAGTTTCCCGGCGAAGGCCTCGATCACCTGGGGCAACCCCACCGATTCGATGCCCACCGAAGCGGCGAACAGGATCAGCAGCATCAGTGTTCCGGTCAGGGCAACGAGAATCGCGGCCCGGCGCCTGAAGGACGCCGACGCCGCATCTTGAGCCATCCGTTCCGACTTCATGGATAGACGTAGACGCCGTCAAGGGTCATGTCGAAGTATTTCTGGAGAAATCGTCGATGGACCGCTTCGGGATCGATATCGGCGAAACGATCCGGATGAAACCGTTTGGCCATGGCCAAAACCCCGATGGGCGCCCGCAGCCCGTAACCGACCCGGTGATTCATCATCTGGACCCGCTCCGCCTTGACGGCGTCGAGATGGCGGATGCCGGGCCGGGCCATGGCGTCACGGCGCAGGTCCGCCATATGGGCGCGGCCGGCGACGGCATGCCGGACGGACCCCAGATCGGCCCCGAAGATAAAAAAATCCGGGTTTTGGCAAACCACCCATTCCGGCGACACGAACTGCCAGGGCAGGGGCAGGACGTCGGCGATGTTGACGCCCCCGGCGTCGATGATCATGCGCTTGCCGCTTTTGATGGTGGAGGTAAAATACAGATGCTCTCCGAATCCGTGAAAGGCGGTGGGCCGCTCTTCGGCGTCCACGCCGGCCATGCGCCCGGCCGCCAGATCCAGCATGGACCGCCAGTCGGCCAAAAGCGCCCGGGCGCGGTTTTCGCACCCATAGACCCGTCCCAGGCCCTGGATGGCCGCCGGAATTTCGGTGAGGGTGTACCCGTTGAAGAACATCACCGGGATGCCCATGGCTTCCACCTGATCCACAACCGACCAGAAATGGGTGTCGGCGAAGACGACGTCCGGCTTGAGGCGCCACAACTGTTCCAGGTTGGGGAAATGGGAATACCCGATGCTGGGAACGGCCCGCATGGGCGGCGGCCAGTTGGTCCATTCCGACCGGGCGACGATGGTCGCCTGTTCATCCAGTGCCCAGATGATCTCCGTGGTCGTGCCGCCCAGGGTCACCACCCGTTCCAGTGGGCGGGGCACGGTTCTCTCCCGCCCCATGCCGTCCACCACGGTCGCCCGGGGCCGTTCGTCTCCGTCTTCTGTTGAAGCCGGGGCGGTCCCGGAGCACCCCCCCGCCATCAGAGCGGCGGCCGTCAGCAAGCCGCATGCCGCCGAATGCAAGCGTCGATTCATGCTATCTCCATCCATCCGTTTCTCCCCGGAAGACCGCGCGCCGGCGGTCCGCCGGGGAGAGTCCGAAATCCTTCGGCAGATCAGCGACCCAGCGAATCGATGAAACAGCCGCCGCCGCTGCCCCCCCCGCCGCCGTCATCATCATCATCGCCGGGGGCGTCCAAGGAGATGGTCCGGGCCCAGCCGCCAGGATCGACGATTTTGCCGTCCGCCGCGCCGTCATGGTCTCCGGGGCCGCCGTCGGTCAGCGTCAGTTGAACGGTGTTGCCGCTGACGACGTAAAGCGGCGTTCCATCCGCGTCCACAAATTCATACACGCCCTTGCCGCCGGTTTCATCCACCTTGTAGTAGCGGGCATCGGCGGGGATGTTGCCATCGAAGGTCACGGTGACAGTGACGGTCTGTCCCGCCGATTCGAGATTGGCCACCGTGAATTCGACCAACCCGTCCGGAAATTCCATGCCGGCGGGCAGTTGCCCGGCCAGATCCCCGGACAGGTCCCCGACGGCGGTGGTCTCGACATCCCGCACATCTCCGGCCGGGCTGTCGACGTCGACGTTCACGCTTTGGCTCTGGGCGAAGACCACCTGGTCGGGATCGTAGACGGTGTCGATTTTTTCGTCGATGGTAAAAGCCGGCGCATCGCCGGTCTCGTCGATATCGAGGATCACCATTTCATGGTACTGGGAGTTGGTGGCCCACAGGTGGTTGTTCTTGTCGATGTTGATCGCGAATTTCTGCAATGAATTGTAGGTGCCGTCAAAGACCGGATGGACCGCGCCGTACACCACGCGGGTGGTCGGATTGAAGGCGTGGAGCTTGGAATCGTCCGCGCCCAGGTATCCGGTGAAAAAGCCCAGGGTGCTGGAGTAAATCCGGGCGTTGCAGGTGGACCCATGGGGATGGTTTTCCATAGTCCCGTCGTCCCAAAGGACCTCGGTCCGGTAGGTGTCCGGATCGATGGCCGCCATGCCGCCCTTGTATTCCCATCCGCTGGCCGGATACCCCCATCCGCTGAAGTCCAGGGCCGATCCGCAGGCCCAGTACACGGTGTTCGTGCCGGGATGATAGTCGGCGCCCTGATAGGCGTAGGGCAGGGGCAGCGGGATGCCGGGCAGGTCCTGGCTTCCGCCGGAGATGGGCCGCGTGTCGATTTCCGTATCGGTTTTGGTGTCGATGACGGCGACGTAGGACGGCACGCTGGGCGGGACCTGGACGTCGCCCCAGGGCAGCCACGTGGAATTGTCCACCCGGCTCATGCCCACAAAGAGCCGGTCGCCGACGACGATGCCCAGGTAGATTTCCGGGTCCCCGTCGTCGTCCGCATAGTGACCCAGATCGAACTGGCCGATTTCAAAGGCTTCCGGGCTTGACGCCGAGGGGTTGACGACCTTGGCGACGGTCGTGCCGCGGCGCAGCACATAGGCCTTGTATTCATTGTAAAAGACCAGGTCCTGGAAGCCCTCGGCGCCGGTGTCGCCCGAAAACTGGATCGAATAGTTCCAGACCGGTTCGGTCAGATCGCTCATGTGGTATTTGGCGATGCTGTTGGCCTGGCCGGTTTCGACCACGTAGAAGTATTCGCCGTGGGCGCGCACCGTCTTTCCATTGGCGCTGGGGTTCAGTTCGTTTTGGGCGTTGCGGGGTTTGTCCACGTTGATCAGGGAGAGGGTGTGGGTCGCGTAATCCGGGGTCGTGGGGTCGGTCAGCGCCCACTGCTCGACGGCGTCGCCCTGGGCCCCAGCGGAAGCCGCCGCAAAAACCATGAACACCGCCGCGACAAGGCCCGTCATCCATTGTTGATGTCTTCTGCTGATCATCTGTCTCCTTACCTCCAATTGTTTGCGGGGTCGAATCCGGGCTCCCGGCCCGTTGGCGCCCCTGGTTAATGATCGGACGGCCGACCCGTTGCCCGGCCGTCCTTCCGGCAACCGCGTCAACGGTTGTATTTCACGCCGATCCAGAACGACCGGCCGGGCGACTGCCAGCCGGAAAAATCCTGGTGATGCTCGTGTCCGACGTTCTTGACTTCAAAACTGAATTTGAAATCACGCCATAAGAATGAAACGCCGGCGTTGCCGATGGATTTGTCGTCGGCGTCCAGAAGATTGGCCCGGTCGTAAAACATGTCCTGCTCGACAAGGTGCTCGTAGTAGATTTCGAGGCCCTTGTAACGGCTTTCCAGGCGGCCGGAATAGGAAAACGCCCACCGGCCCGGCAGCGCATTGCCGTAAAAGACATCGTAGGTTCCGGTGGATCGGTTCTCCGTGTCCTGCCAGGCGCCGCGAAGGGTCAGTGTGAAACATTTCAGAAAATCAATGCCGAAGCCGGCTTCGAAGCCGGAAATGTCGGCATTGGCGATGTTGACCGCCTGCCCGACGCCGGCGGAGTTGTATACCCAGACGATGCCGTTTTCCAGGTCGGTGGCAAAATAGGCCCCGGAAACCGAAACCCGGCCGAGCCACCATGGGTCCGGGACGTAATCGATCTCGAATCCAACGTCCCAGTTGACCCCTTCTTCGGGTTCGAGCTGGGCGTTGGGCCGGGTGAAGCCCCGGTCGCCGAACATCTCCAGATAAGAGGGTTCCCGGACATATTCCGCGTAATTGGCCTTGAACGCCAACCAGGGCCAGGGCTTGTATTTGATCCCCGCCTGGGGCTTCCAGTAGTCCTTGCTGGCGTTGAGCCGGTCGAAATCCTGACCCCATTTCGCCGTGGCTTTTTCCCGGGTGTTGTCGATGGCGGTGTAGCGCAGGGCCGGCGTCAAGACGATCCGTTCCCCGAACAGAAGCAGGTTGTCCTGCAGGGCCACGTTCCATGTCTCCCGATTGCTGTCCTGAAGGGCCTCGTCGTTGAGCAGGTTTTCGGGCCGGTAGGCTTCCCGCTTGTAATCCACGTTCAGGCTCACAATGTTCCAGGTGGAAAGCCACTCGGCGTAAAACCCGCCGCCGTGGCGGGTGGTCTCGTACCTGTTGTGCTGCTTGCCGAATCCAACGTATCCGTTTCGATCGTCATATTCTTCTTCCTGCCAGACCAGGTTGTAGTTGATCGCCAGATTGAACGGGCCGAGTCCGTCCCGGGTCAAGCGGAGGCTGGACGTATTCCGCCGAGTGTCGAGGGCGGCGTCGTTGAAGGGGTTGTTGTTCCAGGCCGGCACGCCCTGGTCTTTGTAGAAGAACTGCTCGAGCAGGTCCACGCGAAGGTCGTCGGTCAGGTCGTATCCGAATTTCGCCGTGACGTTGTACTGATCCACCTGGCTGTTGCGCCGATCCTCCCATCGGTCGTCCGCATCGACGTGAGGGGTGCCGTTGCCGTTTAGAATTCTGTAGTTGTTTTCCGATTGCAGATAGTCGAAGGAAAAGAGGTAATCGAACCGGCCGGGTTTGTGGTTGACGTACCCGAAGGCGTTGACGGTTTCAAAGGAGCCGCCGACGGCGCCGACGTTGGCCTTGAACCCGCCTTTCCGCCGGAGGGTCCGGATGTTCACTACGCCGCCGATGGAGGCCTGGGCGAAGTTGACCGGCGTGGCCCCCCGGTAGATCTCCACGGCTTCCACATCGCTCAGGGAGATGTTGCCCAGGTTCACGCCGCCGCCGGCGCCCTCGTTGAGCAGAATGCCGTCCAGAAAGACCATGACCTGGTTTTCGGCCGACCCCCGGATGGAGACCACGGAATAGCCGCCCACGCCCCCGGTTGTGCGCATGGTCACCCCCGCCTCTTTTTCCAGCACTTCCCCCAGGCTCTCCATCTTTCCCTCGAACTCATCCCGTTTGACCACCGAAAAAAAAGTCGGCGTCAGTTCCGGGTCCACGTCTCCGGTCAGAAACGGCGTTTCCGCACGTTCGGCGGTCACGACCACATCTTCCAGGACCACTTCGGCGCCTTTGACCGCCGGCGGCCCTGTCGCGGGCGCCGGCGGCGCCTCGGAGGACGTCTGCGACCCCGCCGGGGCGGCGACTGTTAGGATGATAAAAAGCGGCAGGCAGTGGAAAACAAGATGGCGGACAGTCAACCGAAAAAGAGATGAAAACAATTTTTTGCTCCTCGCTGGGGGTCGTGTTTCCGGGGGCCCAAAAACAAAAAAACCCCCAACCGATTAAACGGTTGGGGGATTGCACCCAGCTTGCTTCATCCCCCGGAGAAGCCGCGCCATGGGGCTCCGGGCGGCCGCGGGGAATGGCCGCGGTCCGACGGGGAGAACATCCATGCGGTTCGCATCACGGTTTCTCGCCGTGCAAACGACTTCTCGTTGCGGCCGACAGGTCTTCTGGCTCCCGGATCATCCTACCGGCCGCGCCTTCCCGCAACGCTTTTGTCGTTACAGTGGCAATTTGCGGCTTTCGTCCCCGATCACAGCGGCGGGACCGCGCCGGATTCTCACCGGCTTCCCTATTGAGCCCGCAATGGGCATCGGTCGCCTTTTTCTGGTCCGTCTATACGCGATTTGGGCCCCCAAGTCAAGGCGCATTCGAAAAAGAGGCCCTTGCGTTGTTTTCCCTGTTCGGGGCGCGTGCGCCCGCCGCCCAACACGCGGGAGGTCGGTTGCTTACCGGATTGGCAGGGGGATAACGCGGGGTGGCCGGGTCATCGGCCTTTGGCGTTTCACATCCCAATCGATCAGAAACACCGCCGATACCGGATGCGCCTTTGAAAAGAGACGCCCGCCGTCTTTGGCCACGACGCTTTTCGCTTCGCGGAAATCGAGCCCGTCCACGCCCGTGCGGTTGCAGACCAACAGCGGAAGCCCCGTATCTTTCGTACATTGTTCCCACACGCCGGCCGGTCCGTATTCGCCCGGCGCCCAGTTGGCCGGGGAGATCAGGACCCGCGCGCCAAGGGACCTGAGCTGTCGTGCAATCCGGGGCGTATAAGCATCCGCGCAGATCATCATTCCCACCTCGCCGAAAGGGGGGACCCGTATGACGGCCGGCGCATCGCCGGGAGACGACCAGGCCTCATGCCCGACCCGAATCGTCCGGATTTTACGATGTCTTCCCAATATCGCGCCATCCGGTCCGATGGCGAAAACAGCGTTGTGAAGTTTTCCGGTCCGGGGGTCCCGTTCCGGCATGGAAAGAAACACCGTTACCCCGAGCTTGGCCGCTTTTCCGCAAAACACCTGGGTCCATGCATCCGGCTGGGGACGAATCCAGTCCGTTCCGATGACCTCTGCAAAGGCGTATCCGCTGACGCACAGTTCCGGCGTAAGGATGACGGTCGCCCCCGCTTCGGCGGCGGCAGCGACCGCGTTATCGATCATCGCCCGGTTGCCCGTCAGGTCGCCGGGCGCGGGAGACAGGTGCAGGAACGCGATGCGAACCGGCTTCGGTTCGTCCCCGGCGGCCACAGGCCGCGGCAGGGCGCCCGCACCCGCCAGAACCACACACTTCAGAAATGTTCTTCGATTCATCGGTTTTTTCATGGATGAAGGCATATGTCAAACCAGCATGCCGTTTAAAATCCGCTCCAAAAGCCACAGAGCGCCGGTGGGGCCCACCTGGCATTTGGGAACCACGTCCATTTGTCCGCCGCCGGGAAGGGCGATGTCGATGCCGACCACCGGCAGACCCCGTCCGCTGAACCGGCTGATGAAATCCTCGCCGCCGAAGACCAGGTCCGGGCCGATGCGGCCGGTTTGCGCGTTCCAGGCGTCGGCGCAGCCGATGTCGGCCAGATACCGGGCCAGGGTTTCCGACTGGTCCCGGGTGGCTTCCGCCGTCGACACCGCCTCCGGGACCATTCCCAGGTAATCGTAGAGCCATCGGGTCAGGGGCAGGGCCGCGCCGCCGTCGGCCCGAAGGGCGAAGGTCGCGCCCCGGGGCAGGCCGGTGAGGGAGTTGAACCGGCTCAGGGCGTCGAAGGCCCGTTTCCGGGCGGACCGGATGTCCGCCAGGGCCGGTCGCGGGTCGGCGTCCAGCTCGCGGCAGACGGCTTCGACCCATCGCCCGGTCTCCGAAAAGCCCACCGGGGCCCCCGCTGTGGGAAACCACGCCGGCCGGCCGAACCGGTCCGCCAGAAAAGGGGCCAGCGCGTCCGCATATTCCGGGTTGACCGCGACAAAGGCCGCCGACGCGCCCAGGGTCTCCAGGTCGTCCACCGAGCAGCCGGCGCACACCGCGGCGTGGACCCCGATGCCGCACAATCCCAGCAGCCGCCGCAATTCGGCCGCGTCGCCTTCCCAGTGGCGGTGAAAGATGGACAGGCCCACGAGCGTGATCCGGCGGGGATCTTCCACCGGCCGCGCCGGGGGCGACAGCCGCTTGAGGATCGCCGTCGCCGCGGCCTGGAACCCTTGGGCGAGGCCCGTCGAAAACCCGGCGCTTTCGATGGCCACGCAGGGAACGGGCAGGCCGGCGCCGGCGATGAAGCGCTCCAGGTCGTCGCCGATGAGGGCCGCGCCCGGTGAATTGACCACCCCGATGAGCCGGTGTCCCTTCTCGGCCACCCGGGGCAGAATGGCTTCCAGCTTGCCGGTCGCCCCGAACACGTAGTCCTGATCGTCCAGATAGGTGGCCGGGACCCTCGGCTGGCCGAAATAGAATTCATCGGAAAACTGGAGCGGGTCCATGGAAGTCTCCCGTGGAAACTGGCCCTCCGACAGTGCCCCGTGGTAGAATTTGCACCCGGTGGGGCCGTTGATGAGCGCGGCCGCGTCCGTTATCCCTTCCACCGCCATGAGGGCGCCGGTGAACCCGTCCGCCGTCAGATCCGGCCATTCACGATCGATCATCCCGCCATCCTTCCCGTATGGGCGATTTGAGCACCGCGGCCCAGCGCCGGGCAAAGGCGATTCCCCCGAAAAAGCCGACATCCGGGCACAACGGGATGCCGTCGGCGTGGACCGGGACCGGCAGCCGCCCGGGCATGTAGTTGCACAGGAAAAGGTCCGGCCGGACCCGCGCAAGATCCGCGTCCCGCTTCTCCGGGGTGTAGCCGCTTTCCACCTCGAACCGGTCCGCGAACCGGGTGCGGAAAAGAAAATCCTGGCTGTAGTTGAGGACCCCCACCTTTTCGACGGTCATGCCCAGGTCAAAGGCGGTTTCCAGGATCCAGTCCACATCGTGGATGTAGCTGACGATCATAACCCGTTTGCCGGACAGCCGGGGACGGTGGGCGGCGACGGCGGCCTCGTACCGGCGCCTTTGGCTTTCCGCCAGCCGACGGGCCGCGTCGGTCTTGCCGAAAACGGCGGCGATGTCCATCAGCCAGCGCTCCGTTTCCGCAAATCCCACCGGAAAGGGATGGGCCGCGAACCGCGCGTCGAACCGGTGGGTGAAATGGTCCCGCAGCAGCCGCCCGAAATGGTCCTCGCAGGCCAGCAGGTTGAGCCGCGCCCGGCAAAACCCGCCCAGGGCCGCCGCGTCGGTGTCGCGGACGAACCGGCAGTTGACCGAAATCCCGAGGTCGTTCAGGAGATCGGCGACGGCCGCGAAGTTGGATTCCGCGTTGTTGGCGATGTTCTTCTCCGCCAGAATGTTGACCCGGTCGCCGTCGGGCGCCGCCGCCGGGTCGATGAGGGCCGCCGCCCCCTCCAGGCAGGCGTTGATCACGCCCTGCATGTAATCCCCCCGGATGTTGCCGTCGGCGGTGACCGGCAACACGGGAATGTCCGGATAATCGGCGCGGACGTCCCGGATGGCCGCCGCCGGGTCGTCGCCGATCACGCCGGACGGGCAGGTGGTCACGACGAACACCGCCGACGGCCGCCGGTCCAGCGCTTTGCGAAGAGCGGCGCGCAGGGCGTCGCCGCCGCCGTAAATCACCACGCCCTCATCCATGTCCGAACTGACCAGGGAGGGCGCCAGTTGCCGGGGCAGGGATTGTCCGCGCCGGCATCGGGCCCGGATCCCCGACGAGAGGATCGTCCGGTGGGCGATGTGGGCGCAGCTTCGCGGCCCGTGGGCCACGGTCACGGTGGACCGGATCTGGGTCGTGGTGCAGACGGCGCCGGTAAAGGCGCACCCGTGCAGCGGCTCGCGGAACATCATGCTTTTGGACAGGGGATGGCCGGCGACCGCCGGCGGCGCGCCCGGGGGTTCCGGCGCTTTTTCGGCGGGGGACGCCCCGCGGCGCGCCGGCCCGGCCGGGGCGTTGTCCCGAAGGGGCCCCGGGGCGGGTTGGGCGGCGGTTTTCCGGAAGACGATCCGCTCCAGTTCGGCGTCCGCCAGCGGCCGGGCGGGGAACAGCCGGCGATTCGAGGCGATCTTCCCGGCCAGGTCCCGGAACAGGCCGCTTTCCGGCGCGTCGGGAAAGGCCTGGATTACGGTCCGGTCCCCCTCTTCGGCCCGCCGGAACCGGTCGCTCCGGGGGACCCGGCCCACGATGGGCAGCCCCGCCGCGTCGGCGAACCGCCGAACCGGGGCCGGGTCTTCGTTCCGTCCCCGGCTGTTGAGGAGGATCCCGGCCAGTCGATGCCCTCGGCCGTCGAAATTGCGCACGCCCCGCAGGATGTTGTTGGCCGCGTAGATGGCCATGAACTCCTCGGACAGGACCACATAGACCACGTCCGCGAATCCCTTCCGCAGGGGCACGGCGAACCCGCCGCAGACCACGTCCCCCAGCACGTCGTAAAGGACGGTGTCGAAGCGGGCCATGTCCAGCCCCAACCGCTCGAACAGGGCGAAGGCGCTGAGGATGCCCCGTCCGGCGCATCCCACGCCCGGCTCCGGCCCGCCGGCCTCTGCGCAGACCACGCCGGCGTATCCCGTGTGGAGCAGATCCCCGAGCCGCTGCTGCGCCGGCGGCGTGTCCCGCAGGTAGTCGAGCACCGTGGTCGCCGCCCGGCCGTTGAGCAGCAGGCGGGTGGAATCGGCCTTGGGGTCGCAGCCGATCTGCAGTATCCGCCGTCCGGATTCGGCCAGGGCCGCAGAGAGGTTGGCGGCGATGGTCGATTTCCCGATGCCGCCTTTTCCGTAAATGGCGATGTTCATCTGTCCGTCGCTTGTCCTGTTTGCGGTTGAGATATCATCCGCCGAACGTTTTCTGAAGGTTCCGCCGGCGCAGAATGAACCCGATGATGACCGGCGCTCCGATAAGGGCCGTGACGGCGTTTAAGGGCAAAATGGCATGGCTTCCCGGCAGTTGCGCCAGCAGGTCGGCGGTCAGGGCCACGACCGCGCCCAGAAGCGCCGAAGCCGGCAGCAGCAGCCGGTGGTCGGAGCTGTTCATGGCGACCCGCCCCAGGTGCGGCACGGCGATGCCCACGAAGGCCACCGGCCCGCAAAACGCCGTGGCCGTGCCGGCCATGAGGGCGGTGAGGCCGATGACGGCCAGGCGCAGGGGACGGATCCGGAGCCCCATGCTGAGGGCGTAATTTTCGCCCAGCAGCAGACCGTTCAAGGGTTTGCGGATCATCTGGCACCCCAGAACCCCCAGGGCCATGACCGGCGTGAACAGCGCCAGGTCCTTCCAGGTGACGGCCCCGAAGCTGCCGAAGGTCCATGCGACGTAGGCCTGAATCCGTTCCGGATCACTGAAATGGATCAGGACGCTGACGCCGGCGGTGACCGCGAAGCCGCACAGGATGCCGACGATCAGGAGCGTCATCACGTCGTGAACCCGCCGGGCCAGGGCCAGGATCGCCGACAGCACCAAACCCGCGCCGACCGCCGAAGACAACACCAGACCGGCCTTTCCGGTCAGGCCCAGGCCCTCGATGAAGCCCTGCCGGACCCCGCCGGACCCCGCCCACAGCACCACCACCGCCACCCCCAGACTCGCCCCGGCGCTGATGCCCAGCACCGACGGGCCGGCGAGGGGATTCCGGAACAGGGTCTGCATCAGCAGCCCGCTCAACGCCAGCCCCGCGCCCGCAAGCACGGCGGTGATGGCCTTGGGCATCCGGAACAGCCAGACGATCCTCTCCCACGACGCCCGCTCGGCGTCCCCGCCCAGTAGGATGCGAAGGACCTGATCCGGCGCGATGGTCACCGACCCGGTCATCAGGTCGAGCAGGAAAAGCGCGGCCAGGGCGGCGAACATGGCGGCGAACAGCCAGGACCGGGAAACGCGTCCGGTCACCGGGACCTCCCGTCAGCATCGCGTCCGCTCCCTTCCAGCCGTCGGTAATAAACCCATTCATGGTCGGGCAGCAGGTCGGGATGGAGGATTTTGATCAGATCGGCCAGAATCACCTCCGGCCGGAGCATCCCCGATTCCCAGTAATCGTTGCCCCCGTGTTCGTTGAGCCGCTTGTTGTTGTTGAAGACCCGGCCCGTTTTCAGGGCCTTGACGTCGGCGAACCGCGGGTCGGCGGCCAGGGCGTCGTCGATGCGCGTCCACATGGCGGTGTTGAGCCAGACATCGGCGTTCAACGCCCGGTCGTAGACCGCTTCGATATCAAAGGCCCGGCTGCCCCCGCCGTCCACGTCCGCCCACAGGTAGGCGCCCCCGGCGTCCCGGATGAACCGGGCCACGAAGCTGCCGCCGCCCGGTACCCACCACTGCCCCCTGAACGGCGCGTTGACGAGAACGGCGGGACGGCCCGGCGCTTTGGACGCCATGTCCGCAAGCCGCAAATACCGGGCCTCGATGCCGTCGAAGAGCGCCGCCGCGTGATCGGTCGTGCCGAAAAAAAGCGCCAGGTATTTGATCCATTCGCACCGGCCCAGGGGATGGGCCTCCAGGTGGTCGGCGACAACGGCCGTGGTCAACCCGGCCTCTTTCAGTTTGGGCTGGGCGTCGAACACCGACCCGGCCGCCGACGTCAGGATGAGATCGGGCGACAGGTCGAGGAGGACTTCGATGCGCAGCCCGGTGATATTCCCCACCTCGCGAAGCTCCCCGGCCCCGATGCGGCGGCGCACGGACGGGGTGTTGACATGCTTGAAACTATTCAAGGCCGCCAGCCGGTCCACGACGCCGGCCGCGTCCATGTAGGCCAGATACGTGGTGGAAAGGGCCGCCACCCGTCGAACGGGGACCCGGACGACCTGGGCCGGGGGGTGGTCTTCAGGCGGCGTTTTTCCCCTCGGAACCAGCAGATACCGAAACAGCGGCGCGCCGTCCCCCCGGGCCGGCTTGACGGAAACCAGGGTGAACGATTTGAACGGTTCCACGCGGAAGCCTTCGGCGTATCGGATATCCGGAACGGAGACCGCGGCGGCGCCCGATGCGAAACCGATGACGGTCAGCATCAGCAGGATCCAAAACGGCAGGCGGTACGTCAAAGAGAAAAACGTCATAGGGCATCCTTTTTCCTGTAGTTAATGATTTGGTTGAGCTTCCCTCTCTCCCTTCGAGGGGCTGTGCCTTACGCACGCTTGGCGCCGAGGGAAGAGCGGGATTTGTCCCCACGCGCGAAGCCTGATCAATGCAGGTTACACATGCCGGCCCCTCCCGGGGATTCCAATCCTTGGCGATGCGGGACGCCAATCCCCTTCGAGCGGTGCATAGTGCGCGTAAGGCTCAGCCTCAAGGGGAGAGGGGATGCGCCACAGACACTCCAGCAGCGCCGCCTTCTGGGCCGCGATCTTCGCTTCCCATTCCGGCATGTCCCGGAAGGTGAATTCGAAAACGACATTTTCCGGCCCGATCCGGTCGAGCACCGCCGCGACTTGGGGGGTCTCGAACGGACCGTGCTGATCGATCCGGAAAACGTGGCGGCGGGCGATGCCGAGTTTTTCCCAGAAGGTGCGGGCTTCGCCGAAGGGGTTCTCCAGGGACCGGCTCTTCCGGATGTAGTCGCCGGACAAACTTTTGGTCAGATGCACCGTCCGGATATGCCGGGCGATCTCCCCCAGGCGGTCCACGCATGCCAACAGATATCGGACGGCCTCCCGCTCGTCGGTCAGGTCCGGGTTTTTGTTGAGGAGATGGCCGGTGTCTAATGCGATGCCGCAACGGGGATGTTCGACGCGCGACAGCAGACGGTCGTACTCCCGGGGGCTGTCCAGCCGGAAGCTGCCCGGCCACCAGAGATTTTCAAAGAGGATGAACCCGTCATAGCCGCTTTGCCGGGTCGCCGCGTTGACCACCTCGGCGCACAGGTCGAGGGTGTCGTCGGTCCGCCAGGGAAACCGCCAGTCGAACACGTGCTCCAGCTCGCAGTGGACCGGGTGGAAGACCACGTAGGAACATCCCAGATGCCGGGCCAAATCGAGTTGGCGTGCGTAGAAAGCCGCGATCCATTCCGCGTCCCGGCCGCCGTAAAAGCGATCCACCGTTTCCCAGTCCCCGAAGATCTCCAGCAGCCGCTTCCGGTCGTTTCGCCAGATGGGCGCCAGGATGACGAAAAACCGCAGGTGCAGCGCCTCGACGATGTCGGACCGGATCCGCTCGCAGGGATAGTCGCCCACCGGGTAGATCTCGAAGCCGTCGAACTCCCACCGCGCCAGGAACCGCGCCGCCTCGTTCCAGTCGTCATTAAACATTTCGGGTTCGCCGGGATGGGTGCTGAAATTGAGCAGACGGCGGACCGTCAAAATTCGACCCCTTTCTGAGCCTGTATCCCGGCCTTCAACGGGTGTTTGACGGCCCGCATCTCGGTCACCAGATCCGCCGCCTGAAGAAGGGGCTCGGGTGCTTTGCGGCCGGTAATGGCGACGTGAAGATCCGGCGGCTTTTGGGACAGAGCCTCCAGCACCGGTTCCGGCTGGATCATGCCGTAATTGAGTGGATAGGTGAGTTCGTCCAGCACCACCAGGTGGTATTTCCCGGACCCCATGGCCTCGACGGCATGGGCCCAGCCCCGGCGGGCCAGAACCCTGCCCTCTTCCGGGTTGTCGGATTTCCAGGTGAACCCATTGCCCATGACGTGAAAATCGATCAGGCCCCCGAACTGCTTGACCGCGTCCAGTTCGCCGTATTTCCAGCTCCCCTTGATGAACTGGATGAAGCAGACCTTCAATCCGTGGCCGGCGGTCCGCAGGGCCATGCCCAGGGCGGCGGTGGTCTTTCCTTTGCCGTCGCCGGTGAATACCATCAACAGTCCTTTCTTCATGATCCTCCTTGTTTGCCGGCGGCGCGCCGCGCCCCGCTCATTTTCCCAACCGCCACTTCGGCGCCCATGTCTCCACGGACGCGGCGGTCAACACCTCCACCTTTCCGCCCTGAAATTCTTCTTTCACATCGCCCATGGTCTCTTCCATATCGCCTTCAACCATCAGGGCCGCCTGCCGCACGGCATCGAGCCGGTCGGCGTCGGCCGCCCACATTCCCCGGGATTCGGCCTCCAGGAGCCGGCGGGTCAGCTCTTCCAGCGCGTATGGGTTTTCCGAGCGCAGCCAGGCCAGGTTTTCTTCGTTCCGGATATACGTCTCGACCACTTCGTCAAAGACCCACTTGTCCACTTTCCGGGTGGTGGCGCTCCATTTGAACAGGTTGTTCACGCGGCCGGAGACGGCCCCCGCGCCCTTGTAGGCATGTTTTTTCTGGTTTTCGATCCAGTTTTCGTTGAGCAGCTTGGCCTTCACGGAGATCTCGATGTCCTCTTTCAGATCCCGGACGGAGAGATCCCCGGCCGTGTTCACATCGGCCCAGTAGATTCTGGCGTTTTTGCCGGAAACGGCCTTCGCCGCCACGGACATGCCGCCCAGAGATCCGGCATAGCAGCCGCAGTCCACGAGGTCGTATTCCGGCGAATACTGGCGCATGTAGGCGGCGTCAACGGTTTTGAGGCTTTTCGCGTACAGTTGGCGCGCCTCCCGGCCGCCGACCCGCGGAAAACCGCCGGCCCCCTGTGAACCGTAGGCATATCCGCCCCAGTTGACGTAGGTTTCCGCCAGATCGCCCTCGGTCTCCCAGGCCGATGCGTCCAGGGCGAGCCCCACGCCCACGCCGTAGGTTCCCGGCGCGGATGAGAAGACCCGGAAGGTCGCCATCCGCGCCATTTCGCTCTCCGTGAACCGGTCTCCCATCTCCGCTTTCAGCTCCGCCATCCGCTCGTCCGTATGCTTCCGGATAAAATTGAGATCGTGGGGCTCGTCGAGCCGGGCCCCCAGCACCGCCGCCTCGTCCGCCAGGTCGGCGAAATGGGGAACCATATCCCGGAGGATGCCGCTGGTCTGGATGACCACGTCGACCCGGGGGCGGGGCGAATAGCCCCTGCCGTCGACCGTCAGCGACAGCGCCTCCAGGGGAATCGGCTCGATCCCCGACACCCGGCCGTTGGCATCCCAGACCGGCCGCATGCCCATCAGGTGGAGGATCTGACAGAAGACCTCGCCGTCGGATTTGAAGGCGTCAATGCTCCAGAGGCTGATGCCGACGCTTTCCGGAAACCGGCCTTCATCCCGGATATACGTCTCCAGGAGGTTGTCGGCCAGCGTTTTCCCCACCGCCCAGGCCGCGCGGGTGGGCAGGGCCCTGACATCCGTGGCGTAGAAATTGCGGCCGGTGGGCAGAGCCTCCGTTTTTCCAAGGTTGAGGGAGGCGGAGAGTCCCGGCTCGATGTATTCGCCGTTCAGCGCGCGCAGCAGTTGCGGAATCTCCCGCGCGCTCATGGCGATTTTGCCGCCGATCTCCCGGCAGCGATCGGCGAATGGCCCGGTTTCCCTCTTGATCGCATTGCGGATCTCCGGGATTTCGACACGGCTTCCCTGTCCCGCCAGGATCATCGAAACCATCGCGGCCGTTCCTTCTTCGTCCGGGGGCGCCCCCAGCAGGTGCATGCCCGACGGCGCCAAGGTCCGACGGAGCCGGGCGATCCGCCGCGCCAGAAATCCCGCCCGATGATCGAAATCCACCCCCTCCCATTCGGGGTCCTCGAAGTTGAGGGATTTCATCAGCGGGATCATCTTCTCCTTCACCCGGTCCCGCCGCCGGTGTTCTTTGTGATCCGAAGCGGATTGGTATTCGAGCAGCAAGCGCTCCAGGGCCAGGATGTCCGCATCCGGCGCGGCGGGACGATACACCGGCGTCAGATGGGTCGCCATGACGGCCCGGCCCCGGCGTTTGGCCACCAGTCCGTCTCCGGGCACGTCCATGACGTAGAGGTAGATGTTGGGCAGATCCCCCAGGGAGATCTCCGGAAAACAGGCGGCGGACAGGGCGGCCCGCTTGCCCGGCAGGAATTCGAGCGCGCCGTGGGCGCCGAAATGGATCACCGCGTCGGACGTCTCCTGGATGTACCGGTAGGTCGCCAGCCAGTGGTGGGGGGGCGAGAGCGCGGGGTCGTGGAGGATGCGGCAGACCTCGCCGTTGCATTTGGCGCCGTAACACCCCCGTTTGGGCTGGATCATGATCTTGAGGTTGCCGAATTCCAGGCCGGTTACGAGCAGCACGTCCGAGCCGTTCTTCCGGTAGACCATGCCCTGCCCCGGAAATTCCCCCCAGTCCTCGTTCACCTTTTGCCGGGCGGCTTCCGGCAGGGCGTCGAACCAGGGCAGATAGCGGCCGGCGTCCACCATCTGGAGCGCGCCGCCCTTGTCCACGATCTCGTCCACGGTGGTCCACCGGAATTCGGAGATGGCCTTGCGCCGCAGAAACAGGTCGAGGAGGGCCCCGCCCTCCTCCGGCGCGTCTCCGGTGTCGTACCCGGCGGCCTTCAGGGCCGTGATGAACCGGGCCAGGCTCTCGAAAGTGTCCAGCCCCGCGGCAAGTCCGAGGGTGGCCTCCACCCCCTTGCAGGGATTGTTGTTGAGGACGATGGTAAGCCGTTTCTTTGCGTTGGGAAGGGTCCGCAACCGGATCCAGCGCCGCAGCCGCCCGCAGACGTGATCGAGGCGCTCCGGCACGGGGACGTACCGCCGGAGGTCCAGGCCCGAAGACGGGTCCGTTTCCGGGACCGTTCCCGCCGCCAGGGTCGGCTCGATCACCCCGGCCATCTCCGGCTGGGCCAGGCCATAGATCATGCCGAACGAACCGGGGCCGAGGCCGCCGGCGTCCGCTTCCCAGTCCCCGGGGCTCTGGTGGTAAAGCCGGATCATCTGAAACACCGGAACGTTCAGTTCCTCCAAAAGCGTGGCGTCGTCCGGCGTGGAGAGAAGCCGCCCGGCCATCAGGTTGACGAGGGCCGACAACCCCAGGGCCTTGGACGCGCGGCTCTCCCGGAGGTAGGCGAGCCAAGGGTGCCGTTCCGGCGGCGGCAGACCGGCGTCCTGCGCGCCCTCGGAAGCGACGCACAGCGGGACCATGCCATGGGCTTCGACGGCCCTTGCCACCGCGTCGATGTCGGCGTGGTTCTTTTCCGCGATCTGCCCGTGGTAACAGAGGATGCCGACCACGGGGCCGCCGCCCGGCGCGCCGGGCCGGCCGGCCCGCCAGGCCGCATAGTCCGAAACGCTCGAAAACAGGTCCGGCGCGTCCGGATGGTAGACGCCGCGGGTTTGCACCGGACGGGGCGGATCAAAAGAGAGGTCGGCCCCGGCGCATGCGGCAAGGTACCGGATGCCGTTCACATAATTGTCGGCGGAGATCTTTTCCAGATAGCGGCCCAATTCCGCCGTCTCCTCATCCGTCAGCGTGGAGAAACCCGGCGGCATGTCCCACCCCAGACCCACGCGGGTTTTTGCGTTTTCCGCCGACGCCAGCAGGGCGTCGTGATGGGGCAGGTCGCGGAACAACTGGCCGATGAAGATGTCCGCCCCCTCCTCCTCCATGAACGCCGCCGCCTCCCGCGCCGTCTGTTGCTGTGTAAAGAGGCGCAGGTCGATGCCGCTCTCCTTCAGCCGGGCGCGGGCCCGGGACCAGGTCTGCGCGTTGAACATGTGGCCGTGGACGAATACGATTTTCATGGCGCCCCTCCTCTCCTCGATCCGGCCGTCAGGACGGATCCTTGTCCCGCCATTTGTCCGCGTATCCCTCGGCGAATGCCCTGCATGCCAGGTCCAGAAACGCCTTGGAATCACAGCTTCCCCTGGCCGGCGCCAGCATCTCCCGATATTCGGCCATCCGGCTGTAATCCCCGCTCACGGCGCAGACCACCTGCGCCGCATACGCGGCCATCACCTCGCTCCAGCAGTGGCCCGGCAGGACCCCCCATCGGAATTTATCCTTCAGGTGCACCATTGCCGCCACCGCCGCCACGGTGACGGGGTCGCGCTCCACGACCAGAAAATTCTCGCGAAGCAGGTCGGCCGTTTCCGGGTCCAGATGGGCGCAGACGGCCTCCATGAACCTTTTTCGGTCGAGTCCGAACCGTTCCAGATGGATTTTGGCCGAACACTGTCCAAGGGGGGTGAGGCTGTTCTGAATGGCCAGGGTCTCCTTTACGGCGCCGTACACCGCCCGCCCGATCAGCTCCCCCAGTTTGGCGTGCTTCCCCGCGCTGGTCAGCGGCGGATCATCGGTCTGCATGGCGGCCACGGCAATCTGGTCGGTGCCCGTTCCCGTCGCCAATCGGTCCGAGTACCGGGAATTGACGGCCAGCTCCTGCAGCGCCGCGCTTTTGGCTTCGGTGGCGGTCATGATGGTCCGGACCAGGGCGCCGGGGATCAGGGGCCGGCTGATGAAGATCATGGTGTTGATGGTGCCCTCGCCCGGCGCCGTTTCGGCGGGCGGCAGGGTTTCGAACCCGTCCCCCGTTTCATAGACCGAGGCCGGGTCCCCCGACCGGCCCGCATTGGTCTCCACCCCGCCGGTGCAGACCGCGGCCACTTCGAGTTCCCGGAACCCTTCGCTGACAAAGGCCGCGTTGTTCATATTCGCGGCGGTGCCCAGGGTCGCGCATGTCTCGGCCGCCAATCCGCAAGGGGCGCATACCCGCTGACGATACGCAGCTGGATCCCGCCACATCTCGGGCTTCATCCGGTGCCCATGCCCCGCAGGTTCGCAGCTCTGGTGGTTGAAGACAAAATCCAGATCGGACCGCAGCCCGCCCGCCGCCCGGCAGGTGGAAATCACCTGGTGCGGCCGGAGAAACCGGGCGTAGATGATCTTCTCTTCCCGGTGGATTTCCACGCCGTCGTAGTAGGTTTCGATGTGCATTTGGTTTTTCCTGTTGCGCTTCAATTCGTGGCGTTCAAACACATGGTCAGCCGGTTTTCGCGGATCGATCCCGGAGAGCCTGCACATTGTCCGCGATCTCCATCAGCGGCTGCCGGCGCACCCGGTGGGGAAGGACCAGCTCTGCCGCGGCGGTGATGTCCTCGGATTCGACGGTCGTTCGCCCGGCGTATGCCGCAAGCGCCTTGGCGGTTTTGAGCATGATGATGTCGCCCCGGTGGCCGTCCACGCCGACGTCCAGGCAGTAATGGGCGATCTCGAAAAGCCGGGCCTGTTCCGCCGTCACCTCCGGATAGAGGGCTTGGGCCCGGGAAATCCGGGCGGCGAGGTCGTCGGATTCGGCCCGCCACCTGTCCGCGAAGGCTTCGGGGTTCTCGTCGAAGGCGGCCCGGCGCTCCATCACCGCCACCCGCTCGCCGGCGTCGAGAATGCCCTCGATCTGGACGCAGAGGCCGAACCGGTCCAGGAGCTGGGGCCGGAGTTCGCCCTCTTCGGGATTCATGGTGCCCACCAGGGTGAACCGGGCCGGGTGGGAAAAGGAAATCCCCTCCCGTTCGATGGTGTTGACGCCCATGGCCGCCGAGTCGAGCAGCACGTCCACCACGTGATCGTCCAGCAAATTCACTTCGTCCACGTAGAGAATCCCGCGATGGGCCGCGGCGAGAATGCCCGGCTCCACCCGCTTTTCCCCGTGCTTCAGGGCGTGCTCCAAATCCAGAGTCCCGACCACCCGGTCCTCGGTGGCCCCCACGGGCAGCTCCACCACGCGGACCTTCCGGGACATCGTTTCCGGCAGGTCCGCCGGCTCGGCCGCGTCGGGATTCAGGGTCCGGACGATTTCCCGGTAGGTCTCGGCCTCCTCCCGGGGGTCGAGCACGAAGGGATCGTCCCGGAAGACCGGGATCTCCGGCAGGATGTCGGCCAGGGCCCGGACGGCCGTGGACTTGGCCGTGCCTTTCTCGCCCCGGATGAGGACGCCGGACAGGCCGGGATGGATGATGTTGAGAATCAGGGCCAGCTTCATCTTTTCCTGGCCCACGATGGCGGCGAAGGGATAAACGGGCGTTGGTTTCATGTACCTTGTCCTTTGACGATCTCCACGAGGGTCTGCGCCTTCAGGTCGTCGATTTTGAAGTATTGGGCCTCCATGGCCGCCGCCAGCCGGGCGGCCAGCCCGAACGTCACCGGACCGGCTGGCTCGGTGTCCACCACGATCCGGCGGACCCGGTCCTCCCGGGCCAT
>CAZZBE010000046.1:0-9343 GCA_964652715.1 uncultured Desulfobacteraceae bacterium
CGACCGGAGTTCAGGACACCGACGTCTTTTACAACAGACTTGCGGCGTCCAGCGACACGCTGAATTGGCTGACATCCAGGGCGGAAGCCATATCCGCGGCCCGGGCACAGGGCAAGACCATTCTCCTGATAGCCGGAAGAGACACCTGTTCCAATACGACTTACATGAGGGACGCCGTCTGCCAGAAAGTCGATCCGTCCATCCGGGAGACCATTCGAAACGATTACATACCGTGGTATTGCGACGTCGACAACAGCACCGAATGGTATTCATACGCCAGTGGGTTGGAATCTTTTACGCTTCCCATGATCTGCCGGATCGATCCCGATAATCCGGACACCTACATCGACAGGACGACCGGAGTTCAGGACACCGACGTCTTTTACAACAGATTGATCGACGGCATCGTCGTTGCCAAAGGGGACCTCAATTCCAATACGAAACTGGATTTGGGAGACGCCATCCTGGCCCTGCAAGTCTGCGCGGGGGTCAATGTTTCGGTCCAATTGGCGGCCGACGTGAATGACGATAACCGGATCGGAATAGAAGAGGCTCTGTATGTACTGAACATGCTGTCTCAATGAAACACGTTGGGTGCAGCTCTTTTGTAACGACCTGCAACATATTTCAATTCAGCATGTTAGTCGCAATCCGAAGTCAACTGACACCATGCGCTTCAGGGAGAGCCGCACCCATAATGAATATGGGCCGCGATCATTTCTCCGTTACGCAAACCGAACCTCCACCGTCTCCAACCCCCTTTTCAATCCCTCGCATTTTTCACCTATGCCATCCATCCCTTCATCCCCGGCGGCCGCTGTTTCAATGGCGGCCGCCATGCCGCCCAATTCATCGAACCCGTAACACAGGCAGGCCCCCTTGATCCGGTGGCCCAGGCGGCGGGCTATCTCCCGGTCCCCCTGAGCGACGGCGGCTTCCAGTTCCGCCACCTCTTGACGGGTGTTTTCCAGGAAGCCGGGGATCAGCGGCGCCAGTTGCGCGTCGATCTCCACGGCGCCGGCGTCCGCGGGCGTTTCGGCTTCTTTGGACGCCGAGGCAGACTCAGGATCAGACGGTTGCAGCGCGTCTGAGATCGGCGATCCCTGGGTCGCATGCCGGCCTAATGCGTCGAGGATGTGATGCTTCTTGAAGGGCTTGGTGATGTGCTCGGTGCAGCCCGCGTCCAGGCTCTCCCGCCGCTTGCCCTTGAGGGCGTGGCCGGTGAGGGCGACGATGGGCGTCGGCGTGCGATCGTTCTCCGCCTCCCACCGCCGGATGGCGTCGGCGGTTTTGTAACCGTCCATCACCGGCATGTCGATGTCCAGAAAGACGATGTCGTAGGTGTTCGCCGTGAATTTGTCAAAGCAGATTTGGCCGTTTTCAGCGGCGTCCACCGTGTGGTCCGTATCTTTCAGGTAAAAGGAGAAAAGCATCCGGTTGTTCCGGTTGTCCTCGGCCAGGAGGATCCGGAGGGGCGGAACGGCGGCCAGGTCCGTCGCCGTGGGATCGACGGGTTCCGCTTTTTCCTCGACATCCGGCGACAAATCCGGCGCGAACCGGGCCGTGAACCGGAAGGTGCTGCCGACCCCCGGCTCGCTTTCCACCCA
Source organism: uncultured Desulfobacteraceae bacterium (assembly GCA_964652715.1). Lineage (GTDB taxonomy): Bacteria > Desulfobacterota > Desulfobacteria > Desulfobacterales > JAABSP01 > JAABTD01. The sequence goes on from CAZZBE010000046.1 coordinate 1,608, forward strand.
GATCCGACCGCCCATGAGTTCCGTCAGGTGGCGGCAGATGGCCAGGCCCAGACCGGTGCCCCCGTATTCCCGGTTGGTGTTGGAATGGGCCTGGGCGAAGCTGTCGAAAATCGCGTCCTGCTTGTCCTTGGGAATGCCGATGCCCGTGTCGCGAACGGAAAACCGCAGGGCGACGGCGTCGTCGTCGGAACCGCCCTCCCCTTCCGCCGCCGGTTCGACGGTCACGACGATTTCCCCTTTGGCGGTGAACTTGACCGCGTTGCCCACCAGGTTGGACAGCACCTGCCGAAGCCGGACCGGATCGCCGATCAGGTTTCGGGGGACGTCCGGGTCCACCGACCAGGAAATGGCCACGCCGGTCTCCCGGGTTTTCACCGCCATAATCTCGCAGGTCTTTTTCACTTCCCGCTCCGGGGAGAAGGAGACGGCCTCCAGTTCGATGCCGCCGGCCTCCACCTTGGACAGATCGAGGATGTCGTTGATCAGGGCCAGCAGGCTTTCGCCGGCGCCGCGGAAGATGGCGATGTATTCCTTTTGCTCTTCGGTAAGGGGCGATTCCCAGAGCAGATCGGCCATGCCCAGGATGGCGTTCATGGGGGTCCGGATGTCGTGGCTCATGTTGGCCAAAAACCGGCTTTTGGCCCGGGTGGCCGCCTCGGCGGACTCCCGGGCCCGGATCTCGACCCGGGCCAGCCGCTCCATCATCTTCTGGACCGAAACGACGCCGATGATCCCGTCCCTTTCCGTGACCACCACGTCGTCGAAAATTTTAGTGGGCTCCCGGTTCATGGCCGCCGCCGCCACCTCGCCAAGGGGCTGTCCGGCGTCCGCGGTCAGGGGCGCCGGGTCCATGAGCATGGAAACCGGACGACGGTAGAACAGCGACACGCCGTATTGAGTCCCCAGCATCCGATCAAGGTGATAGCTCATCAGCAATCCCCGGATGCGGCCCTCCTCCACGATGACTACGCTGCACAGGGGCGGCTGGTCCTTGAGCAATTCCTTGATTTCCGACACCGGCGTGTCGGGGCCAACCGCGAGGGCCGGTTTCGCCAGCACCCGGACCGTTGTCTCGGCCCCTCCCGCGTCCCCGCCGTCGATGTCGATGGATTCGACGGCGAGGGCCGGCGCCGGCGGTTTGGGAAAGTCGGGCCGGGCAATGAAATGGCCCTGTCCGTACCGGATTCCCAGTTCGGCCAGGGTGCGTCCTTCGGTCTGGGTCTCGATGCCCGCGGCGATCACCCGGGCATTGATCTTTTCGGCCAAAAGGACGATCCCTTCCACCACCCCCTGTTTGACGCCGTCGTAGGGGATGCCGCGGATGAGGGCGGGGTCGAGCTTGAGATAGTCCGGCCGCACCTGGGAGAGGAGCCCCAGGGTCGCCCGGCCGAAATTGTCCATGGAGACCTGGAACCCCTGGTGCCGGTAATGGGCGAGGTTTTCCATGAGGAGACGTCGGTCCCGGACCCCGAACTGCTCCGAGAACTCGATGACCACCTGATCCGGTTTTAAGCCGTATTCCCGGCTCTGCTTTCGGGTCAGACCGGGCGTGAAATCCGGGTCGTTGAGGGACGCCATGTGGACGTTCAAAAACAGCAGGCGGTCCGGCGCCATCTCCCCCAGGTGCTTGATGGCGGCTTCCCGGCACTGCCGGTCCAGATCGAAGACCCGGCCGATTTCCGCCGCGTAGTTGAACAGTGCGAGGGGTTCCCGGAAATGGCTCCGGTCCGGCCCCCGGATAAATGCTTCCCATCCCAGGCACTCGCCGGTGGTCATGTGGACGATGGGCTGGTACCGGGGCAGGAGTTGGGATTTTCCGAGGATGTCGGCGAACTGGTTCCGGAGGTCAAGGGACCCTTCGAACCCCTGGTGGGCACCCCGGCGGGCGGTGCACAGGGCATTGAAGACGTTGCGGTAGAAGCCGAAATCCGACCGGGGGGACAGCCGGGCGCACCCCGTCCGAACATCGATGCCGGCGCCCATCCGGTCCATGAACCGGTCGGTCAGGGTCCGGCTGAGGGCTCCGCGAAAGGCGGCGCACAGATCCGGCATCTGAACGGCGGTCTCGCCGGTTAGACGGAACAAGAGCGCCGCCTCGTTGACGTCGATGGCCTCGTATTGGATGAGCCGGCACTCCCTGAAGGTCGCCTCGAAGTGACGCCGGGCTTCGGATTCCAGGGCGCCCAGGAGCGAAAAACCGGTTTCCGCATCCCGGTCGCCCACGATCTCGTAGAAATCGGCGATGCCGATGGTGATGAGCCCGATGGGCCCCTGGCCCAAATGATCGTCGATGGCCTGCAAGCATCGTCCTGAAAAGGCGCGGCGGACGGGTTCCGAAAAAAAGCCGCTATTAAGATCGCCGCCTTCGCCTTCCATTGCATCGGCGGCCGAGAATGATGATTTCATGACGAACAACCCTCCTGTTAAAAGTCAGTATGACATACTGCCTGCGATCTTGTAGCAATGGATTGTTAGGGGAGTGTTAGGATCATGTTTAGAATGGTGAGGATCGCGTCATACGCACCATAATCATCGCCATGGGATTCGAATGTGCAGGGGCGAAAAACTTTTCGCCCCTGCAGGCGGGGTTTCATATTGTCAATATCCCCAAAATTTTGCCTAACCGGATTCTAACCAACGGCTAACAAAACCCAAACATTTTTTCTTTAAGATTGTTGCCTTATTCCTGTAAAGATGCGCGGGCGCATCGGTTACGGTGTTCAGCAGGGATATTTTCAACCCTTTATCATCACAAGGAGAAGGAGAAGGCGTCATGAGGAAACGAGGCAGTTGGTTCAATCTGGGGATCATGGCCGTATTGGCACTATCCCTTTTTACCTTGGGGTGCGACGACAGCGACAGCACCGTCGACCCCAACGTGACCGTCAGCGGGTTCGTGGTGGACGGCCCCATCGTCGGCGTCCACGTGGAGGTGGTGGATGCCGACGGCAACATTTACCGGTCGTCGGACCCCACCGACGAGCGGGGATGGTACGCGGTTCAGGTATCACGGGGCGCCGGCGGGCCGCTCCGGGTCCGCACAGTCGGAACGGCCGGCGATTTCAACGCCGTTTATCATTCAATACTGAAAATGGGAAAGATCGAAAACGATCGGTCGGATGTCCACCTGACGCCCATGACCACGCTGATCTACTTCACGTCCGTGACCGTGGCCGGAGGGGACGACGCCGCCATTACAGCGGAGAACGTGGATGCGGCGACCGTCCAGGTCAAGGCCCTCTTTGCGCAACTGGACCTCGATTTCGATCCCCTGTCCACGACGCCCGTTGCGAACGAGGACATGGACGACGACGATCTGACGGCGGTGCTCTCCTATCGGACGGCGATCTCCGCGTTGCTGGGCGCGCTGGATGGCGACGATGATGACGGAGACGACGAAGAATTCGGCATGTCCGGGGCATTCCCGGCGGCCGCGTCCGCCCTGGCCCATGATCTACATGACGGGGCGCCCGCCGTTTCGGCCTTTAAAACCCGGCTGGCGCGGGCCTTCTCGATCGTGCGGGTCGAGACCCTGGCCGCGATGATCGGGCAGGAGGCCGAAACCCTCTTCGAGATCACCATTGATTTGACAGTCGCCGCGGCACGGGTGACGGAAAAGGCCGAGCCGCCCGCTTTTTTCACCCTCTCCGTAGTCCACGTCAACGACACCCACTCCCACCTCGACCCCACGGAGGACAGCCTCTATTTCGACGGCGTCCAGACCTACCTGGAAATGGGCGGGTACGCGCGGTTGGCGACCGAAGCCGCAACAGTTCGGGCCGCCAACCCCAACACCCTGGTGCTGCACGCCGGGGACGCGGTACAGGGGACCCTCTATTTCACCCAATACGACGGCGTCGCCGATCTTGACCTGCTGAACCGGATCGGCTTCGACGCCATGGCCGTGGGCAACCACGAGTTCGACCGGGGCCCCGGATTCCTGGCCGGGTTCATCGACGGCGCCGATTTTCCCCTCCTGGGCGCCAATATCGACGCATCGGCCGATCCGAACCTGAGCGGCAAGATCGCCCCCTACGCCATCGAGACCCTGAACGGCGAAAAAATCGGGATCATCGGTCTCATCACCCCGGAAACCCGAAACATCTCCAGCCCCGGGGACAACATCGTTTTCCTCGACCAGGCAGCCGCGGCGAGAAACGCCATCGCCGACCTGGAAGCCCGGGGCGTCGACAAAATCATCGTCCTGAGCCACATGAGCTTTGAATTGGACAAGGCCCTGGCCCAAACCGTGGAAGGCATCGACATCATCGTGGGCGGCCATTCCCACACCCTGCTCGGGGACATGGAAGACCTCGGCAAATCCACGGCGGGCGACTATCCCGTCGAAATCGAGGGACCGAACGGGGACACCATTTATATTGTCCATTCCTGGGAATGGGCCAAAGCGGTGGGGAGCTTCGAGGCCAGGTTCGACGGGCACGGCCGGGTCATCGCCTTTGACGGCGCCGCCGCCCTGCTGGTGGGCGACGAATTCCGGCGGAAAGACGCCGACGGCGACAAGGTCGCGGTGGACGCGGCCGCCAAAGACGCCATACTGGCCGCCATCGCCGCCCATCCCGCCGTCAAGGTCGTGGCGGAAGACGCCGACCTGCTGGCGGCCCTGGCCCCCTACGCCGAGGGCATCGACGACCTGCAAACCAAGGTGATCGCAGCCGTATCCGAAGACCTCCTCCACATCCGCGAACCGGGCCAGCACACCAGCGGCGCGGACCTGTCCGGCGGCTCCCTCATCGCCCCCATCGTCAGCGAGGGCATGCTCTGGAAAGCCAACGACGTGGGGCTCGACGCCGACATGGCGTTCCAGAACGCCGGCGGGGTCCGCATCGACATCCCCCAGGGCGACCTGACCGTGGGCACGGCCTACGAACTTTTGCCCTTCGGCAACACCATGGTGGCACTGGACCTGACCGGCGCCGAGATCCAGGCGGCCCTGGAAAACGGGGTCGAACGGAGCAGCGGGGCCTGGCCCTACGTGGCCGGCGCCCGGTACACCGTCGATGTGTCCCGGCCCGAGGGACAAAAAATCGTGTCGGTGGAGATCATGATAAACGGCGCCTGGGTCGCGCTGGATGAAACCGCCGTCTACCGGATCGTCACCAACAGCTATATCGCCTCGGGCGGCGACGGCTACGGCATGCTGGCGGACGCCGCCGGCTACCGGTACGACACCGGATTCGTCGACGCCGAAGTGTTCATGGCCTACGCCGAACATCTGGGGACCCTGACGCCGCCGCAAACCACCTACATCGTTTACATGGACGGCGGCGCGACGGCTGAACCGAGGTTCGCGGTCTTTTCCGACCCCCATTATTTCGATCCGGACCTGCTCATCAACGACGGCGCGGCCTTCCAGGAATACCTGGCCCGGGACCGCAAGCTGCTGAAGGAAAGCGAAGCCATTCTGGCCTCGACGGTCGATGCGATCAAAAACACCGCCGGCCTCGACTTCGTTCTGGTCCCCGGCGACATGACAAAGGACGGTGCAAAGACGAGCCATCGGAAGTTCGCAAATCACATCCAGACCCTGGAAAACGCCGGCATCCCGGTCTACGTCGTGCCGGGCAACCACGACATCGACAACCCCCATGCCCATGCCTACGACGGGGATGCCGCCATCGAGGTAGACACCGTCTCTTCGACGGAATTCGCCCAGATTTACAACGATTACGGGTACGGAGAGGCCATCGCCCGGGATCCGGCATCCCTCGGCTACGTGGCCGAGCCGGTTCCCGGCCTGTGGCTCCTGGCCCTGGATTCCTGCCGGTATGCGGAAAACGACGCGGCGGGCAAGGCGGTCACCGGCGGCCGGTTCTCTACCGAAACCCTGAACTGGATCACCGACCGGCTGGCCGAAGCCCAGGCCGCCGACAAACAGGTCATCGCCATGATGCACCACGGGCTGCTGGAGCACTTCACCGGCCAGTCCCAGGCGAACCCTGGCGCCGAATACGTGATCGAGAATTGGGAGACCGTTTCCCAAACCCTGGCTGAAGCGGGCCTGCCGGTTGTCTTCACGGGCCATTTCCACGCCCAGGATGTGGCGGTCAAAACCTTTGAGGTCGGCGGCGAAACGGTTGCCCTCACCGATGTCCAGACCGGCTCCCTGGTCACCTACCCCAACCCCTACCGCATCGTCGACATGAAGGCCGACGGGACCCTCGACATCGATTCCCGGTACATCACGGAGGTCGATTACGACACCGGGTTCATGACCTTCCCCGAATATGCCGAGAACTACCTGCTGGAGGGCCTCAACGGCTTGGTTTACGCCAGCCTAACGATGCCGATCGATCAGGGGGGCTACGGGCTGCCGGCCGAACAGGCCGGCGCGTTGACGCCCATGATCGTCGCCGCCTTCGCGGCCCACTACGCCGGCAACGAATCGCCGGACGCCGAAACCCTGGCGGCCGTCAACGATATGCTGGCCAGCGATGATCCCGCAACGAAATCCCTGGGGGAATCCCTTTACGTCCTGTGGACGGACCCGACCCTCGACATCAACGTCGCCATCGACCTGACCACCGGCGGGGTTTCGACATCGACCGTGGAAAAATCCTGGCGGGTGTCGGCCTCAACGGACGACATGGAGGAATATGTTGCCGACGGCAGCGTGGATGAGGGGAGTTCCGATCTGGAACTGGGGTATGAAAAACCGGGGGACGACAACCAGAAGCAGCAGATCGTCGGCATCCGGTTCCAGGAGGTGGACATCCCCAAAGGCGCAAGGATCATGTCCGCCCACATCCAGTTCGCCTGCGACGAGGCCGACAAATACCAGGATCCGTTCAGCGTCGCCATCCACGGCATCGACGCGAACAGCACCGGCGCCTTCACCACGGACGCCAACACCGTTTCGTCCCGCGACCGGACCTTCGCCTCGGCGGTTTGGGCCGATCTCCCGATCTGGCAAACCGAGCACGAAGCCGGCCCGGATCAGCGGACGCCGGACCTGTCGGGCATCGTCCAGGAGATCGTCAACCGAACCGGCTGGCAGCCGGGCAACGCCATGGGATTCATCTTCAGCGGGACAGGGACTCGCACCGTGGAATCCTTTGACGGGGAAGAAGAACTGGCGCCGTTGCTGACCGTCCGGTACATCGGTCGGGAGGAGACGCCCACCACGGCCCGGTTCCGCCTGGTCTGGAACGACGATCCCACCACCACCACCACGGTGGCCTGGGATCAGGTTCGGGGCGAGAACCCCATGTTGCATTACGGTCCCGAAGACATGGGAACGGACGCCGACGCCTACCCCCATTCCCAGGCGCCGCACCGGACCAGCGGCTACCACGACATGAACAACCAGTTCGTCAGGCTGACCGGGCTGACGCCGGACACCGAGTATTATTTCATGGTCAAGGACAGCGAAGGCTTGAGCGAGCGCCACTGGTTCCGCACGGCCCCGGATTCGCCCGAACCCTTCACTTTCATCAGCGGCGCCGACACCAAAAGCATCGGCGAACCCCTGGAAGCCGGCCGTTGGACCTCCACGATCGTGCCCAAGCTGCGGCCTCTGTTCGTCATCTTTAACGGCGACTTCTGCACCGGCGACGGGACCAACTCCGCCTACTGGCAACAATGGCTGGACGACTGGTACGAGTTGACCCGGACCGAAGACGGGCGGTTGTTTCCCATCATTCCGGTCATGGGCAATCACGAACTGGGGGATCACGAAGTCCTCTACGGCATCTTCGACGCCGGCAACCATGATCCCG
>CAZZBE010000046.1:9443-21714 GCA_964652715.1 uncultured Desulfobacteraceae bacterium
CTGGGGGATCACGAAGTCCTCTACGGCATCTTCGACGCCGGCAACCATGATCCCGCACAGCCGGAAGATTACACCTATTACGCGCTGTCCATCGGCGGCGATCTCATGCGCCTCTACAACCTCAACTCCGAGGTCGATTCGGTCTCCCAGGAAGCCTTCGACCGCCAGACGGCGTGGCTGGTCGACGACCTGGCCGCTTACCAGAACAGCGTGTTCAAAGTAGGCGGCTTCCACAAACCGATCCGCCCCCACACCCAGAGCAAGTCCGAAAACGACTACCTTTACGACGCCTGGGCCGCCATTTTTTACGATTACGGATTTGATCTCGGCTTTACCGCCGACTCCCACATGCACGGCGTCACCCTCCCCGTCTCACCCGACACCGGCCCGGACAGCTTCCAGGGATTCGTCACGGATTATGACGGGGGAACCATGTACGTGGGCGAAGGCGCCTGGGGCGCCGCCTACCGGGAGAACAACGACGACAAGCCCTGGACCCTCCAGAGCGCCGCCTTTCAGCAGCTCAAATGGCTCCAGGTCTTTCCCGAAAACGGCGCGGAACCCGCCCACATCGACATCCGGACGGTCATCACCGCCGTCCGGGACGCCTCCGGAACCATGGTCTCCAAGGTGGAAAACGCCGCCAGCCTAAGCGAATCCGATCCATTCTCCGTGCCGGCCGGCATCGAACTCTTTGAAGACGACGCCGTCGGGACGGTCATCCGTTATCCCATGGCGCCCCTCGAAGGCGAGGCGCCGACCGACGCGATTGTAGACCTCGACGGCGAAGCCGTCTCCTACACGGAAATCGGGCTGAGCTGGACCCCGCCGGCGGTTTGGGCGGACGGGTCGGCGGGCGGACAGGCCCTGATGATAAAGGCCGGCGCCGACGGCGAATGGGAGATGGTGGTCGGCAATCTGGCGCCGGACACATCCAGCCACACCCTCCGGTTTCTGGAGGACGGCGTCGACCACTATTTCAAAATCCGGGCATGGAACCGCTACGGCTATTCTGCTTACAGCAACGAAATCATCGTGTCCACCCCGTTGGATGAACGGACGCGGGTCGCGTTCCAGGAAGGGGTAGACGCCTACGCCGGCGTCTATGACGTCGGGTATTTCCAGTCCAATCCCGATTTTTCCGATCCGGAAAACTACGAAATGGCCGCCGACGGCAACATCGACACACCCGACAGCGAAGAGCAGGCCCTGATCCGGTTCGAGAACATCATCGGATCCGATGCGGTGCCGACAGACGCTGTCATTTCAAAGGCGATTCTCCGGGTCTTTTGCACCGGGAAAACCGACAGCACCGTCTCGATCCACCGGATGCTGACCGGCTGGTCTGAAGACGCCACCTGGAACAGCATGGACGACGGCGTCTCCGCCGACGGCGTGGAAGCCGTCTCCGCGGCCGACGACGTGGCCGACGGCATCCCCTCCGGCGAATACCACGAATTCGACGTGACCGCCTCCCTGATGGCCTGGCAGTCCGATCCGGCTTCGAATCATGGATGGGTCTTTTTGAACAGCGGCGACGACGGCTGGGATCTGGCCACGTCCGAAGAGAACGACCCGGATCTGCGCCCCCTCCTGACCGTCTATTATGACGATACGGGCGATGCGCCGGTGGAACTTCGCATCCAGGTGACGCAAAGCTCCGACGACATGGAAGAATACGCCGCCGACGGCACATCGGACGACGGCACGGTGGACGAGGGATCCTCGGATCTGGAACTCGGGTTCGAAAAGCCGGGGGAAGCCGATCAGCGGCCCCAAATCGTCGGCATCCGGTTCCCCGGCGTCAGGGTCCCCCAGGGGGCAACGATCACGGGGGCCTACATCCAGTTCACCTGCGACGAAGCGGACAAGAATCAGGACCCCTTCAACGTGACCATTTACGGCGAGGCCTCGGACGACGCCGCCACCTTCGGCACGGCGGTCAACGATGTGTCGGGCCGGCCGGAAACCACGGCCTTCGCCGACTGGAGCGACGTTCCCCAGTGGACGGTCGAAGGGGAATCCGGACCCGACCAGCGGACCCCGGACCTGTCGGCCATCGTCCAGGAGATCGTCGACCGGGGCGGGTGGGCGTCTGGCAACGCCATGGCCTTTTTTCTCTCCGGAGAGGGGACGCGGACGGCCGAATCCTTTGACGGTTCGCCGGAGTCGGCGCCGACCCTGGTGCTCCAGTACGAAGGCGGTGCGCCGGCCGCCGGCCCCATCGGCCAGTACCGCCTCGTCTGGACCGACGACCCGGCCACCACCATGACGGTCGGGTTCGGCCAGATGGACGGCGCCGATCCCTATGTCAAGTTTGGCGCCACCGCCGACCTTGCGGACGCCATGACCCAGGAGACCATTGCTTCCACCACCTACGCCAACCCCCGGGACGGCGGCGATCCGGACAAGGTCCTGGAAAGCTATTTCGCCAAACTGACGGGCCTGACGCCCGACACCGCCTACCATTTCCAGGTCTGCAACTCCGCCGGGTGCGGCGACGCCTACTGGTTCAAGACCGCGCCGGACGCGCCGACGGACTTCGCCTTCGTGGCCGGCGGCGACACCCGGACCAACGAAACGCCCCGGCGGCACGGCAACATGCTCATCGCCAAAATCCGGCCGCTGTTCATCGCCCACGGCGGGGATTACATGAACGACGGGACCTACGACGAATGGGTCCAGTGGCTGGACGAGTGGCAGTCGACCACCAGCGGGGACGGCCGGATGTACCCGGTCCTCCCCTGCCACGGCAACCATGAAAACGACGTGACCGACATGATGGCCAGGATCTTCAACATCCCCAACCCCGACGCCTACTACGCCCTGAACATCGCCGGCGACATGATGCGGCTCTACACCCTCAACACGGAGCTGGAGCCGGGCGTCGGCTACGGGGCTTTTGAAGGACAGGACGCGACCCAATGGAATGAACAGGCGGACTGGTTTGTCAATGACATTCCCAACCACCGCGACTCCGTGACCTGGCTGGTGGCCAACTACCACCGGCCGCTCCGGCCCCACACCAGCGGCAAGAGCGAAGGGACCGGCCGCATCGCCGCCTGGGCCGACGCGTTCTACGACAACGGCCTTGACCTGGCGGTGGAATGCGACACCCATATCGTCAAGTACACCTACCCGCTCAAGCCCTCGGACGGCCAGTGCGGCTACCAGGATTTCGCCCGGGACGACGCGGCCGGCACGGTGTTCATCGGCGAAGGCTCCTGGGGCGCGCCCACCCGGCCCACGGACGACGACAAACCCTGGACCCTGGACAGCGACTCCTTTTGGCAGTTCAAGGTGATCCACGCGTCCCCCGACGCCCTCAACATCCGCACGGTGAAATTCGGCGGCCAGGAAGACGCGGCCGACGGAATCATTTACGATCCGTCCGCGGTGACGGCCCTGACCCAGGCCGAGCAGGACGCCGACCCCTTCGCCATGCCGGCCGGTCTGGACCTCTGGCGGCCCCTTGCCGGCGAGGTGCTGACGCTTCCCTTCACCGGCGCCGACATCGAAAAGACCGCGTATGTCTGCACCGGGTCCGAGTGGCGGTACCGGGATGACGGCGCCATGCCGGCGGCCGGATGGACGGCGGCCGGGTTCGACGACGGCGGTTGGGCCGCGGGCAATGCCCAGCTCGGGTACGGCGACGGCGACGAGACCACCGTCATCGACTTCGGCGCCGATGAAAACGACAAGCACCTGGCCTATCATTTCCGCAAGACCTTCCAGGTGGCCGATCCCGCCCGGGTCATCCGGCTGGAACTGAGTCTGCTCCGGGACGATGGCGCGGTGGTCTACCTCAACGGCCGGGAAGTCCTGCGGGACAACATGCCCGACGGGGCGATCGACGCCGGAACCACGGCGGTGGGCGCCATCGGGGGCGGCGACGAGTCGGCCTTTTCGCGGTTCCCCCTCAATCCCGACATCCTGGTGGCGGGAACCAACGTCATCGCCGTGTCGGTCCACCAGGCCGATGCCGGCAGCTCGGACGTGAGCTTCGATCTCGATCTCACCGGCCTGGAATCCCGGATCGCCGGGACCCCGCCGGCCGCGCCCGCGGATCTGACCGCGACGCCGCTGTCCATCAGCGACATCGAACTGACCTGGACCGACGCCGCGACCGACGAGGTCGGCTATGAACTTCAGCGCAAGGTCGCCGACGGCGCGTGGGAAATCCACGCCCCCCGCCTCGACGCCGATACCGATGCGTTCACCGACATCCTGCTGGCCGAAGGCGAAACCTACGCCTACCGGGTCCGGGCCTTCAACGCCGCCGGCCTGTCCGCCTACTCCGCGGAAGCGGAGGCCGCCACGCTCACCAATCCGACGCCGGCGATCTACTCCGAAGACTTCGAGTCCGGCGTTCTGGACGCCAGCCGGATGTTCGCGGTCAGCGTGGCCAGCGATCACGACTGGGAGGCCGCCGAATATAGCGGGAACCACCATGCGTATATGAACGGGTACGGCGCCGACGCGGCCAGCGACGACTGGCTCATCGGCGGCCCCTTCAACCTCAACTTTTACAGCGACGAATCCCTGGCGTTTGATTCGGCCTACAATTACGACGGCCCGGCCCTGGAGGTGAAGGTGTCCACAGATTATGACCCGGCCGTCCACGCCGACCCCAATAACGCGACGTGGGGGGAGCTGGCGCCGACCCTGCCCGCGGAAGGCAACTACACATTCGTCAATTCCGGCGAAATGGACCTGTCGGCCATCGACGGCGACGCGGTCTTCGTGGCCTTCCGGTATGTCTCCACCGGCACGGGGGGCGGCGACGGCCGGGCCTGGGAAGTGGACAACGTGGTGCTGCGGGGCCATTACGACCCGCCGGTCCTGGCGTCCGCGGATTTCGATTCCGGGGTCATCAGCGCGGACATGACCTACAGCGGCGCCAGCAACGCCGACTGGCGGGCGGAAAACCGCGGCGGACAGGACGGGGCCTTCATGAACGGCTACGGCGCCGACGCGTCCAGCAACGACTGGCTCTTTCTCCATGTGCCGGAGATCGCCGAAGCGGACAACGCGGTTTTCAGCTTCGACTGGTACTACAAATACGACGGGCCGGCGCTCAAGGTGATGATCTCCACGAATTACGGCGGACCCGCCGACGATCCGATGGACCCGGCCGTGGTCTGGCATCCGCTGACGGTGGATTTCACCGGCGACGCGGAAACCTGGTACAACACCGGGGAGATCGACATCTCCGATTACGTCGGAACCGACGTCTATATGGCCATCGTGTATGAATCCACCGGAACCGGCGGGGGCGACGGCCGTCGCTGGGGCGTGGACAACCTGAAAGCGACAAAGGGCCTGCCCGACAGCGTCAACGCCGCTTTCACCGCGGATGCCGCCCGGGTCCCCACCGGCGAAACCGTCGGGTTTGAGGCCCAGGCGTCCGGCGGAACCGGGCCCTACACCTACGAATGGGCATTCGGCGACGGGGAGACCGGATCCGGCGAGACGACCACCCACGCTTACGCGGCGGCGGGTCTTTACACGGTGGAACTGACGGCGACGGACGCCGAAGGAAACGAAGCGGTCGCGTCCAAGACCGATCTCGTCGAGGTGTTCGTCCAGACGCCCTACGAGATCCCGACCCTGACGGCCGACCTCCGGGCGGCCTCTTTCAACGCCTACCTCAACCGGAGTTCCGACGGCGAACTGGAAGCGGATCTGGCCGCGGCCGACGATCCCCAGGCCCAAAAGGTGGCGGAAATCCTCCAGCGGGTCCGGCCCGACGTGGTCCTGCTGAACGAGTTCGACACCGTCCTGGACGGGACGGCGGTGGACCGGTTCCGGAGCAACTACCTGGAAGTGAGCCAGAACGGGGCGGCGCCCATCACTTACGACCATGTCTTTCTGAAGTCCTCCAACACCGGGGTTCCGTCGGGTCATGATCTCAACAACGACGGAACGGTGGGCGGTCCGGACGACGCCTTTGGCTACGGGGCCTTTGAAGGCCAGTACGGGATGGTCCTCCTGTCCCGATACCCGATCCTTGAATCCGAGGCCCGCACGTTCCGGACATTCCTGTGGAAGGACATGCCGGGCGCCCTGCTCCCGGACGATCCGGACACCCCGGCCGCCGCCGACTGGTATTCAGCCGACGAACTGGCCGTGTTCCGCCTTTCGTCCAAAAGCCACTGGGACGTGCCCGTGGACGTGAACGGCCACACGGTCCACGTGCTGGCCAGTCACCCCACGCCGCCGGTCTTCGACGGCGACGAGGACCGCAACGGCGCGCGGAACCACGACGAGATCCGGTTCTGGGCCGATTACGCGACGCCGGGCGAAGGCGGCTACATCTACGACGACGACGGCGCGACCGGCGGTTTGCCGGCGGACGCCCGGTTCGTGATCCTGGGCGACCTGAACGCCTCGCCCGACGAAGGGGACGGCATCGCCGGCGCCATGGATCAGGTGCTGGACGCCGCGACGGTGAACGAGACCTTTGCGCCCGTCAGCCCCGGCGGCCCCGAGAACGCGCCGGCGAACCCCTTCGCGGAGAGCCACACCGCCGACTGGAAGATGCGGGCCGATTACGCGCTCCCCTCCGACTTCGGGTTCACCATCGAGGGCGGCGCCGTCTTCTGGCCCACCACCACCCAGGATCTCTACTACCTGGTGGGCCCGGATGTGCAGAGTTCGGACCACCGGCTGGTGTATCTTGATTTGAATATCGTCAACTGATCGTTGAACCCCGACGGCCATCCGGATTCATCCTTTTTGAATCCGGATGGCCCAAAAAACACGCCATGCGACTCCACTGGCTTCCCTGGAAATGGATCATCCGGCGGGCGGCCCGGGCCCACGGACTGCCGGACCCGGTCCCCCTCATCGCGAGATTCAACAAGTTCGCCCAGCCGTCCGAGGTGGCGGCGCCCATCGAGCTGATGCGGTCGAGCATGGTCCTCCACGCCCGGGGCCTGATGAACGCCCGGACCATCCAGACGAATCTGGACTGGATCTGGCCCTACTGGGTCCAGCGCCAGTTCGACCCCCGGAATCCCGCCTTCATCCCCCGCTCCTACGCCCTCACCCACATCAACCTCACTCACCGGAACTGGACCGCCGTCGGGTGCGTGGGCTGGTCCGGGTATCCCATCGTGGATCCCCGGGGCCTGGTCACGCCCTTTTACGACGGGTGGTCCCTGGACGGCTGGATGGTGGATGCATCCGGCGCCTGGCTGTTGCCGTCCCGGGTCGAATCGGCGACCCAGCGGATGCTGATGGAGCCGCGCCGGTACGCCGTCCGGACCCGCCTGCGGCTGGACGGGATGACCATCAGCACCGTCGCCGAGACGATCCTGGAAGACGACCGTCCGGTCTGCCGGGTCCGGTACTGGCTGGAAAGCCAAACCCCGGCGACCTTTTATCTGGCCCTGCGGCCCGCCAACCCCGAAGGAGTCAGCTTTGTCCACCGGATCGAAACGGACAACGGCGGCGGCTGGATCATCGACGGCCGGAACTGCGTGGCCTTTGAAACGCCCATGGAGCGTCACCATGTCTCCACTTATGCGGAAGGAGACGTCTTCCGGAAGCTGCCCAACGGGTCCAACCGGACGGAAACGGCCTGCGACGCGGGCCTGGCCACGGCGGCGGCGGGATTCGAAGTGGCGCCGGGCCGGCTGCGGGAAGTGGCGGTGCGGGTGGACCTGACCCTGGACGAAGAAATTACGGAGCGGAAAGGAAATCGTTCCGCCCTATCCATTGACTGGTCGTCCGTCCTGGAAGGGGCCTGCCGGCTGATCCTGCCCGACGAACGCATCCAGTTCCTGTTCGACGCGGCCATGCGGGCCATGGCGCTCCACGCCCCCGGCGAGGTGTACGCGGGTCCGTTTTACTACCGCCGGTTCTGGTTCCGGGATGCGGCGTTTATCCTTCAGGCCATGCTGTGGACCGGCCTCCACGACCGGGCACAGGGGGTCATCGAGCGGTTTCCGGCGCGCCAGGGGAGGGACGGGTATTTCAAATCCCAGCACGGGGAATGGGATTCCAACGGCCAGGTCCTTTGGATCCTGGAGCGGTTCAGCCGGATCACCGGGCGGGGGCTGAGCGACGACCTGTGGGCCGCCCTCCGGAAGGGCGGGGAGTGGATCCTGAAAAAACGGCTTCCGGACGACGGGTTGACGCCCCACGCCGGTCTCATGCCGGCGGGGTTCAGCGCCGAGCACCTGGGCCACAACGATTATTATTTCTGGGACGATTTCTGGAGCGTCGCCGGGCTGACCGCCGCGGCCCGCCTGCTCCGGGAGCGGGGCGACGGCGGGACCGCCGCGCGGTTCGATGATGGCGCGGCGGCGCTGATGGCGTCGGTGCGCCGGAGCCTTGCCGAGACCCGTCACATCCGCCGGTTCGCCGGGTATCCGGCGTCGCCCTACCGCCGGATGGACGCCGGGGCCATCGGGTCCCTGGCGGCCGGGTACCCGACGCAGCTCCTGTCGGGGACCGATCCGAAGCTGCTGGAGACGGTCGCCTTCCTGCTGGCGCGTTGCTTTATCGAAGACCTTTTCTTCCAGGACATGTTCCATTCCGGCCTCAACGTCTACCTGTCGCTCCACTGCGCCCAGGTCCTGCTGCGGGCCGGCGACCGGCGGTTCTGGTCCATCTTCCGGAAGGCCAGCGATCTGGCCTCTTCCACCGGCCAGTGGCCCGAGGCGATCCATCCCCACACCCTGGGCGGGTGCCAGGGGGACGGCCAGCACATCTGGACGTCGGCGGAGTGGGTGATGATGCTGGTCCACATGTTCGTGCGGGAGGAAAAAGGCAGCCTGGTCCTCTTGTCGGGGATCCCCCCGGAGTGGCTAATTCCCAACCGGCGGATCCACTTCGGGCCGGTCCAGACCCCCTTCGGCCGGCTGATCCTCGATCTGCACCGCAACCGCCGCGGCGTCTGCATGGAATGGACGGCCCGGTGGCGCCGGCGGCCCGAAACACTGGTCGTCCGTCTGGCCGGATACGCGTCCGCCGACCTCGAACCCGACGACGCCGGCGGCGTCGGACTGATGGCCATCTAAGGCCGGCGGCCGTGAAAATCTGCGACATCGTCCAGTCCTTCAGCCCCCGCAGCGGGGGCGTCAAATTCTACCTGACCGCCAAGATGCGATGCCTGGCGGAGCGCGGCGACGTCCGGCACTTTGCCGTCGTGCCCTCCCACCGCAACGTCCGTCGCCGGGAATACGATTCGACGGTGTACGAGGTGCGGTCCCCTCACCTGCCCTTTTCCCTCGACTACCGGTTGCTGATGGACAAAAATCAGATTATGGCCATCGTCGGGGCGGAACGGCCCGACGTCATCGAGGTGGACGGCGCCTACCTCTCCGCCTGGATCGGCCTCGCCGCCGGGACGCGGTTCGGCATCCCGGTGGTGGGGTTTTACCATTCCGACTTTCCCCGAAAACTGAGCGACAAGGCCCGGAACCGGCTGCCGAACCTCGTCCGCGACCCCCTGGCGGCGGCCATCGACGGGTACCTGCGGCGGCTTTACAACCGGATGGACGCCACGGTGGTCGCCCTCCCCAAATATGAAACCATCCTGGGGCGGATCGGCATCCGGAACGTGGTCCGCATCCCCCTGGGGGTCGAAACGGACATCTTCTACCCCCGAGAGTCCCGGTCGTCGATCCTGGACCGGTTCGGCCTGCCGCCGGACACGATCCTGCTCTTTTACGCCGGCCGCCTGGCCGGGATGAAGCGCATCGACAGCCTGCTGTCCATGATGGCGCGGCTCACCGAGGGCCGTCCCGCCTATCATTTGATCATCGCCGGCGACGGCGAACTCCGGGACGAGGTCTCGGCGTCGGCCGACGCCTCCCCCCACATCACCTGGCTGCCCTATATCCAGGAGCGGGACGAACTGGCCCGCTTCTATTCCGCCGCGGATTTGTTCGTCCACGCCGGCGCCATGGAAACCTTCGGCCTGGTCTCGGTGGAGGCCCAGGGCTGCGGGGCCCGGGTGCTGGGGGTAAAGGGCGGCGGGCTGGAAAAGACCCTGGAGGGGGAGGCGCCGCTGATCATGGCGGAGGACGCGTCGGCGGGGGAGTTGGCCGATGCGGTGGAGCGGATCAGGGCGCTGGATGAGGGGGAGGCGGCGCGGATGGAGCGGAGTCGGCGGGTTCGGGAGAAATTTTCGTGGGAGAGGACGTTTCGGGGGATGGTGGGGCTTTACGGATCGGTGGTGGCGGGTTGAGTCCGGCGACGGTCTTCGGCCGCTCAATACACTGTTAATATATTTATCTTACAATTTGGCTTTCCACTTTAAGAAAGGATAAAGTAAATGGAGAAAATTAAGCGCATAGCTTTAGTGGCTCACGACAACAGGAAGAAAGATTTGATCGAATGGGCCGAATGGAATTACGAGATATTAATGCATCACGAATTAATTTCTACCGGAACGACCGGCGGTTTAGTCGAAAAGGCGATCAAAAAACGACTAAGCGACAAGGATAAAGAAAAATTTGACCTGATTAAACTGAAATCAGGCCCGCTAGGTGGAGATCAACAGTTGGGGGCGTTGATTGCCGAGGGTAAGGTTGATTTAATAATATTTCTTTGGGATCCTATGCAACCGCATCCTCACGATGTTGACGTTAAAGCGCTTCTGAGAATTTCCGTTCTTTACAATATCCCAACCGCGTGCAACCGCTCGACCGCGGATTTCATGATTTCATCGCCCCTTTTGGATGATAAGTATGAACCAGTTCAAAAAGATTATTCCGGGTATATTGAACGAACTGTAAGATATGAGTAGATGCGGAAAAACCAATGGAAGTTACTTGTTGACGAAATAATTTGTGGTCTGGTTTTTACGATCGTTTCAGCAACTTGTATGATTGACGCGAAGCGAAGGCGGCCGGTTCGTCTTGCGCTTCGCTCGAAACGGCGATCATCGGCGATAAGATATGAGCGCCCTTCAGGGCGGCTTGGCGTTTGGGCCGGGGATTGATTCCCGGCCGTCGCCGCCGGGGAATGAATCCCCCGGATAGATGCCAAATCCGGCTGCAACCCTTTAAACTGCCCCTTGGCCGCGTCGGTTGCGGGATGTCGCGGTCCGAGTGAACCTTTTGCCGGGCCAGGAGGTCGCTGTCCAGAAGAGGGAGCGCCCCGGTCTCACCGTTTCCCCCACATCAACTGGCTGCCCTACATCCGGGATCGGGACGAACTGGTCCGCGTCTATTCCGCCGCGGATTTGTTCGTCCACGCCGGCGCCATGGAAACCTTCGGTTTGGTGTCGGTGGAGGCCCAGGCTTGCGGGACCCGGGTGCTGAGGGTGCGGGGCGGCGGGCTGGAAAAGACTTTAAAGGGGGAAGCGCCTTTAATTATGGCGGAGGAGGCGTCGGCGGAGGCGTCGGCTGAGGCCGTGGAGCAAGTCAGGGCCATGGATGAGGAGGAGGCGGCGCGGATGGAGCGGAGTCGGCGGGTTCGGGAGAGGTTTTCGTTCCGGTTTGCATCATTTTGGGTGCAGTCGGCGATTTTGATCTGGTTTCGTTGTTTTTCGAGCCTGGCGCAGGGCGGATGTCCCTCCCTGGTTGCGCACAGTTGAAGTGTCGAATTTTTTTCTTGAACTATGCCCTGTATCCAAGGTACAGATAACTCTAACTGAATCATCCCCTGGAGGGATCTTCGCCTTATGAACGCGCGATCGCCGCGGAAGCAGGCAAAGGTTAGGCTAAAAAAATCATTCACGCAGAGCTGGCTGCATATGGAATCGTAAATGTGGTTCTGGGAATTAGACTAAAAAATGTCACGCGGTTGGGCATGGCGGGACGTATTGCAGCCAAAAAGAGCGGATAGTAGTGTTTTTATCTGGATATAGATGCTTCTATATGAATATATATGCATTATATTTTTGTCAAACCCTTCCTATTGACAAGATAAGGATTATTCAACAATCAGGCATATCCTGGCATGTATAAGCATCTATATGGATATGCTTGTATCTATAAATATATGCTGTCAAGTCCAGCGCCAGAGAAATTGACATGCATCTATATATGGATGCATAGGCAAGGATATAGATATATATGAAAGTATCTAAATATAGAGATAAGCATCTGGATATATATGCTTTTCATAGCTGGTTTCATTGCATGTATCCATAGATGCTTTTCCGCTATCTACAGGTAGATACTTATCTTTGTATATAGATGCTTTTATATACATGTAGATGAGTGATATACGGAAAAATTTCCGTATAATAATATCGTTAGCTGCCCCTGATTCTCTGATACTGTCTGTATGAGATTTGGCATGCACAGGC
>CAZZBE010000047.1:0-15868 GCA_964652715.1 uncultured Desulfobacteraceae bacterium
TGGGAAAACCCGAAGAGGAAATCAGAGAAATTCAGGCCGACATAGAATCAAAGAACTATCTCGATATGCTGTTCGAAGACACCAAAGATACCGGAATCGAAGAGATAAGCAACGAACTTTGTTGAAAAAGGTTTCAACCCAATGCTGAGAGTTGGCAGTTGTTTTTCGATTCCAACCCCGCCGAAAGGACACCACATTTTCATCGCAATTGCCGAGGCGGCGCCTGACCGATTCCTTTGTGTGAACGTGACAACCCGACGAAAAACCTCTGAATTGACGTGCGTCTTGAATCCAAGCGATCATCCGAAAATCATCCATGAATCGGTCATCAATTACAAAGATGCACGCATTATCTCGCAAGCGCAATTCAACGCCCTTCATCGGGACGGGCGGTGCAGCACACACAACAATGTCGATGGACCTGTATTGGACCGGATAAAGAAAGGCGGGTCCATATCAAAGCGCTTGGCTAACAAGTTCAAGGAATTACTGAATTAATCAGCAACATCCTCACCGCAACGACGACTCCAGCTCCATAAACCACGCCTCCCCTTCTTTTTTATAGTACAGGATAAACTCCGGATTCTTGATTTTCCCGGAATTGAGCACGTTCACCTTGGCCTTCATCTTGACCCGACCCCGGGTTCCCGTGGAATCCAGCGTGCTGTCCAGGATGGTGTATTCCATGACATCCAGGAATTCCGGTTTGATCTTGAACAGCCGCTCCATCAGCTTGGGGATGTCCACTTCTTCCTGGTCCTCGGGGCTGTGGTAGGAAGCGGCCTTGTTGAAATCCTTGAATTCGATGTCTTCCATGAACGCCAGGGAAATCTCCTCGATCCTCGCCAGGTCCTCGGAGAAAATGCCCATCAGGACCGAACGCCCCCACTGGGAATCATAGAGAATGTAGCCGCCCACCGCCAAGGCCGCCAGAACGAACGCCACCGTCGATTTTTTCATCCATTATCCTCCGCGAACCAGAGATGAAAGAGCGTCAGCAGAATAAAAATCACCGTTAAAACCGCCAAAATCAGCATCGAAATCCCATAATCACCATACACCATCTCCCCCTTCCGGCTCGCCTTCAGCCCCTCGAATCCCCATTTGACCACCATCAGCTTCTCGATTTTCACCGCCGCGCCCTTCAGCGTGTTCTCCGGCAACACGAACTTGGAAAAAACGATCTGGGGGATGATGACGATGGGCACCGCCACCACCGCCCGGCCCGGCGTCCGGCACCACCGGGAGAGGAGCAGCCCCAGGTTCATGCCGGAAAAATAGAGGGCGAACAGGGCCACGAAGGCCGGAAAGAGGTACAGGTCCGTGTCCACGTACCGGTGGATCAAAAAGTAAAACAGGGCCATCTCCACCAGCCCGATGAGGCTCAGGATCTTGATCTTGGACGCCAGATAGGCCCCGATGTCCAGACCGAAGAGCCGCTCCCGCCGGTAGACCGCCGCCTCCCGGGCGATCTCCCGGCAGGCGTTGATGCACCCGAACCAGACCGCGCTCAGGGCGATGACGAAATAGAGCGTCTCGGTGGCCTGCCACGATTGCCATCTCAGGATGATCAGTCCCGCGATGAGCGGGGCCTGGCCGATCATCCAGAGGAGGGACGAGAAATCCCCCAGCAGGATCTCGAAATACCGTTCCGAAAGGATGCCGTATTGGCGTTTATTGAACATAAATCGGAAAATCCAGACGGGGCAGCAGGTGTTTGCGGCACACGACGGATTGATAATAGCGATTCCGGAGATCCTCCGGATCGGCCGGCATGACCGTTTCGAACAGCTCGACAAGATCCTTGACCCGGAAAAATTCGGTGATGGTCTCGCTGGGCCCGAAGTAGACCATCCGTCCCTTGTGGATAAAGATCAGGATGTCGAACATGTCCGCATGCTGCATGAGGTGGGTGGTCATCACCACCGTCCGGTCGGATTTGGCCAGGGCCGCCATCAGTTTCATCAACTGGCGTTCCAGGCCCGGATCGAGCCCGGCGGTGGGCTCGTCCAGGAAAAAGAGCCGGGGCGAATGGAGCAATTCCACGCCGATGTTGACCCGTTTTCGCTGCCCGCCCGACAGCGATTCGATCTTTTTGTCCTTCTGCTCCCGCAAATCGAGCTGGTAGAGGATTTTGCCGACCCGATAGTCGATCTTCTCTTCGGGCGTCGCCTCGTCCAGGCGCAGCAAACAGGCGTAATGGAGGGCCCGTTCCACCGTCAGGGTCTTGTGGACGATGTCGTCCTGGGGCACGTACCCGATCAACCGCCGGATCTTTTCCGTCGGTGGGCCCGTCTCCCCGTTGATGGCCACCTCTCCTTCGGAGGGTCGCCGATGGCCGTTCAGACAGGTCAACAGCGTGGTCTTCCCCGACCCGCTCCCGCCGATCAGCCCCACGAATTCGCCCTTTTTTAAAGCCAGCGAGACGCCTTCCAGGATGGTCTTTCGCCACCCGAATCGAAACGCCAGGTTTTTGGCGGCCACGGGGTATTCCGTCAGAATTTCAGACCCTTTCAGGCGAGGCTTTGATCTTTTGGCGTTGTCATTCACCGGACGGCGTCCCTTCTCTATCGCATATACAGGAAAAAGGCATCATATCGGCCGAGTGTAGCACTGATCCTTCCATATCTCAAATCGGAGGTACGCTCAACACCCTCTTCCCGCTGAATCCTTTGCGGTCGGCCCCTGTTTATGATATATATCGAATCAAACGAATCGCCAAACTACGGCTTGAGACAATGACCTACCGCGAAGAAAAAGACACCATGGGAACCGTCAGGGTTCCCGAAAACGCCTACTACGGCGCCCAGACGGCCCGGGCCGTGGAGAATTTTCCCATCAGCGGACGGCAAATGCCCCGGTCGTTTCTCCATGCCCTGGCCCTGATCAAGAAGTGCGCCGCGCCGGTCAACCGGGAGCTGGACGGGCTGGACGAAACGATCGCCGGCGCCATCGAGACCTCGGCCGGCGAGGTGCTGGAAGGCAAATTCGACGACCAGTTTCCCGTGGATGTCTTCCAGACCGGTTCCGGCACCTCCACCAACATGAACATGAACGAGGTGATCGCCGGGCGGGCCAACGAGATCCTGATGGGAAAACGGGGCGGCCGGTCGCCGGTTCATCCCAACGACCACGTCAACCGGGGCCAGTCGAGCAACGACGCCGCGCCGTCGGCCCTCCACATCGCGGCCATGCGGGGGATTTTCGAGGGGCTGATCCCCGCCCTCCAGACCCTCCACAAAACCCTGTCGGACAAGGCGTCGGCGTTCGCCGACATCAAAAAGATCGGCCGGACCCACCTCCAGGACGCCGTCCCCATGACGCTGGGGGATGAATTTTCCGGTTATGCCCGACAGATCGCCCTGTCCATCCGGCGCGTATCGGTCCTTGAAGAGCGGTTGTCGGAACTGGCCCTGGGCGGCACCGCCGTCGGCACGGGCCTCAACGCCGCCGAGTGTTTCGCCGAAAAGATCATCTCCCGCATCGCGGCCCATACGAAACTGCCATTCAAAGAGGCGGAAAACCATTTCGAGGCCCAGGCGGCCCGGGACGCCGCCGTTGAGGCGAGCGGGGCCATCAAGACCGTCGCGGTGAGCCTCGCCAAGATCGCCAACGACATCCGGTGGCTCGCCTCGGGGCCCCGATGCGGCATCGGCGAGATCCGGATTCCGGCGGTCCAGCCCGGATCGTCCATCATGCCGGGCAAGGTCAACCCGGTGATCCCGGAATCGGTGATCCAGGCGGCGGCCCAGGTGATGGGCAACGACACGGCCATCGCCATGGCCGGGGCGGGGGGGAATTTCGAAATCAACGTCACTATCCCGCTCATCGCCCGGAACCTGCTGGAATCCATTGATCTCCTGACGGCGTCCGCCGCTGTCCTGGCCGAAAAGTGCGTCGCCGGCATCGAGGCGGATCGGGAGGCCTGCGAAGGCTACGTCGAAAAGAGCCTCTCCCTGGCGGCCAACCTCATCCCGGAGATCGGCTACGACCGGGCCGCGGAGATCGCCAAGAAAGCCCACGAGACGGGCCGGACCATCCGGGAGACGGCCCGTGCGGAAAACGTTCTGTCCGAGGAAGACTTGAATCGACGCTTGACGTATTAACCCCATTACCCCCTACGGAGGAATTTCCATGTCCAAAAAACAACGCTACGAAATTAAAACCGATTGCCCCCAGTGCGGATGTTCCATGCTGACCGTCCTGTCCGACGAAGAAATTCAGAAACGGTACGGCGACAATCCCCGGTTTCATATGGACTGCGGCGAGTGCCAGGCCCAGTTCGAGAAACCCCGGGAAGAAGTCTGCCCCGAGTGGGACAAGGAATGCAAGATGAAGGAGGATCAGGGATAAAGGCCCGCCGCCGGGCCCTCCCGAGATCATGCCCACCATCCGACAACAGATCATCGACCTGCTGGCCGAAGCGGAGATGACCGCCCTGGACCTGTCCAAGGCCCTCTCCATCCGGGAGAAGGCGGTCTACGACCACCTCTCCCACGCGGCCAAGTCCGCTTCGGCCCGGGGCCGCGAATTCGTGGTCGTCCCCCCGCGGTGCCTGGCCTGCGGCTTCACCTTCGACACCCGGAAACGGCTGACCCGCCCCAGCCGCTGCCCCAAGTGCAAGGAGCAGCGCATCCGGGAACCGGTCTTCTCCATCCAGTAACCATGGACCTGACCTTCATGAGCCCCCACGACGAAAAACAGATTCTCCGCTGGTCCGAAGACCGCCCCGGCGAGGTCGCCGTCCGGCTGGTGAAGACCGCGGACGACCGGGACAAGGACTTCGAGATCTTCTGCGGCGAACTGGCCCGGCTGGCCCCCAACGTGACGGTCGAAACGGTCAGGGACGACGCCGGCGCCGAGGCCTACCCCGCCATCCGGATCGGGGAATCGATCCGCTATCACGCCATTCCCCTGAACAAAGAACTGGCCCCCTTTCTGGAACTGCTGGCGACCGCGGCCAAAGGCGCCCCCAAGATCGACGGGTCGGCCGGCGAGGCCCTGAAACGGCTCCGGCTGCCGGCCCAGCTGCGGCTTTACGTTACGCCCCATTGCCCCTTCTGCCCGGAGGTGGTTCGCCGCATGGCGCCCATGCCGCTGGCCAACGAACGGCTTCGGCTGTCGGTCATCGACGGCAGTCTCTTTCCGGAGATGGCGGAGGCCGACGAGGTCCGGGCCGCGCCGACCCTGATCCTCGACGGAACCTTCCGGTGGACCGGCCAGGTGGACCCGGCCGAGGTGATCCGGATGGCCGCGGACCGGGATCCGTCCCACCTGAGCGCCGACGCCCTGGAAGGCATCATCAAGGAAGGGAAGGCCGGGCAGGTGGCGGAGATGATGATCGAGGCGGGCCGGATATTCCCGGGCTTCATCGACCTGCTCACCCACGAAAAATGGCCGGAGCGGCTGGGCGCCATGGTGGCCATGGAATACCTGGCGGAGGCGGCCCCGGATCTGGCCGCCGAAGCCGTAGAGCCCCTGGCCGAGCGGTTCGATTCGGTGGACGGGCGGGTCCGGGGGGACCTCATCCACGTCTTCGGCGACATCGGAGACAAGGACCTGCTGGACCGGCTGGCGGCCGTGAAGGCCGATCCGGACGCCGACGACGAACTCCGGGAAGCGGCGGAGGAGGCCATGGCCAAGATCCGAAAGCGAACCGGAGACGCGAAAAGAGGCGGCGGGTGATCCGCGCGGCCTACGGCGATGCCCGACCCTACGCCACCAAGGACGGATCGGAGATCCGGGAGCTGATGCACCCGGACGTCCACGGCAACCGGAACCAGAGCCTGGCCGAAGCCACGGTGCCGCCGGGGACGACCACCCACCCCCACCGCCACCAAGACGCCGAGGAACTCTACCACATCACCGGCGGAACCGGCCGGATGACCCTGGAAAAGGAAAGGTTTCCGGTAACGGCCGGGGACACGGTCTGCATCCCGCCGGGTACGGCCCATGCCATTGAAAACACCGGCGACGCGGCCCTGACGATTCTCTGTTGCTGTTCGCCGCCCTATGCCCACGAAGACACGGAACTTTTACCCGAACCCCATGCCCACGGAGGCGCGCGATGAAGGATACGTTGAAACCGGGATTGACGTTTGAATATCAATACAAAGTGCCCGAGGACAAGACCGTCCCCTACCTGTTTCCGGACCTGGAGGAACTGGGCCTGATGCCCAGGGTGTTCGCCACCGGCTTCATGGTGGGCCTGTTCGAATACGCCTGCATCCAGTTTCTCAACCCCCACCTCGACTGGCCGGCCGAGCAGACGGTGGGCATCGACGTGCGCGTCAACCATACCGCGGCCACGCCGCCGGGATTCACCATCACCGTCAAGGGAAAACTGGAGGAAGTGGAAGGCAAGAAGCTGAGTTTCTCCCTGGAGGCCCACGACGGGGTGGACAAAATCTCCCAGGGGACCCACCAGCGCTTCGTCATCAACGCCGCCAAATTCAACGCCGCCATCGACGAAAAGATCAAGAAGCTTAAAGGTTAGCCGCCGGCCATGACCTACAATTTCGACCCGGACCGCTGGTATGAGAACGAATACGATGTATTGAAGGTGAGGCGGGAGCGGGGGGAATTCGCCGAGGCGGAATTCAAGGCGGCCGTCGACCAGTTGCTCCGCCGGTACGATGAGATGACGGCTCGCCTGGACGGGACCTATCAGCTGCCCGGCGGCGGGGTTACGCCGTAAAACAGGTTTTCGGTCTCCGCGTTGAGCAGCACGGCGTTGAAGTATTTTTTGAACCAGTGCTCTGTCACCGGAGACGCCGCGCAGGTGGAAACGATACCTGGATAAAAACTCGCCAGAATGTCCACAAACCGCTTGAAGGTGGCGGATGTGACGCCTTTTTTTCGGGACAGGCCCAGTGGATCCAGGATCGAGCCGGTTGAGACGGCGTCCAGGTGAACATGGCGCCGATGCCCGTCCCATTCTACGGTGAAGGCCAGGCTGAATTCGTATTCCGACGGCAGCATCTCTTCGTAGCAAATGGCCGCGAGACAGCTTCGGAGCGTCTCCAGCCGGTCGATGACGATGATATGACGGGCCGTTGTCCGGCGGCCGCGCGGGTCCGGCGCCCCGATGTCCAGATTTATTGCGTAATAGGCGTCCCCGTCGGGGTCCGCCGTCCAGTCCGGCGACAGGTACGGCGCCGCAAGGGCCGCCGGATCGGCGTCGCCGCAGAAAAGGTCCAGATGACCGAGCCGCCCGCCGTTGGCGTCGCTGAACACCGACAGAAGATCCGGCGCCACCCAATCGGCGACCTTCAAGTCCTTCAGCCGTTTGCCGGCCGCGCAGCCGAACCCGATGCGGTCGCAAGCCGGCCCCGCCGCCGTTCCCCGGTCGGACAGTTCCCGGTCCGCCAAATCCCGCCAGACCGTTTCCATCCACTCCAGCCGCCGAACCACTTCCCGGACCGCCATTTCCGTCCCCGTGCTCCGCACCGGCGGACCGATCATCTTCTCCAGGGCCCGGAATTCCCGGAACGATTCTGAAAAATCGTTCATCGCCGCCGTGAAATTTTCATCCAGGGCCCGGGCCTTGTTCAGGGCCTGTTCCAGCGCCGGGATCTTGTCCAGAAGGGCGTCGGCCCGCTCTTTGAGAAGGGTCCGGAACATTACGCCCGCCCTCCCAGTCGTTCGGCAAGCAGGGTGTACCGCCGCTGGGTCTTGTCGTTCCGGATGCCTATGGCCAAAGCCTTCTTCGTCCCCACCAGCACCACCAGCTCCCGGCCCCGGGTGACGGCGGTGTAGATCAGGTTCCGCTGGAGCAGGATGTAGTGCTGGACCAGGATGGGCATGACCACGGCGGGGTATTCCGATCCCTGGGATTTGTGGACCGACACGGCGTAGGCCAGGGTCACCTCGTCCAGGTCCGAAAAATCGTAGACCACCTCCCGGCCGTCGAAGGCGATGGCCATCTCCTGGTCCACGGCGTTGACCCACCGAACCCGGCCGATGTCCCCGTTGAACACCTTCCGTTCATAGTCGTTTTTGATCTGCATCACCTTGTCGCCGATCCGGTACCGCCGCTGGCCCCGGATCAGGGCGTCCTCGCCCGGATTGAGGGCGTCCTGGAGCTGGAGGTTGAGATTCCCGGCGCCCACGACCCCCTTGTGCATGGGACAGAGCACCTGGATGTCGTCCACCGGGTCGAACCCGAACCGGTTGGGGATCCGATCTCTTGTCAGCTCCAGGATGATGTCGAGAACGGCGTCGGGTTCCTCTTTCTGGATGAAGAAGAAATCGCTCCCGTCGTCGGGCTGGTATTCGGGCATCCGGCCCGCGTTGATCCGGTGGGCGTTGACCACGATGCGGCTCTCTTTGGCCTGGCGGAAGATCTCGGTGAGGGTGGCCACGGGCACGGCGCCGGAAGCGATGACGTCCTTGAGCACGTTGCCGGCGCCCACCGAGGGGAGCTGGTTGACGTCCCCCACCAGGATGAGGGTGGCGGTGGCGGGCGCCGCCTGCAGAAGATGGTGCATGAGCACCGTGTCGATCATGGAGGTCTCGTCCACCACCAGCAGGTCGCACTCCAGGGGGTCGTCGAAGTTTTTCTGGAACCGGTTCGACTTGGGGCTGAAGGC
This sequence comes from uncultured Desulfobacteraceae bacterium, assembly GCA_964652715.1. GTDB lineage: Bacteria > Desulfobacterota > Desulfobacteria > Desulfobacterales > JAABSP01 > JAABTD01. Next base: position 8,592 of record CAZZBE010000047.1, read on the forward strand.
CAGAAGGCGGTGGATGGTTTTGGCCTCCCGGCCCGTGGTCTCGCTCATCCGCTTGGCGGCCCGGCCCGTGGGGGCGGCCAGGAGCATCTGCACGCCCAGGGTGGCGAAGATCTTGAGGATGGCGTTGATGAGGGTGGTCTTGCCCGTGCCCGGCCCGCCGGTGATGACCAGCACTTTGCTGACAAGGGCCGTGCGGACCGCGTCGGCCTGCCTGGGGGCCAGTTGTATCGCCAGCTGATCCTGGACCCAGCCCAGGGCCTTGTCCGGATCCACCGGGCGGATCGTTTTGGGAACCTGGGTCAGGATCTTGAGCCGGTTGGCGACCCCTTTTTCGCAGTAATAGTATTTGGCCAGATAGACGGCCTTGTAATTCTCCTGAAAATCCTCCAGATCCTCGTTGAGGTCTTCGATGACGATTCCTTTTTCAAGGGCCGCGGCGGCCAGGGCGTCGACGACGACCTCCCGCCCCACGTCGAGGATTTCCCGGGACCGGTCGATGAGGGGTTCGTAGGGGTAGTAGACATGCCCCTCGTCGGCCAGCCCGTGGAGCACGTACAGAACCCCGGCCTGGGCCCGCACCGGGGAATCCCTGGCGAACCCGAGTTTCCCGGCGATCCGGTCGGCGGTGAGGAAGCCGATGCCGAAGATGTCCATGGCCAGCCGGTAAGGGTTCTCCCGGACCACGGCGATGGCCTCGGCGCCGTACTGCTTGAAGATCTTGGCGGCGTAGCCGGAGCTGACCCCGTGGGACTGGAGAAAGAGCATCACCTCCCGGATCTCCTTCTGATCTTCCCAGGCCTTCCGGATCATGGCCACCCGCTTTTTGCCGATGCCCTCCACCTTGTGAAGGTCGTCGATCCGCTCTTCGATGACATCCAGGGTGTCCTTGCCGAAAGCATCGACGATCCGTTCGGCGATCCGGGGCCCCACCCCTTTGATGAGACCCGAGCCGAGGTATTTTTTTATGCCGTAGACGTTGGCCGGAACCGCGCTGTGGTATGAATGGACCTTGAACTGCTCGCCGTATTTGGGATGGTTGGCCCACCACCCTTTCATCCGGAGAATCTCTCCGGGCATGGGCGCCATGAGGTTGCCCACCACCGTCACCAGGTCCCGGTGGCCACGGGCCTTGACCCGGGCGATGGTGAACCCGTTCTCCTCGTTGGCGTAGGTGATGCGCTCGATCTGGCCGTTGAGTTCCGCCGTCGGCCCGGGAGTGTTTTTGCCCGTGTTCATGGGGGGTTTTTACCAATTTTCGGGGGGAAGGGCAAACGGCAATCGGTGACAGGGGTGATTTTTCAGGTATCGAATCGTTTTGCTGAGAAGATGGACGAAGTGGACAGGGTGGACTTTGTGGACAGAGTGGACGTCCGGCTGAAAGGAAACCGCGGCTCTTTTTCATTTGACACGCCGCCACAGGGCTCGATAGATTAACCCCATCGTTTCAAAGGCCCCTTTTCAGCATCGATCTTCGGCGTGTCCACATCGTCCACAGGGGCAAACCGAAGATCGACAGTTTTTTACAGCTGAAACCAAAAAGCAAAAGGAACACCCGACGTGCATGTCGAAGTCAGCACCTTCCTCCCCTTTTTCGCCTGGCTCCGCAACTACGGCCGGCGGTACCTGAAGGCCGACATCGTCGCCGGCCTGACCGTGGCCGTGGTGGCGGTGCCCCAGTCCATGGCCTACGCCCTCATCGCCGGGCTGCCGGTTCAATACGGCTTGTACGCCAGCATCGTCCCCACCATCGCCGGGGCCTTGTGGGGGAGTTCGGCCCATCTCATCACCGGCCCCACCACGGCGGTCTCCCTGGTGGTTTTCAGCACGCTCCTGCCCATGGCCGAACCCAACTCGGGGGCCTATCTGGCCCTGGCCTTCATCCTGGCCATCATGGTGGGAATCATCCAGATCGCCATGGGCGCGGCCCGGCTGGGGGCCCTGCTCAACTACGTCTCCCATTCGGTCATCCTGGGGTTCACGGCGGGCGCCGCCGTCCTTATCGGGTTCAAGCAAATTCCGGGGCTGCTGGGATTGTCCGTTGAAAAAAGCCACATTTTCCTGGAGTATCTCGTTCGGATCCTCGCCAAACTGCCCGAGGTCCATTTGCCGACGTTCCTCCTGGGGGGGACGACCATCGCGGTCATCCTGCTCACCCAGCGGTTCCGGCCCAAATGGCCGGGAACGCTCATCGCCATGATCGTTGCGGCGCTTTTGGTTTTCCTTTTCAACCTGGACGAGCGGGGGGTCAAGACCGTGGGCGCGATCCCCCGGAGCCTGCCGCCTTTCCAGTTCCCCTGGATCTCCGAATCGGCCCGGGTCGGCGAACTGCTCTTCGGGGCCATGGCCATCGCCATCCTGGGCCTGATGGAGGCGGTTTCCATCGCCAAGGCCATCTCCGGGCAGACCCACCAGCGGCTCAACATCAACCAGGAGTTCATCGGCCAGGGCCTTTCCAACATCGCGGCCGGGTTTTTCAGCGGCTATCCCGGCAGCGGATCCTTCACCCGCTCCGCCGTCAACTTCCGGTCCGGGGCCAAGACCCCCATGAGCGCCGTGATCTCCGCCGTCGCCGTGGCCGCCACCCTCCTGCTCATCGCGCCCCTGGCGGCCCTGCTGCCCCTGGCCTCCCTGGCCGGGGTCCTCATGGTGGCGGCCTACACCATGGTCCGGAAAGAGGACATCAAACGGACGATCCGGGCCACCCGCAGCGACGCCGCGGTCCTGGTCATCACCTTCGCCTCCACCCTGCTCCTCAACATCGAATTCGCCATCTACGTGGGCGTGCTGCTCTCCATCGGCCTTCACCTGGCCAAGACCTCCCATCCCCGGATCTATTCCACCGTGCCGGACCTGGAGACAGGGAAGATGGTGGGAACGGTCCGGGGCAAAACCTGCTGCCAGATGGACATCATCCGCATTGAGGGATCGATCTTCTTCGGGTCGTCGGCCTTCGTTCTGGAGGACCTCCAGCGCCGGCTCCGCCAGCATCCCCGCACGTCCAACCTCCTGCTCCGGATGCACCAGGTCAACGTCCTGGACGCCAGCGGGGTCCATCTGCTTGAAATCGTCCTGGAACAGCTCAGGGACCGGGGGGGCGGCATTTTCTTCTCCGGCGTCAACAGCCGGGTTTTCGAGGTGATCAAGAACTCGGGGCTGCTGCGGGAAATGGGGGAACCCCATGTCCGCACCGCCACCGGCTCGGCCATCCGCCAGGCCATACGGGAGAACTTCTGCCCCGCCATCTGCGCCGCCTGCGAAGAAAGCGTCTTCACGGAATGCCCGGAGCTGAAAAACGGCAACTGGGAAATTTTCGGAGAAGGGGTCCGGCCCCGGATCTGCCTGCTCGCCACCTCTTGAAGGGACGCAGCGCCAGCCTTCACCGATCGACCGAAAGGATAATACACAATGAAGATTCTAGCCTACACCGACGGAAAAGAGAACTCCCTGGCGGCCCTGCGATTCGCCGCGGCCCTTTCGGTCCGCCTCTCCGCCCGGCTGGCGGTGATCACCACCCGGTCCGGGACCCCGGCCACCGAGGAGCCGCCGCCTCTGACCGAATCCATCGCCCTCGGCGAAGGGGTGAATCTGACGCCGGGCATTCAGGTGCTGGTCGATGCCGCGCGGACGCTGGCGTCGGAGGGGTTCGCCCTGAACCAGCCGGCAATTGAAATCCACGAAGCGCGCTACGGCTACCTGTTTTTCGGCCAAACGGTCGCCGGCGAGCCCATCAACTTCTATGAATGTTTCGGCCATTTCGTGGAAGCCCTCAACCTCCAAGTGGCGGAGCATGGCTACGACCTGGTGGTCATCTCCCCGCCGCGCCGGCGTCTACTCCCCAAGCTGATGCTGGGGGACCCGGCCCGGAAGCTGGCCCTGGATCTGGACACATCCCTGCTGGTGGTCCGGGGCGGCAACATCGACAGCCGGGTGCTGATCTGCGCCGACGGGTCCGCCGCCTCCCGGCGGATCTTCCCCCTTCTTCGTCATCTCATCCCGGCCCTGGAGGGAGAGATGGCGCTGATCTGGGTGGAAAAGCCGGATCTGGACGAAAAAGCGGCGGCCGACGCCAGGGACCTGATGGCCCACGCACGGGAGTGGCTGAACAATTGCGGAAAAGGCGGGGAGATTCTGCACAAAAAAGGGGGATCGCCAAGGGACGTCATTCTGGAAGAAGCGGGGGAGGACGCCGTCATCGTCATGGGCGCCAGCCTCCGCCACGACGTCTACCGCCGGATGATGGGAAGCATGACCATGCAGATCCTGACCCGCACCGACGCCAGCTTTCTGCTGATCAAGCAGCCGCCGGAGGCGGATGCGGAGTATTTGAGGGATCCGTTTTCGTGTTGAGGAAGGTGGATGAGAAATTCAGCATCCGTTGATGTCTCTTTGGGCGGTCCCCTCTTTCATAGGGCGGTACCGTCTTCACTCACCGCCTCATGAATCGGAAGAGCCGAAAAAAGACCTCCTTCCCAATCTTTAACCGAGACGATCAGCGGGCTCAAAGCAACGTCGAATCGTTGCTCTATTTCAAACAGCGCATCCACGATGTCCCTGCGCAGAGGATATGTTACAGCCGATGTCGTTAATACAAGCATATCAACATCCGATTCAAAATCATCGTCTCCCCTCGCCTTCGAACCAAACAGGATGACATCTTTGACAGGGAAAGATGATTTTAAAATATCGGAAGCTGCCTGGAGGGCGCTGGATTCTTTATTCCTCATTTTCATGATGTCACACCTTTTACTTCTTCACATCATACCAAGCCATCCAATCACAACCCCTCCCGAATCTCCCTCACCTTCCCCTCCACCATCTCCCGCATCTCCGCCAGGCGTTCCCCGGTCATGGCCTCGAACCGGAGCACCAGCACCGGCTGGGTGTTGGAGGCCCGGACCAGGCCCCATCCGTCGTCGAACAGGATGCGGACCCCGTCGATGTCGATGATGTCGTAGCGCTCGCGGAAGTATTCGGTGGCGCGCTTCACTACCTCGAATTTCTGGTCGTCGGGGCAATCCACGCGGATCTCCGGCGTCGAGACGGTCTCGGGCACGTCGGACAAAAGTTCCGAGATGGTTTTGCCCGACTCCGACAGCAGTTCCACCAGCCGGCACGCCGCATAGGTGGCGTCGTCGTAGCCCAGATACCGGTCGGCGAAGAACAGGTGGCCGCTCATCTCGCCGGCCAGGGCCGCCCCTTCCTCCTTCATCTTCTTTTTGATCAGGGAATGGCCGGTCTTCCACATGATGGCCCGGCCGCCGCGGCGCTCGATGTCGTCATACATGACCTTGGAGCATTTGACCTCTGAGATGAAGGCGGCCCCCGGCTTCCGGGAAAGGATCTCCCTGGAGAAAAGGATCATCAACTGGTCGCCGTAGATGCTGTTCCCCTTTTCATCAATGACCCCGATCCGGTCTCCGTCGCCGTCGAACCCGATGCCCAGGTCCAGCTCGTTGGCCTTGACCAGCCCGATAAGGTCTTCCATGTTCGCCCGGACCGTGGGATCGGCCTCATGGTTGGGAAAGGTCCCGTCCATGTCGCAGTAGAGGTCGGCCACCTCGCACCCCAGATCCCGCAGGATGGGAACCGCCGTCGGGCCGGCCGTGCCGTTGCCGGCGTCCACCCCGACCCGCAGGCCGGAGACCGGCCGGATGTTCTCCACCAGGTAGCGCCGGTAGGCCGGGATCACGCCGTCGTCGGCCGCAAAGCCGCCGTCTCCTCTCCGGAAGGCCCCGGTTTCGATGATCCGCCGGATGGCCTGGATCTGTTCCCCGTGGATGGAGTCAAGCCCGTGGCACAGTTTGAATCCGTTGTATTCCTTGGGATTATGGCTGGCCGTCACCATCACGCCCCCGTCGGTTTTCAAATGATGGATCGAAAAATAAAAAATCGGCGTGGTGCAGACGCCGATGTCGATCACGTCGCACCCGGCGGACCGCAAGCCCCGAGCTACCCGATCGGCGTAGTCGTCCGACGTCACCCGGCAGTCCCGCCCCACCGACGCCGTCGAACCGCCCCTCTCCAGCAGGTAGGTCCCCACCGCTTTTCCAATGGCCTCCACATCATCGGCGTCCATGTCGACGCCGGCCACGCCCCGGATGTCGTATTCTCTGAATATTTGTGGATTCATAGGTCTCCTTACCCCTCCCCCCGACCCCCTCCCCTGAAAGGAGAGGGGGAGCAAAGATCTCCCCTTCCCTCTTAGGGAAGGGGGGTCGGGGGGGTTAGGTTTCAGTTAATCAAAGTCCATTCACGTCCCCAGGATCAACGCCCCCGCCCCCACCAGCCAGCAATACGGCGCGAACATATGGAGCCGCCCTTTCCGGATCACGAACAGCAGAAACACCAGGGCGCAATAGCCGGTGATGGCCGCGGCGACGGCGCCCGCGAGGGTCGTCAGGTTCACTCCGGCGGTCTCGGAGGCGACATCCCTCAGGGCCAGCATTTCAGCGCCCAGGATGGCCGGAATGGAAAGCAGAAAGGAATACCGGGCCGCCGTCTCCCGGTTCAACCCTAAAAAAAGTCCCGCCGCGATGGTGGCGCCGGCCCGCGAGATGCCGGGCAGAATGGCCAACCCCTGGACCGCGCCGATGATGAGCCCGTTCCGGGGGGCCAACCCCTCCATCCCTTCGCCTTCTTTGCCGACCCATCGGGTGATCCACAAAAAAGTCCCGGTGACGAGGAGCATCCAGCCGACGATGGCCACCGAGGAAAACAGCAGATCCGCCGCCTCGTTGAACAACAGACCGATGATCGCGGTGGGAACCGACCCCAGGACGATAAGCAGCCCCATCCGGACATCGTCTTCAACCAGCACCTCGCGGAAGTCGGCCTGTTTCCGGGCAATCCGGGACGCCCCCCCGACAAAGGCGCCGATGATGTTGCTCAATTCTTTCCGGAAAAAAAGAATCACCGCGAAAAGGGTCCCCACATGGACGCTGACGTTGAAAAAGAGCGCCGGTTCCGTTATGCCGAAGAGCCGCTGAAAGAGCACCAGATGGCCCGAACTGCTGATGGGCAGAAATTCCGTCAGCCCCTGGATGATGCCGAGCATCACCGCCTGCATTGTATCCAATATCGCTATCCTTTCAACACGCCATGGACCTCAGCCGGGCCGCCTTCCGGCCCGGCGCCCGCATGTTCCCGCTCCGGGGCGGTTCATAACAATATTCACCGATTCGGTTGAGGTCCGGCATACCGCCCTCTGTCTTCTGTCCTCTGCCCTCTGTCCTCCGTCCTCTGTCTTCCCTCAGTGCAACTGCCGGTCGGTCCAGGCC
>CAZZBE010000047.1:15968-21615 GCA_964652715.1 uncultured Desulfobacteraceae bacterium
CCGTCCTCTGTCTTCCCTCAGTGCAACTGCCGGTCGGTCCAGGCCATGGAGAGCCGTTCAAAATAATCATCCAGCGAATCAAAAACCACGAACTCCTCGATCTGATCCCAGGCCACGTAGGTGGTCAATCCGGCGAGCCAGTTATTGGAGGATCCGCCGTCCGGGACGTCGCCCACCAGGAAATACCGGTCGTTGAGCATCACCGTCCGGGGGTTTTCCAGGGCGATGTCGTTGTCGCTGTTGGCTTTATAAACGAACACCACTTTATTCGAGAGGTCTAATGTCGCGTGTGCCTGCACCGCTCTTCTCCGTTGTGGGGTTTACATATTATAAATCACTCGGGCCGGACTGTACCACAGGCCACACAAGGCCGCAATCGTCACGCCCCCTGGAGCATCTCCCGGGCGTGATCCAGAGTGGTTTGGGTGACCTCGACGCCGCCCAGCATCCGGGCGATCTCCTGAACCCGCTCGGCCTCGTCCAACGGGACGATGGTGGTGCGGGTGCGGCCCCCCTCCACGCCCTTGCTGATGCGGAAATGGCGGCCGGCGAATTTGGCGATCTGGGGCAGGTGGGTGATGCAGACGATCTGGTGGAAATCGGCCAGGGAGGCCAGCTTCCGGCCCACCACTTCGGCCACGCCGCCGCCCACCCCGGCGTCCACCTCGTCGAAGATGACGGTCTCCACCGATTCGGTCTGGGCCAGGATCGCCTTCAGGGCCAGCACCACCCGGGAAAGTTCCCCGCCCGAGGCGATGGCCGACAGGGGCTTGAGGGCTTCGCCCACGTTGGGAGCGATCATGAACCGGGCCCGGTCGGCGCCCGCGGGCCCGATGGCCGCCGCCCCCGTCGTCAGCCAGGGGTCGGCCCCTTCTCCCGCCGGCAGCGGTTCCACCACCACCTCGAAGCGGGTGTCGGCCATCTTGAGGGTGTCCAGCTCCGCCTCCACCTTTTCCGCCAGGGTCCGGGCCGTCTCTTTCCGTTTGACCGACAGGTCTTCGGCCAGGGCCGCCAGATCCCGGTGGCGCTCGGCTAAAGTCGCCTCGGTCCCGGCTATTTCCTCGTCGATGTTCTCGATGGACGACAGTTCGGCTTCGATGGACGCCAGTTTGGCCAGGACATCCGCCAGGGAGCCGCCGTACTTCCGCTTCAATTTCTGGAGGGCGTCGAGGCGGCTTTCGATCTCCTCCAATCTCCCCTCGTCGATGCGGACCGTCTGGAGATAGCTCCGGAGCCCTTCCGCGATGTCCTCGATCTGGAAGGCGGCGTCGGCAACCGACCGGGTCCGGTCCGTCAACCCCGGATCGATCTCGCAGGCCTTTTCCAGCCCCCGGGCCGCCTCGGACAGGCGCGCCGCCACGGCGTCTTCGGCGTTGTAGAGGGCCTCGACCCCTTCGTAGACGATCCGGTAGAGGGTCTCGGCGTTTTTGAGGATCCGCCGCTCTCCCTCCAGGGCCTCGTCCTCCCCCGGTTCGACGGCCGCCGCCTGGATCTCCTCGCGCTGAAACCGCAACAGGTCGATCTGCTCGGACTGCCGGTCCTTTTTCGATCGGAGGGCCTTCAGTTTTTCCAAAAGGGGAAGAATCCCGCCATGGCGGTTCCGGACCTTTTCCCGGAGCGGCATGAGGCCGCCGAACTGGTCGAGAATGTCGAGGTGGCCTTCTTCGTTGAGGAGCCCCTGGTGGGCGTGCTGGCCCGAGATGCTGGCCAGGTTGCCGGTCAGGTCGTTGAGCAGCTTCATGGTGGCCAGCCGGCTGTTGATGTAGACCCGGTTGCGTCCGCCGGCGGAGATGATCCGGCGGATCATGAGCCCTTCCCCGGGGTCGAATTCGTTCTTTGTCATGAGCCGGGCCACGGGGCTTTCGGGCGGGACCTCGAAAAGGGCCTCCAGTTCGGCGCTGTCGGCCCCGGTCCGGACCAGCCGGTCCGAGGCCCGGCTGCCCAGAAGCAGGTTGACGGCGTTGATGACGATCGACTTGCCGGCGCCGGTCTCGCCGCTCAGGATGGTGAGTCCGGGCTGGAACCCGATGGTGAGATCGTCGATGATGGCGAAATTGCGAATGGTCAGTTCCCGCAGCATAGGTCGTCAGACGATCCGATGGAAGGATTTTTCGAGGAATTGCCTGGACCACCGGATCCAGGTGGGCCGGCCGTGGGGGCAGTGAGAGGGATTCTCGCACCGCTCCAGCTGCTCCATCAGCCCCTGCATCTGTTTGTCCGACAGGGTCTGGTGGGCCCGGATGGCGCCGTGACAGGCCATCACCGATATCGACGCGTCCAGGGCCTTCCGGAGCCCTTCTTCGGACCCGAGCGTCTGCCCCATCTCCGCCATCTCCTCCACGATCCCCCGGATCAACGGCCGAACGTCCCGGTTCCGGAGCATGGCCGGAACCGACCGGACCACGAAGGTCTGCCCGCCGAAGGGCTCGATCTCCAGCCCCATCTTTTCAAGGGACGGGATCAGTCCTTCCAGGAGATCGGCTTCGGTATAGCTCAGCTCCACCGTCTCGGGAACCAGCAGAGCCTGGGACCCGGACCCGCCCTTTCGCAAGGTTTCAAAAAGCACCCGCTCGTGGGCCGCGTGCTGATCCACCAGGACGATCCCCTCCTCCGACTCGCAGACGATGTAGGTGGCGAGAACCTGGCCGACGGGCCGGAGGCTGCCGAAGCCCTTTTCCTCCCAGAGGGGGGGCTGTTCTTTGGGGCGGGAGCGAGCGGCGGGTGGCGGGTCAGGCGTTGCGAGTGGCGGGCGGCGGGTGGCGGGTTCCGAGTCGCGGTCTGGCGATTCGGGGAACCGGTGGGAGGTTTCCGCCACCCGGCTTTCGGTGGGGGGCGGGTCGGTTTGAGTAGACGATTCGCTTGCCGGTGTTTCTTTGGGCGGGTCGGGCTTGGCGACGGCCGCCGGGCGGGGGCGATCCATTTCCTCCAGGGTGCGGCGGACGGCGGCGGCCACGAGGTCGTGGACCCGGTTGCCGTCCACGAACCGGACTTCGGCTTTGGCCGGGTGAACATTGACGTCCACCGTGTCCGGCGCGACCCGGAGAAAAAGCGCGCCCATGGGGAACTGGCCTTTCATGAGCCGGCCGGCGTATCCGGAGAACAGGGCGTGCTGGACGAGGCGGTCCCGCACGTACCGGCCGTTGACGTAGATGTAGATGGATCGGGAGGTGGACCGGGTCATTCGGGGCGAAGCGATCCAGCCGGCGAGGGAGACGGGTCCGTTTTCCATGGAAACGGGGTACAGGTCGGTTCCGGCCTCCCGGCCCAGGACGTCGGCCGCCCGGAGGGCGGGATCCGTCGCCGGAGTCCAGTGCTTCACCGTCTTGCCGTTGTGGTTCAGGCGGAACCCGACATCGGGCCATCCCAGGGCGATGCTGGCCACGGTATCGGCGATGTGGCCCATTTCGGTGTTGACGGTTTTGAGGAATTTGCGGCGGGCCGGCGTGTTGAAAAAAAGCCCTTTGACGGCCGCCAGCGTTCCCTGGGGGGCCCCGATCCGGGAGACGTTTTTCAGCCTTCCGCCCGTGATTTCAATGCGGGTTCCCTCCGGCTCCCGGCCGTTCCGGGTCTCCAGGACGAAGCTGGAGACCGCCGCGATGCTGGGGAGGGCCTCGCCGCGGAACCCCAGGGTCCGGATGGAAAAAAGATCGTCTTTGTCGGCGATCTTGCTGGTGGCGTACCGCTCGATGGCCAGTAGGGCGTCGTCGTGGCCCATCCCCTCACCGTTGTCCGAGACCTGGATGAGGGACCGGCCGCCCTTTTCGATTTCGACGATGATCCGTTTGCCGCCCGCATCCAGCGCGTTTTCCACCAGTTCCTTGACCACGGACGCGGGGCGCTCCACCACCTCGCCGGCGGCGATCTGGTTGGACAATACCTCGGGGAGAATGCGGATCATGGGCGCATCCGGACCGGTCCTACTCGTTCTTCCGGGCCATTTGCCGGCTCAGGAACTCGGCGTCCCTGGGAGACAGGCTGAATTTGGCGCAGGCCTCTTCGATGAGCCGGCCCAGGGGTTTGTCGGTTCCGTCTCGCTGTTGTTCGGATATCCACTGGACGGCCTTCCGAAGGTCTTCGCCTTTGGGTTGGATGGTGGCCATTGGGTCCTCCTTTACAGAATTGGCCTGGACGTATGGAAATCGGTGGCGCATTGGAACGCGTAGGCCACCCGCAGCAGGGTCTCTTCGTCGAAATGACGCCCCATGATCTGGAGACCGATGGGCAAACCCTCGCCGGAAAATCCGCAGGGTACGGACATGCCGGGGATCCCCGCCAGGTTGGCCGACAGGGTGAAGATGTCCGACAGGTACATGGTCAAAGGATCGTCCACCTTTTCGCCGATGGGAAAGGCCGGCGTGGGGGCCACCGGCGACAGGATGGCGTCGCAGGTCTCCAGGGCGTTTTCGAAATCCTCCCGGATCCGGGTCCGGACCTGGGAGGCTTTGCCGTAGTAGGCCTCGTAATAGCCGGCCGATAAACAATAGGCGCCGATAATGATCCGTCGCTGCACCTCCGGACCGAATCCTTCGGAGCGGGTGTTCCGGTACATGGCCAGGAGGTCGTCTCCGCTCGTATTCCGGAAACCGTATTTGACCCCGTCGTAGCGGGCCAGATTGGAACTGGCCTCGGAGGGGGCGATGACGTAGTAGGCGGCCACCACGTAACGGGCGTGCGGGAGCGAGACCGTTACCGCTTCGGCGCCCAGACTCTCGATGGTTGCAACGGCTGATTCGACGGCTTTGGATACGTCGGGGTGGAGCCCTTCCTGCGCGACATACTCCTTGGGAATGCCGACCCGAAGCCCCGCGAGGTCCTCTTTCAGGGCGGCGGTGCAATCGGGCGCGTTCCGGGGCACGGATGTGGAATCCCTGGGATCGTGGCCGGCGATGGCGTTCATCATCAGGGCGCAGTCCCGGACGTCCTTGGCGATGGGGCCGATCTGATCCAGGGACGAGGCAAAGGCCGTCAGCCCGTACCGGGAGACCCGGCCATAGGTGGGCTTCAGTCCCGCCACGCCGCAGTGGGAGGCGGGCTGACGGATGGACCCGCCCGTGTCGGAGCCCAGGGCGGCGATGCACATATCGGCCGCCACCGCCGCGGCGGACCCGCCGCTGGACCCGCCGGGAATCCGGGACCGGTCCCAGGGGTTCCGGGTCGGGCCGAAGGCGGAGTGCTCGGTGGAAGAGCCCATGGCGAATTCATCCATGTTGGTCTTGCCCACGATCACGGCGCCCTGGGCCTTCAACTTTTCGACCACGGCCGCATCGTAGGGCGGGACGAAATCTTCCAGGATCTTCGACGCGCAGGTGGTCTTGAGGCCCTCTGTGCATATCAGGTCCTTGACGGCGACGGGAATTCCGGTGAGGGGGGCGACGTCCCCGGAAGCGATGCGGGCATCGGCCGCATCGGCCGCCGCCAGGGCGCCTGCTCTGTCCACGGTGATATAGGCGCCGATATCGCCGTCCAGGTTCCCGATCCGGTCAAGGACGGCCTCGGTCAGTTCCCGCGAGGAGATGTCCCCCGTTTTCAACCGCCCGTGGGCCTCGTGCAGGGTCAATTCGTACAGTTTCATGGTCGGTTATCCGCTCTCGTCTCGTATCTCGGGCCGTGGGCCGCTTTTACGCCCTGTTTTTATCCCCTGTTTTTA
>CAZZBE010000048.1:0-21478 GCA_964652715.1 uncultured Desulfobacteraceae bacterium
TCGCCGCCTTCGGGCAACCGCCGCCGCTCTTCGGCCGCCAGTCGCTCCAGGGCCAGAAACCGCCGGGCGAGATCGTGCATGCGGGTGGAAAATCCGTTCAGGTCCGCATCCCGCCAGGATGCCGCCGGCCGCTGACTGACGATGGTTCCGATGGCCGTCACCCATTCGCCGTCCGTTCCCCGGTTTCGCGCCAGCGCCGACACCAGCGGCTTCAAGCGCTTGTCGGAACACCGATCCACCAGGGGCGCGGCCCGCTCCTTCATATCTTCCCGAAACGCCTTGAGATCGGCCCGACTCCCGAAGGTTTCCTGCAAAACCATCCGGATGCGATCCACCAGGCGTTCGAAGGCCTGGGCCAGCTCCCCCACCGCGTTGCGGAACCGCGTTTGAAATTCCTTGACGGCGTCCCCGGAAACATCCGGTGCGTCGCCGAAGTCCGACACCCCGACCGCCCTGGGCAGATCCCTGAACAGCAACGCAATGGGGTCTTTCGAATTCAGTAATGCCTGGAGCAGGTTCCGGGCCTCCCGGCTGATGGATCGGGTCTCTTTAACGTAGGCCGGCAGCCGGTCCGCGAACTGGACCAGCGGGCCGACGATGGCGACCATGGTGGCGTTGCGCGGTTGGCGATCCTCCTGGACCGGGCTGCTGTTCAACAACTCCTGGTACACCCGGAAGACCTTCCCCTGGACGCCCAGGGGCGAGAATTTGCGGATTCCGAAATATTCCGGCCGCTTGACCATCAACTCCAGGTCTTCCGGCGTCAGATACGGGATGAACGCCCCCTCCTGGTACAGCGCCGTGTCGTCGGAGCGGACCAGCAAATACAGGCAGATCAAAACGGGGATCGGCCCGTCCTTCATGCCGAAGGGCGGCTTCCGGAGCATGGCGATCAACCCCGGCATGGACAACAGCGCATCCCCGGTCCGGTCCACCGCGGCATCGATGGCCCGCCACGCCGCATGGAAATGGGACCCCGGCGCCGGCGGGAAAAACCGCCACTCCATGGCGCCGTCGTATCGATGGAGGCCCTCGGCCGCCAGCATGGTCCGGTAAATGGCCACTTCCGGACCCGTTCCGCTCAGGCCCAGCTTCTCCCGGGTTTCGCCGTTGAGCATGGCCTGGATGAGTTCCCGCTGGGCCCGGGCCGCGGCCGAGGACAACCGCGACCGGTTGATCAATTCGTTTCGGATGACCGGGCAGCCGTGGTACGTCTCGTCGCACAGGCGGGAGAGCAGGCCCGACAAGTCCCGCATGGACATCAGGTCATGCCGCCGTTCTCCGCTTTGCCAGACCACGTCGGGATTGCCCGGCGTGTACAAATCCGCCAGAAACCGATTCAATTGCGCCTCGGAGGCCCCGACTCTGAACCGGGCCTCCCGCCGGGCGACCCCGTCCCGCGCCAGTTCCGGCGCGTCGGTCAGGATGGCGGCGGCGGCCGCGGCTTCCAGTGCCCGCTCCCGGAGCCGGTCTTCTTCCCGGGCGAAGGCGATTAGCACGGGGCGGCCGTCGGATGTCCGGTCCGGAAACCCGTTGGCGGGCGTATCGTTGCCGAAGACATACAGCAGCAGGCCGTCGGCGTCTTCGGCTTCAAAGGCCGCCACGGCTTCCGGAACATCGTCCGCGTGGCGCCACCGCCGTTGAAAATGGCGCAGCGTACCGGTGCGGTAAGCGTGCCGGGATGCCGTCAGCGGCAGCATGGGCGCGGCCTTTTCCAGAAGTTCCGCCAGGGGGCGGTCGGCGATGGCCGGTTTGCGCCGGTCGATGGCCGCCGGGATGTCGATGTCGGTCCCCTCCCACAACCGGAACTCATCGGCGTATTCCCGGTAAATCAGCATCCCCTTTTCCGACAGCGGCGCCAAGGCCGACGCCAGGGCCTCGTCGGCGTCCACTCCGGGCCGCGACACCGCGAACCGCAACAGATCCCGGGAGGCCCGGAAGCCGGACGGCCCGGAGATCAGGTTCAGCAGACCGATGGTTTTGAGCAGGTCCCGCTGCGGCCCGGGCAGGTTGCGGGCGCCGTCCACCATGTCGTGGATTTCCAGCCATCGGCTGGCCCCGGGCCGGTTCAGGGCCATGGACGGGGTGGCGCCGAGAAAATAGTCGTAGAGCCGCTCCGGCCCGAATGTCGGTGCGCCGCCGCCCGTCCCGTTCAGTTTCCGGGTTTCCAGAAACGCCGGCAGGGCGTGGGGTTCGCCGCCGCACAAAAAGGCGAACAGCGTCCGGTCATTCTGGGCGAAACGGGTACACAGTTCCGGCAGAAGGGCGGCGGTCAGGGGGTGGAGCGGGAAAAACCGGTCCGGCGCCGCATCGACTCCGGCGATTTCCGTCACGCTCAAGCGTTGGGATTCCCGTCGATAATGGTCGGCCCAGTCCCGAAAAACGCGGCCCGCATCCCGTGCGCGGTCCGGCCGAACCAATGTCTCGCCGATGAAATGGAGCATCTGGGCGCGCGGCTCCACAAAAGAGATGTCTTCAAAACGCCCCTGGACTTTGCCCCACTCCTGGCGCTGGAGCCGGCTGAGGCCCGATGCATAGGCCTCGAACGCCTGGTGGAGACAGACCCAAAGGTAAATGTTTTCGGTTTCCGCCAGGGTCTGAAGAATGAACAGGTCGCCCCGGCCCGGATGCCGGGCCAGGTATTCGAGGTTCTTGCCGAACTCGTCGATGACCACGACCAGGGGCGACCGGCTGATCCGGCCGGCTTCCTGGAACAATGCCGTCAAACGGGTGGAATCGATATCGGCGCCGGAAAGACAATCGGCGAGATCCGCATCCAGTTGGCGGAAGGCTTTATCGGCGGGGTCGGCTTCACAGGCCGCCCGGACGGCCCGGGCCAGGGCCGAACCGAGGGTTCGATTGACCGGCTCGAAAGCGGCGGTGGCGGGCGCCCGGAAAAACCCCCTGGACTTGAACCGTTGCTTTTTCATGGCGCCCATCAGTTGGGCCGACAGCGCGGCGTCCTTTTGCTCCAGCATGTTTCGGGCGGACCGGGTTTTGGATTCGCTGGCGGGATCGCCGCAAAGGGAGAGCAGAAAATGGACAAAGGCCGATTTCCCCATGCCGTAGGGGCCGGTCAAGGACCAAGCGGAGACCTTTTGACCGTTGAGCCCGGCGGCGAGCCGATGGATGATCTCCAGCCCCTTTCCGGTCAAAAGATAGCGATCCAGGGTTGCCGGGTCGTTCAGGTCCCGTTCCAGGTTGACCGAGCGGGCGATGCGGACGTCAGGGTGGACGATTTCGGAGAGTTTCATTTGATAACGATCAATCTATTCCGGTCGGATACCAATGGCGTCATTGCCGGGGGCCATGTTTGCCCCGTTATGGGCTTCTTTTCGGGACGTGATCACATACCCTTGCTTGATGGGCATGTCGAAGATGGATCGATCAGAAATTTCAGCGAATCCATGCTCGACTTTCGTGATCTGGTGGATCGCCTGTAGGGCGGCGCTATCCAACACGTCCCATTTGCCGGGGGAATCTTCTCTCAACAACAACGCAAATACTTCGAATGGGCCTTTTGCCTTGCTGAGACGCTCTTCCACCCGTTGAAGCTTTTTTGCCTGTATTCTCACTTTGGCCATCCCCGGCCGTAATACGCCGCCAGCGCCGCATCCCGAAGGTCCAGGGGATCATCCTCGAACTGGAGCTGCCGGTTGCCGTAGGATTCGATGAAGACAACGCCGTCCATTCCGGAGGCGGCGCGCTCCAGCCGGTTGCCGATGTCGGTCTCGGAGAGCTGGAAAACCCGGCCCGGGCTGTTCCACTCATAAGCGATGGCGTTCAACGCCAGGCTTTTGGCGCCCGCGCCGTAGTGATGGGCGAACTCGAAGCAGGCCGCGAGAAAGACCGCGTCGGGCAGGTCCGGCTTTTCGCCCGGATGGAACCGGTAACAGCCTTTGGTTTCCGCCGGGACCAGGAATCCCAAATGGGTAAACGGGCATTCGATCTCCTCGGCTTTCCCGTCTTTGGGCGGCGCGTACATGCGGATAAAGCAGGAGGCGTCTTTGTCGAAAGAGGATGGCGACAGCCGGCTGAATTCGGGGATGTCGGCCGTATATTCGCCGAATTTCCGGGACAGGTCCTTCATGGAAAAACCACCGGCGGCCGACTGGTTGACCGCGATGGACCACGCCGGCGCCACGATCGGCGGCACGAAGAGGTGCCAGTGGAGCAGCCACAGGCTGGCGGGATCTTCTAGATACGGGTCCCACCCATCGTCGGGCAACAGCGCCTTGCCCAGCGGCGCCGGTTGCATGGGGCCGCTCACTTTGGGGGCATCGGGATTTTTTTCGGACGCGATGACGTTAAAGGCCAGACACCAGAACCGGATGGACCGGACCATGTTCTTGCCCACGCCCAGGATTTCAATGGCGTCGTCCCGGTCGAAGACGCCGGGATCGCCGTCCCTCAGGTCGGACCTGTCAGCATCCGGGAACCCCGCCACCCCGTCATATCCTTTTTTGAGCCATCCATACCGGGGGCAGAAGGTCTCGTGACGGGCGAAAAAGCCGGTGTGGGTTTTGTGCTGGGGGGCGTTCATCCAAGCCTCCGGAGGCAAACGCCGAACCGTGGCCGAGAACCGAAAACGAAAATCTTTTTGACCTGTAAGTTGTTCATGTAATCGCCCATCTGGTCTGATTCCACTGAAGAGAGAGGGAAAAGTATCATATAACACTGTTGCTTCGCAAACCTTAAAATCTCCTTTGTACAGGGGTTGATTTTAGGGCTGTAAAGACCCCCTGAAGCGTCATTGAACCCGTCCGCCAACCTGGCACGCCATTTGAATAAGAAAAAGAAGCGGACGCTTGTTTTTCCGCTCCCACGCACGAAATGATCGTGATGCGGCCTTGACCTTTTATACCACATCCGTCGAAAGGGGGAGACGATGGCGGCCGAGATGTTGACGGGGGAAATGATCCTTGTGTTCGGGGTGCTGGGCCTGGCGATCCTTCTGTTTATATTCGAATGGGTCCGGGTGGATGTGGTGGGCATCCTGATGATGGTGCTCCTGCCCCTTTTGGGCCTTGTGGACGCCGGGGAGGCCATCAGCGGATTGAGTTCCAACGCCGTGGTCTCCATCATCGCGGTGATCATCATGGGGGCGGGCATGGACAAGACCGGCGTGATGCATCACGTGGCCCGCCACATCATCCGGCTGGCCGGCGCCAGCGAGCGCCGGATGATGACCCTGATCGCCGGGGCCGTGGCCCTGATCTCCGGTTTTATGCAGAACATCGGCGCCGCCGCCCTCTTTCTGCCCGCCACCACCCGGATCTGCCGCCAACTGGGATCGCCGGTCTCCCGGATCCTGATCCCCATGGGGTATGCCGCCGTCATCGGCGGGTGTCTGACCCTGGTGGGATCGAGTCCCCTCATTTTGCTCAACGACCTCATGGAATCCTGGTGGGCGAGCAATCCGGGGCGAATGGCGGGGCGGACATTCGAGCCCTACGGGTTGTTCAGCGTGGCGCCCATCGGCCTGGCGCTGATCATCTGCGTGCTCGTCTATTTTCTTCTTCTGGGAAGATGGCTGCTGCCGTGCCGGGGAACGGTCGAGTGTCCGGTTTTCATGGACGAGGCGCTGCAGTGCACCTACGGGTCCCGGGTGGGCAACATCCGGGAGTTCGAGGTTCCCGACGACTTTGAGGCCGCGACATTGGAGGAACTGAACCTCCGTTCCCGGTACAACGCCGGCGTGGTCTGCATCTGCAAGCGGCAGGGGCGGCGCCGGATAGTGGCCCCGGACCGGGACGACATCGTCGAGCCGGGGAATCGGGTGGGGGCGGTCTGCACCCGGGAAAACGCCGAGCGGTTGGCCGGTGATCTGGGGTGGCGGCTCCATCCGGACCTGGAGACGTTCAGCGAGGAATTGTCGCCGGACAGGGCCGGAACCGCCGAAGCCATCGTCACCCCCCGGTCCGGATTGGCGGGGTCCACCCTGAGCGCCCACAATTTCAGGAAACGATACCACGTAACGCCCCTTGCCATTTTCCGGCGGAACCGGGTCATCCTGGAGAACATCTCCGGGACCCGGCTTCAGGCCGGGGATGCGCTCCTGTTGTTCGGGCAGTGGGAACGCATGGCGCTGCTGAAGGAGAAGCCGGATTTGACCTTCACCCGCGATATCGAAACGGTGTCGCTGCGCCCGGAAAAAGCGGCGCTCGCCGTGGGCTGGCTCGCCGTCGCCCTGTGTCTGGCCCTGGTGTTCAAGGTTGTCCTTTCCATCGCCCTGTTGACCGGGGCCCTTGGCATGATCCTGTGCCGGGTGCTCACCATCGACGAGGCGTACCAGGCGGTGGACTGGATGACCGTCTTCCTCCTCGGGGGGCTGATCCCCCTGGGAATCGCGTTCGAGAAGACCGGGGCGGCCCATTACCTGGCGGCCTCCCTGATGGACGGCCTGGGCGGGGGATTGACGCCCTTCACCCTGCTCCTGCTGATCGGCGCCCTGACCTCCTTTTTTACCCTGGTGGCCTCCAACGTCGGCGCCACGGTGCTCCTGGTCCCCCTGGCCATGAACATGGCGCTTGAGGTCGGTCTTCCCGATGTGCGGATCGCCGCCCTGATGGTGGCGGTTTGCGCCTCCAACACCTTCATCCTGCCCACCCACCAGGTCAACGCCATGATCATGCGGCCCGGCGGCTACAAGGTCGTCGACTACGTCCGGGCCGGGGCCGGCATGACCGTTTTGTTCATCGCCGTGGTGATGGCCCTGACGCCGGTGCTCGCCGGCTGAAACGACAAAAGCCGTTTTCCTCGAAGCGGTCCTTGCCGACGCTGTCGAAAGGAGGAATTACACCTGTTAAAAGTTTACAGTATACAGTTGTAATCTGGAGGCCGTCTCACCAAAAGTTCCGAATCGGCCGCTCGCCCGGATACGGCGCTATTTATAAGGAATACGGATTGGTTGTCGGAGGTCTTGGGCAACATGTCGTTTCTGGCACGTTTTTTGATACAATCCATCCAAAAACGAAAAACCCAGATCAGGAGGCAGGATCGATGAAGATCAACAGAAGACGATTTTTTCAAGCCCTGGGGGCCGCCGCCGGAACCGCGGCCGTCGCGGCGGGGCCGGCCGAGGCCCGGAAGTCCAAGGCCCCGGACGACCCCTACGGTTGCCTGGTGGATGTGAGCCGGTGCGTGGGGTGCCGGAAGTGCGAGATGGCCTGCAACGCCGTCAACGAACTGCCGGAACCGGACCGGCCCTTCGACGATCTGACGGTCTTCGACGACGATCGCCGACCCGGCCACGGCGCGTTTACCGTGGTCAACCGGCATTTCACCGGCCGCGTCGATGACCGGGATCAGCCGGCGCCGACCTTCGTCAAGGTCCAGTGCATGCACTGCCAGGACCCGGCCTGCGCCTCGGCCTGCATCACCGGGGCGTTGCGGAAACAGGAAAACGGCGCCGTAATCTACAATGTATCCCGGTGCATCGGGTGCCGGTACTGCATGATCGCCTGCCCGTTCCAGATCCCGGCCTACGAATTCCACGATCCCCTGACCCCCCGGGTCCGGAAGTGTACTTTCTGCTTCGAGCGAATCTCTGAAGACGGCGGCCTGCCGGGGTGCGCTTCGATCTGCCCGGTGGAGGCCATCACCTTCGGCAAGCGAAGCGACCTGCTCAGGATCGCCCACCAGCGCATCGACGCCGATCCCCTCAACTATATTCATCGGGTGTACGGCGAGCACGAAGTCGGAGGGACCTCCTGGCTTTACATTTCCAAGGAACCCTTCGAGAAGCTGGATTCCTACAACCTGCCCACCAAGGTCATCCCGGCCCTGACGGAAACCATCCAGCACAGCATTTTTTCGTTTCTGTGGGCCCCCATCGCGCTGTTCGGCATCCTGTTCGGGGCCATGAAAAAGTACAGCCCGGACCAGATAAAACTTGACCCGTCGAAAAAAGACGCCGACCCGAACCAGAAGGAGGCTTAAATGCACCACCATTCCAAACCCGCCCCCGTGGCCCGCCCGTTCTGGACCCCGGGCGTACTGGTGCTCGCGGCGCTGATGCTCGTCGCGGGATTTTTCATCCTGGGCCGGTTTCTGTTCGGCCTGGGATCCGTCACCAACCTGACCCAGACCCATCCCTGGGGCCTGTGGATCGGCATCGACGTGGCCACCGGCGTGGCCCTGGCCGCCGGCGGCTTCACCACCGCGGCCCTGGCCCATATCTTCGGCCGTCATTATTACGAAGCGGTCACCCGGCCGGCCCTGCTCACCGCCATGCTGGGCTACACCTTCGTCTCCATCGGCCTCTTCATCGACATCGGCCGGTCCTGGGCCATCTGGAAACCCGTCGTTTTCTGGCAGCCCAATTCCGTGCTTTTTGAAGTGGCCATGTGCGTGGTCATCTATCTCCATGTGCTCTACATCGAGTTCATCCCCGTGGTGGCCGATCGGTTCGGCGACAAGATTCCGCTGCTGAAACGGCTCAACGAACAGTTGAACAAGGTGATGTGGGTGTTCATCATCATGGGCGTGGTGCTGTCCTGCATGCACCAGTCCGGGCTCGGCTCCCTGATGCTCATCGCCCCGGCCAAAGTACACCCGCTCTGGTACACCCCGATCCTGCCCCTGCTGTTCCTCTTGTCGGCGGTGGCGGTGGGCTACCCCATGGTGGTGTTTGAAACCACCATCGCCACCACCTCCCTCAAACTCGAAAGTGAAATGGAAATCCTGACCCCCCTGACCCGGATCACCATCCTGCTTCTGGGCATCTACCTGCTCCTGAAAATCGGCGATATGCTGGTTCGGGGGACCTTTGTCCATTTGGGCGCCGTCAACGCCCAGAGCGTGTCGTTCATGGTGGAGCTTGTCGTCGGCGCGATCGTTCCCTGGCTGATGCTCATGTCCCCGACGGTCCGGCGGTCCCGGCGGCTGCTGTTTACCGCCTGCGCCCTGATCGTGGGCGGCGTGGCCTTGAACCGGGTCAACGTCTTCCTGGTGAGCTACCATCCGCCCTATGCCCAGGGAAGCTATTTTCCGTCCGTGGGAGAGATCGCCATCACCGCCGGTCTCATCGCCGGCATCATTTTCCTCTACCGACTGGCGGTGACGTTTCTGCCGGTGCTCAGCGCCCGTCCCAAGGAGGTGTCTTCATGAAACGCATCATCCTGTTTTCCATCCTCTGCATCGCCGTCATGACGATCTCCCTGGCCGCCATTGTCGGGGGCAAAGAGACGAAGGCGGTCCCCCAGCCGCCGCCTCCGCCGCCGAAAACCTTCGAGGACGGCAGCCCCTGGGTGGCGGTGGACCAGGCGGCGGCGCTGGAACGGGCCCGCACCGTGCCGGAGTTCGTGAAGGAAACCGTTCGGATGACCCCCCGGAAGGACGGCGAAAATACCGACGGCGCGGCCCTGGACATCGTCGACGTCGCCCACAGCTACATGGTGCTCGAAAGCCCCGTCCTGAACAAGCCGGACGAGCCCTTCGGGGATCTCTACGGACCGGTGCGGTTCATGCACCGGAAGCACGCCGCCGACGTGGGGGACTGCACCGCCTGCCACCACTACAAGCCGGCCGATGCGGCAACAACGGATGCTGCCGGGGGCAAGCCCCCGGTTCTCCGCTGCGCCGCCTGCCACCAGAAGCCCTTTAACGCCGATCTCCCGGACCGGGTGGGCCTCAAGGCCGCCTACCACCAGCAGTGCATGGGGTGTCATGAGGAACGGAAACAGGGGCCGGTGGACTGCGCCGGGTGCCACGAAAAGCGGGTCCCGGACCATAAATCCCTGGTCGAACTTCCGGAAAATCCCGATCCCGCCGCCGTGACCAAAGAGTGCATCCGGTGCCACGACGACGCGGCCGCGGACATGCTCACCTCGGCCCACTGGCGCTGGCGGGGGCCGTCCCCCCATACCGTGGGCGAGGAGGACCAGGTTTCCCTGGGCAAGGCCGAGGGCGTCATCAACAACTTCTGCGTGGCCCTCCCCTCCAACTGGCCCCGGTGTACGAGCTGCCACGCCGGCTACGGATGGAAGGACGCCGAGTTCGACTTCACCGACAAGACCCGGATGGACTGCCTGGTCTGCCACGACACCACCGGGACGTACCGGAAATGGCCCCAGGGCGCCGGCATGCCCTACCCGCGGCTCGACCTGAAGCCCATCGCCGAGAGCGTGGGCAAACCGAGCCGGAAGACCTGCGGCGACTGCCACTTCCAGGGCGGCGGGGGCGACGCGGTGAAGCACGGCGACATGAACGGGATTCTCTATTATCCGTCCAGAAACTGCGACGTCCACATGGGCGGCATGGATTTCCAGTGCCACGAGTGCCACGAGACCCGGAACCACAAGATCCCCGGCCGGTCCCTCTCCGTCCCCGTGGCCGAAGGGAGCCGGTCCTGCGGGGACTGCCACTCCGAACAGCCCCACAACCGGGTGGAGAAAGAGGGCGGGGGCCGGGACCTGCTGGTCCACCACCTGAACCGGCACACCGAACACCTCCACTGCAAGACCTGCCACAGCCCGGTCTTTTCCAAGTGCCGCCCCACCAAGACCTGGTGGGACTGGTCCAAGGCCGGGGACAAGAGCCGAAAGCCGAAAAAGGACAAGTACGGCATGCCCGACTACTCCTGGAAGAAGGGCGAGTTTCGGTGGAAAGAAAGCGTCAAGCCGGAATACCTCTGGTACAACGGCAAGGTGAAACGATACCTCTGGGGGGATCCCATCGCCCCCGAGGGCCGGGTGACCCGGATCACCGACCCGGCCGGCGACATCCAGGATCCCACGGCCAAAATCTACCCCTTCAAGCCCATGCGCGGCCGCCAGATGGCCGATGCCGTCCACAATACGCTCATCATCCCCCACCTCTTCGGCCCCGGCGGGTTCTGGAAGGAACTCGACTGGCAGAAGGCGTTCAAGGACGGCATGGAAGCCGCGGGGCTGCCCTACAGCGGCGAGTTCAAATGGGTGGAGACGGTGATGTACTGGGGGCTCACCCACGAGACCATGCCGGCGGAAAACGCCCTGGGGTGCGCCCAGTGCCATCCCTCTCTGACCGGCGAAAAAACCTGCAACCGGTGCCACCAGGACAACCGCCACGTGGATTTCAAAAAGCTGGCGGAGATGGGAACCGATTTCGAGTTCATGAAATCCCGGGGCCGGGACGTGTCCGACCTTGTCGGTCAAACCGACTACCTTGATTTCGCGGCCCTGGGCTACAAGGGCGACCCCATCGTCCACGGCGGGCGGTTCAAGAAGCTGCCGCTGGGGTCGGCGGCGGAAGCCGGCGAGGCCAAATGACGCCGATTTATCGCAAGCATCCCGCGGGGCGGGCCGCTCGGCCCGCCCCCGCGGACCCTGATCGATGATGGGCCTTGACCTTCGGTTCGATTCGGTGGACGGGGTGGACGGGGTGGACAGAGTGGACAAAACGCCGGCCCTTTATTCCACTTTGTGCATCTGTTCTTCCGTGCCTTTGTACCTCTTCTCATGATTACTCAACGTCCCCTTTCCCATTGGATCTTCCACCGATACCGCCTCCTCCAGCTCCTGCTGTTCGGCCTGATTCTCTTGGGCGTCGGCTTCCGGGTCTTCCCCCTGGAAATGCAGCGCCGGATCGTCAATACGGCCATTGAGCTGGGGAAGGTCCAGCTGCTTTTCATCTACTGCGGGTATTACCTGGCCTCGGTGATTTTGGCCGGGCTCCTGAAATACGGGGCCAACGTCCTTCAGCGAACCATCGGGCAGCGGGTGCTGGTGGAGATCCGGCATCGTCTGTACGATCACATCCTGACCCTGCCCCTGGGGTTTTTCCGGAAGACGGCGCCTGGCACCGTGGTCACGGCCATGAGCAGCGAACTCAATTTCGTGGGCCAGTTCCTGGGCGGGGCCCTGGCCGTGCCCGTCACATCGGCCCTGACCCTGCTGGCATTCGCCGGGTACATGATCCACCTCAACCCGCTCCTTGGGCTCGTCAGCCTGTCGGTCTACCCCTTCGAGCTGATCCTCGTGCCCATGCTTCAGCACCGGTACAACCGGTACAACGTCAAACGGATTCATGTTACCCGGTCCATGAACGACATCATCAACGAGGCGGTGTCGGGGATCCACGAGATCCAGGGGAATGCCGGCTTCGGGGTGGAGCGGGAGAAAATCGGGCATCCCATCCGGCATCTTTTCGATGTGATGAAGCGGCTTTTCGCCTTCAAGTACGGCATCAAGTTCGTAAACAATTTTTTCCAGAACCTGGGGCCGTTCATCCTTTTTTTGATCGGCGGTTACCTGGCCATCCACGGCGAGTTCACCCTGGGCGCCCTGGTGGCGTTTCTGTCGGCTTATGAAAAAGTGTACGAGCCCTGGAAGGAACTGATCGAATACTACCAGGAGTTTCAGGACGCCCGGGTCCGGTATTACCGGGTCATGGAGACCTTCGATGCGGCGCCGGAGTTCGCTCTTACCGGCGAGGGCTCGCCGGAGAGGCTACGGGGCGAGATCGAAGTGGAGGGGATCGATTACACGGTGGAAGAGGGGATGCGGCTTTTGGACGACATCTCGCTCCACCTGGAACCGGGGCGGCATCTGGCCCTGGTGGGATTTTCGGGCAGCGGCAAGAGCACCCTGGCCATGCTCCTGGGGCAGCTTTACCTGTACCGGAACGGCCACATCCGCCTGGACGGCCGGGAGCTGAAGGACCTGGCCAAGACCGAGGTGGGGTCCAACGTCGGGTTTATCGCCCAGCATCCCTTCATCTTCAACGGCAGCATCAAGGAGAACCTGCTCTACGCCTGTCGGTCCCTGGCGCCGGGAGACGGCGGGCCGCCGTCCCTCCCGGACCGGGACGAGATCCGGGACATGGTCCACACCGTGGGCCTGGCCGACGACATTGTGCGGCTCGGGCTCAACACGCCGGCCGAGACGCCGCTGCCGGGCCCGCTCATGGGCGAAATTCTCCGGATGCGGACGGCGGCCCGGCAAAAACTCGTGGCCGACGGCCGGGACCATCTGGTGGAGTTCTACGATGTCAACGGGTTCATGAACCGGCTGTCGATCTTCCGCAACATCGTCTTCGGCGAACTCCGGGACCCGGCCTACCGGCCGGAAGAATCGGCCGACAACCGCGAGTTCCTCGATTTCCTCGACCGGACCGGCCTGACGGACCCGCTGGCGGCCCTTGGCCGGGATTTGGCCGTCCGGACGGTCTCCCTGTTGAAGGACGTGGAAACGGACGACTTCTTCTTCCGCAACAGCCCCATCGCCGCTGAAGAACTCGACGATTACCAGCGCATCGTCAACCGGCTGGAAACCTACGGCATGGACGGCCTTCGGGAACCGGAAACCGTCCGCCTGCTGATCCCCGCTCTGCGGTACGTGCCGGTCCGCCACAAGATGGCGGCCATCCCCGCCGGGCTCCGAAACCGCATCCTTACGGCCCGCCACCGGTTCATGGCCGAAAAAGGCGGCATCGACATGGACCGGTGCCGCCAGGTCTCGGACCGGTTCATCCGGGTCGGAAATATCCCGGCCGAAACGCCGCCCGACGCCGAATACGCCATCTACTGTCCGGAGAATTACCTCCACTCGCGGCCTCTGCTGGACAACATCATCTTCGGAACTCCCCGGTCCGACGACGCAACCGGCACGCAAGCCCTGTCTGAGATGGTGATCGAACTGCTCCAGGAAGCCGATTTGCTGGACGCGGTGATGGGCATCGGCCTCGATTTCCAGGTGGGGAGCAAAGGCGACCGCCTGTCGGGCGGCCAGAAGCAGAAAATCGCCATCGCCCGGGCCCTGCTCAAGAAACCGCCCATTCTCATCATGGACGAGGCCACCGCCAGTCTCGACAACGTCTCCCAGCGCCGGATCCAGACCTACATTGAAGGCCATCTCCGGGGGAAAACGACGGTGGCGGCGGTGCTCCATCGGCTGGATATGACGCCCGGCTACGATCAAATCATGGTGCTCAAGGGCGGCCGGGTGATGGAGACCGGCGACTACGAATCCCTCATGGCCCAAAAAGGAGCCTTTTATGACCTCGTCGAAGGACACGGATAACGGCCGCGCGGCGGCCGGCGACGACTGCAAGTCGGAACTGACCGAAAACCTGGAGGCGATCCGGGGAATCCCCATCTTCAAAGACATCCCCCACGAGATCGTCCGCCTCCACGCCTACACCGCCGACCGGCGGCGATACCGAAAGGGAGACCTGATTTTCCGGCAGGGAGAACGCTCCCGGTGCGCCTACCTCATCCTCTCGGGCGCCGTGGACCTTCTGATGGAAAAGGAAGGCGAGACCGCCCCGCTCCAGACCCTGCCGGCCGGAGAGTTCTTCGGCTACATGGCCCTGCTGGCCGAATTCCCCTGGCCCCTCACCAGCCGCGCCGCCGAAAACGCGGAAATGCTCGTCGTCTCCCGGGAGGGGTTCCGGAAGATATGGGCCCGGTTCCCTGAAAAATGCTTCGCCATCGTAGAGAAGCTGGTCCAGATGCGGATGCGGCGGATGGCGGCGCATATGGAGATCCTGGCGGCGTCGATGAAGAATGAAAAAGGGGTGTTTGAGTTATCTCATCTGAATATGTGAGGAATGGTCTCCGGCCGCTTCAACGGAACCCCCCCGCTTCTTCATATACTTCCATACCGCCGTCCGGCCGACCCCCAGCCGGCGGGCCGCCTCCGCTTTGTTCCAGCCGCGTAAGCAACCCCTCGCGAGTCAGGGTCCGGCGGGTCGAAGAGATCGAACCGGTTTGTGATCATGGCACGCATCTTGTAATATCTCCAATAAAATGTCAACCTCAACCCACGAGGCTGGAAGGGCCGCACCCGGCCGAAACCATTGCGGCGGCCCTTCGGGACATCCTGGCGTCACGAACCCAAAAAATCCTTCAACCATCTTAATGAAAAGGAGCGATACATGGCCACATGCATCAACCATCCCGACCGGGAAGCCCGGTTCGTGTGCATGAAACACGAAATCCCCCTGTGCGAAGAATGCCTGGAATGCCGCGACCCCAACCTCTACTGCAAATTCCGAACATCCTGTCCCATCTGGTTCATGCAGAAACGGAAGCAGACCTGGGACGCCGAAGAACGGGAAGCCGAAGTCCGCGCAAAAGAGCAGATTCAGGTGACCTTCGCCCCGAACGGACAAACGGCTATGGTGGACCCGGGCGCCACCCTCCTGGATGCGGCCCGGGCCGTCGATGTGCCGATCAACGCTTCCTGCAACGGCAAGGGCTCCTGCGGCAAGTGCAAACTCATCGTGGATTCGGGCGACGTGGAGACGACGCCGTCGCCCCTCCTGACCGATCGGGAAAAAGAGAAGGGCTATGTTTTGGCCTGCCAGACCGTCGCGCGCGGGAATGCATCTGTTCGGATTCCGCCGGAAACCGCGGCCCGGCGGCTCCGGGCCGCGGGCATGGGGGAAGCGGCCACGGCCCGGCTCAAAGGGCTGGTTCCCCGCATCTGGCCCATGCTCCAGCAAATTCCCCTGGAACTGGCCCCGCCCGACCTGAACGATTCGGTGAGCGACCTGGACCGCCTCAGCCGCGGTTTGCGGAAAGCCGGCGTGGACACCGACCGGCTCTGCGTCGGGTTGCCCGTGGTCCGGGATCTGGCGGCCGCCATGCGCAACGACGCCGACGCCAACTTCCATCTCACAGCCCATGTCGCCCGCCGGCGCTGCTCCTACGAAGTGGTTCGGGTGACGCCGGGGGACAGGATCGAGCGGTGTTTAGGGCTCGCCATCGACGTGGGGACCACCTCCATCGTGGTCTACCTGGTGGACATGGAAGACGGCGCCGTCCTGGCCGCGGCCTCGGGCCACAACCGGCAGGCGGCCTGCGGCGACGACGTCATCAACCGGATCGTCTGCGCCGAGAAAAACGGGGTGAAAAAGCTCAGCGTCATGGCCATATCGACCATCAACAGCCTCATCCGGGAGGCCCTGGCCGGCGCCAACGAGGACAAGGAGCATATCCGCAACGTGGTCCTGTCCGGCAACACCACCATGGCCCACCTGCTTTTGGGCATCGAGCCCCGCTACATCCGGCGGGCGCCCTACATCCCCACCGTGTCGGAGTTTCCCATCGTCAAGGCCGGGGAGATCGGCCTCGTCGCCGATCCCCTGGCCGCGATCTTCGCCATGCCCGGCCCGGCCGCCTACGTGGGGGGCGACATCGTCTCGGGGCTGCTCTACGCCGGTTTCCACCGGGAAACCCCTTTGACCCTGTTCATCGACATCGGCACCAACGGCGAGATCGTTTTGGGCAACGAGGAATGGCTTCTGACCGCCTCGTGTTCCGCCGGCCCGGCCTTCGAGGGGGGCGGCATCCGCTGGGGCATGCGGGCGGAACCCGGCGCCATCGAGAACGTGACCATCGATCCGGCCGCGGGCATCGCGTCTTACAACACGGTGGAATCGGCGCCGGCCCGGGGCATCTGCGGCTCGGGGATGATCGATCTCATCTCCGAGATGCTCGTGACCGGGGTTATCGACCCCAACGGCCGGTTCCGGCTCCCGGAAGACCATCCCCGGATGACGAAACACGGCGACGAATGGGTCTATGTCGTCGCCGGGGCGGACGCCACCGAGATGGGCGACGACATCGTCTTTTCCGAGTCGGACATCGACAACCTGATGCGGAGCAAGGGCGCGGTCTATGCCGGGTTCACGGTGCTGCTCAACGAGGCCGGCCTCGATTTTTCCATGGTGGACCGGGTTTACATCACCGGCGGGTTCGGCGAATTCCTGAACATCGACAAGGCCGTGATCATCGGCCTGTTGCCGGACATCGACCGGTCAAAATTCAAATACCTGGGCAACAGTTCCGCCGCCGGCGCCTACATGGCCCTGTTGTCCGAAGACCTCCGGAAAGAGGCGATCGAAGTGTGCAACAAAATGACCTACATTGATTTCTCCAGCAACCCCCGGTTCATGGACGAATTCACCTCGGCCCTGTTCCTGCCGCACACGGATCTGAACGCCTTTCCGAGCGTCAAGGCGCGGCGAACGGAATTATAACAAACGGCGCATTGTTCAACGGAAGGAAAACGCTATGTGGTCAATCTTCAAATGGATCAACAAACACCTGATCATCGCCATCCCGGCCATGATGGCGGCCGGCTTCGGTTTCGGGCTGGTTTATCCGGCCGGATTTCTTAAAGGACTCATCATCCCTTTCACCTTTTTGATGGTCTATCCCATGATGGTCAACCTGAAGATCAAAAAGGTCTTCGAGGGCGGGGATATGGGAACCCAAATACTGACCCAGGCAATCAATTTTGGCGTCATTCCCTTTGCGGCCTTTGGACTGGGCATCGTCTTTTTTTCGCCGCACCCGGACTGGCCGCTGGGGCTGGGGCGGTTTTTGGATCGGCGGGAGCCTTATATGGCACTGGGATTGCTGCTGGCCGGACTGGTGCCCACCTCCGGGATGACCATCTCCTGGACCGGGTTCGCCCGCGGCAACATCGCCGCGGCGGTAAAAATGACCGTCGTCGGCCTGACCATCGGCTCCATCGCCACGCCGTTTTACGTTAAGTCCCTGCTGGGCGCCGAGATCGAGGTCAACATGATCGCCGTCATGCGGCAAATCGTGATCATCGTGTTCATCCCCATGCTGGCGGGGTTTTTGACCCAGAGGGCCCTGGTGAAACGCTATGGGATGAAAACCTTTTCGGAATCCTGGGCGCCCCGGTTTCCGGCCCTTTCCACCGCGGGGGTGGTGGGCATCGTTTTCATCGCCATGGCGCTGAAGGCCAGGGCCATTGCCGCCGAGCCCCGGATGCTGTTGTACATCCTCATCCCCCTGACGGTCATTTACGCGTTCAACTATGGCCTCAGCACGCTGGTGGGCAGGCTGTTTTTGCCCAGGGGCGACGCCATCGCCCTGGTGTATGGGTCGGTGATGCGCAACCTCTCCATCGCCCTGGCCATCGCCATCAACGCCTTTGGCCCCGAAGGCTCCAGCGCGGCCCTGGTGATCGCCATCGCTTACATCATTCAGGTTCAGTCCGCGGCCTGGTACGTCAATTTCACCGACCGCGTGTATGGTCCGCCGGAAGCCCCCGCCCCGGAACCGGCCGCCGAACCGCGCGCGCCATCGCCGGCGCCCCCCGAACCGCCGGCCTGCGACGAAGGCCCGCCCGAGTTCCGCCATATTCTGTACGCCACGGATCTGTCCGACACCGCCAGGCATGCCATCAACTACGCCTGCGGCATCGGTAGCCGGTACGACGGCAAGGTGACGGTGCTGCATGTGGTGCCGGACGTTCTGGAGGAATATTCCTCGGAAGCCGGCCTGGACATGGGGGAGCGGCTGGGCAAAAAAGTGGAAGAATATAACGACAAGAGCATTCAACTGGCGGTCCGGGCCGTCCGGGAACGCATCGAAGAAACGACCCGGCGCATCCGGGACAAGCTGCCGCGATGCCCCCTGCACACCGCCGATTTACTGGTGAAGGTGGGAAATCCGGTCCAGAGAATCGTCGACGAGGCCGAAGCCGGTCCCTACGACCTGGTGGTCATGGGGACCCACGGCCGGGGAAAATTGGAGGAAATGGTGGTGGGCAACGTCGCCATGGGCGTCATCCAGAAATGTTCCAAACCGGTGATGGTGGTGCGGCTGCCATCTTAACCACGCTTTGCCGCTTGTTGGGATCGGGCGGGCCCGCCCGGGGCCTTATGGGGCGCTTTCCGGATATCGCCAAGACGCCGGGACATCGGCGATGGGCATCACCGTTGTCTTTTCGGAAAGGCGGTATGCCCTTTTGCCGGGATAGATAATCCACAGGTGCTCGAGATTCAAATCCTCGGAAACGATGCTCATGCTTCTTGTCAGCCGGGGCGCGTCGGCATATTTGAATTCCATGCCCCATGATTTCCCGGCATGTTGCCAAAACAGATCCAGCTCGGAGCCGGCGTGGACATGCCAGAAAAAGAACTCGCGGTCGTTCTTCCCGATGCTGCGGCAGGCGCATTCCAGGGCGAACCCTTCCCATGAAGCGCCCAGTTTGGGGTGTGCGGTCAACTGGTCCAGGGATTCGATGCTCATCAACTCATGAAAAATTCCTGAATCGCGGAGATAGATCTTGGGCTTTTTGACCACCCGTTTGCCGATGTTGACGTGCCAGGGCTGGAGTGTGCGAAGCATGAACGTGCCTTCGAGAATGTCGATGTACCGCCGGACCGTGATGTCGGAAATGCCGAAAGACCGGGCCAGTTCCGCGTAATTGACGATCTGTCCGTGATAATGGGCCGTCATGGTCCAGAAGCGCCGAAGCGTCTGGGCCGGAATGTTGATGCCGAGTTGCGGGATGTCCCGCTCAAGAAAGGTCGTAATGTAATTCTGAAGCCACAGCCTGCTGTGCTCGGGGGATGCCGGAATGTACGCCGGGGGCAGCCCTCCGCTCAGCCAGAGGCGCTTGAAATTTTTTTCGCCCACGTCATGGAGCCTGAATCCGCCGAGATGGAAGTAGGCGATCCGTCCGGCCAGGGACTCTGAACTCTGCCGGATCAGGTCGCGGGAGGCGCTGCCGAGGATCAGATATTTCTGGGCCGGTCTGGAATCCACCAAATATCGGATCAACGGGAATATCTCCGGCAATCGCTGAATTTCATCGATGACGATCAGCCCCTCAAGGTCTTCCAGGGCCAATTGCGGGTTTTCAAGCGCCGCGAGGTCGCGGGGGTTTTCAAGATCAAAATAATGGTCGTGGGGAAATTCCCTGGCCAGTGTGGTTTTGCCGCACTGGCGCGGTCCAAGAATCGCCGTCGCCGGAAACGCCCGGATGCGGTTTTCGACCTCTTTTTTGTCGATGGGTCGGTCAATCATGTCCATGAACTGAAATATGGCAAATCAAACTTGAAAAGTCAAACCTGAAGTTCGATTTTTCAAGTATCCCCTTTTTTTTGTTTTTGGCCTTGATGCGCTCAAAAATTTCGTGATACCTCACATAAGAAGACGCACGGCAGACCGGGCGTTTTTTTCAAACAACCGTTTAATTCTGAAAGGAGGAAGCAGTCATGAGCGATCCAGCGGCAAAGGAGAGTTTCCTGGAAAAAATCGGGTTCGACATTTCCGAAAACGTCCAGAAGTGGATGCCCAATCCCTTCCTGTTCGCGATCATCCTCACCTTCATCGCCTACCTGATGGGAATCCTCATCGCCGGGCAGGGGCCCATCCAGATGATCGACCACTGGTACGGCGGGTTCTGGAACCTGCATACCTTCGCCATGCAGATGGTCTTTATCCTGGTGACCGGGTACGTGCTGGCCTACCACCGGCTCACCCAGAAGCTCATCCAGGGGTTGGCCCGGATGCCCAAAACGGGCAAGCAGGCCGTGGTGATGGTGGCGCTGGTTGCCATGATCCTTTCCTGGATCAACTGGGGGCTGGGGCTCATCGTCGGCGCCATCATGGCCCGGGAGACGGCCCGGCAGGCCCATTTCAAGGGCATCAAGGTCCATTATCCGGTGCTCTGCACGGCCGGGTACATGGGGCTGGGTCTCACCTGGCACTGGGGCCTGTCCGCCTCGGCGCCGCTGTTGTCCGCCACCCAAGGCCATATTTTCGCCGATCTCATCGGCGTGGTGCCCACCAGCGTCACCATTTTTTCAGGATACGGTCTGACGTTGAGCGTGCTGTCCCTGGTCTATGCCTGCATCGTGCTGTTTCTGCTGACCCCCAAGTCCGAAGAGCGGACCAGGGGCATCGACCATTATGTGCCGGACGCGGTGAAGGAGGCCGCGGCGGGCGCCGAAGGGAAAGACGCCGCCGGGTCGGCCTCCATCGCCGACAAGATCGACAACAGCAAGATCATCGGCGGCATTCTGGCCCTCATGGGATTGATCTACATCGTCAAATATTTCGTCGTGGACGGCAAGGGGCTCAACCTGAACATCGTCAATTTCAGCTTCCTCTTCATCGGCATCGCCCTTTACACCAGCCCCAAAAGCTATCTGGAGAACTTTTACGAAGCCGTGAAATCCTCGGCCGGCATCATCCTGCAATTCCCTTTTTATGCCGGGATCATGGGGATGATCAGCCTTTCCGGGCTCGGCGTCATCATGGCGGGCTGGCTGGTGAACATCTCCACCACCGGAACGTTTCCGGCCATTTCCTGGCTCACCGCCGGACTGGTCAACCTCTTCGTTCCCTCGGGCGGCGGGGAATGGAGCGTGGCCGGCGAAACGGTGCTGCGGGCGGCCATCGAACTGGACGTGCCTGCGGGCAAGGCCATCATGGCCTATTCCGTGGGCGACGCCTGGACCAACCTGTTCCAGCCCTTCTGGGCCATTCCGCTGCTGGGCATCACCGGCATCCGGGCCCGGGACATGTTCGGCTACTGCATCACCATGCTCTTCGCGCTCTTTCCGTTTCTGGCGATCGCGTTGACGGTGATTCCTTATTGAAAATCTAACCCGAACCTAACCCCCCCGGCCCCCCTTCCCTGCGAGGGAAGGGGGGAGGACCATAAGTGATCAGCCGACCGATAGATAAAGTGTTGAATTATCGACACCCCCTCTCCTC
>CAZZBE010000049.1:0-8731 GCA_964652715.1 uncultured Desulfobacteraceae bacterium
TTGTCGCTGACAATCGTTTTTTTAGTGAGTCTGGCGGCGGCCCTGGCCGTTGCCGAACAAAACAAGGGGGCTGAGCAGATGGAAATGGAAGGGGGAACCCGGGGGCCTGTCCCGTTCCCCCACCGGCAGCACCAGGACAATCTGACGGACTGCGACGCCTGCCACGCGCTTTTCCCCCAGGAAGCCGGCGCCATTGAGAAGCTGAAGGACGAGGGAACCCTCAAAAGGCAGCAGGTGATGAACAAACAGTGCATCGCGTGTCACCGGGAGAACAAGCGGGAAGGGAAGGATTCCGGTCCGACCCTCTGCTCCCGGTGCCATCAACGGAAGTGACCCCCAAACCGGAAGGACCCATCGCCCATGCTGGTATTCGGACTGGAAGGAAGTCCCCGTAAAAAAGGGAACACCCGCTTCCTGCTTTCGGCGTTTATGGCCGAGGCCGGGAAGCGGGGGGCCGAGACCCGCGTCATTCACGCCCACGACATGCCGGTCTCCCCCTGCATCGAGTGCGGCGTCTGCGAACGGAAAGGCGTGTGCTCCATCGACGACAAGATGCAGAAGGAGATCTATCCCCTGCTGCGCCGGGCCGAGGTGGTGGTGCTGGCCAGCCCGATCTTCTTCTACAACATTACGGCCCAGCTCAAAGCGCCCGTCGATCGCAGCCAGACCCTCTGGTCCCGCCGGTACCGGCTGGGGTTGAACGATCCGCGCCACAAGACCCGGCAGGGGCTGCTCATGTCGGTGGGGGCCACCAAAGGCAAGAGTCTTTTCGAGGGGACCCATCTCACGGCCCGGTATTTTTTCGACGCCATTTCCGCCAAATACGCCGGCGGGCTCACCTATTTCAAAATCGAAGCGCCCGGCGACATGGAAAAGCACCCCACCTATCGTCAGGATATCGAGGAAATGGCGGACTTGCTCGTTGATCCGCTCCTCAAGCGGCGGAAGGTGCTGTTCGCCGGCCGTGAAAACCGATGCCGGAGCCAGATGGCGGCGGCCTTCGCCCAGTATCATGCCGGCGACCGGATCGAAGCCCTCGGCGCCGGCAGCGCGCCGGCCGGGAAGATCGACCCCGCCGCCCAGGAGGTCATGGCCGAGAAGAAGATCGACATGGGCTTCCGCATTCCCCGGTCGATTGATGAAGCCGTCGCTCGGGACAAGCCGGACGCCCTGGTGGCCATGGGATGCGACGATCCCCGCGGAGACCCGCCTGGCGCGACCCGGATCGAATGGAAAATAGAAGATCCCGTCGGCCAGGGCCTTGACGCCATGCGGAAGGTTCGGGACGAGATCGAAAAAAAGGTTTTGGAGCTGGTGGATTCCCTGGATGCCGCATCCTGACGCCATGTCACATTTCAATGGATTTCAAACAGACAGAGGAGGAAGAAAATGGACAAGTACGTTTGCACGGTCTGCGGTTACATCTATGATCCGGAACAAGGCGATCCGGAAGCCAACATCGAACCCGGCACGAAGTTCGATGATCTTCCCGACGACTGGGTCTGCCCCATCTGCGGCGCGGGCAAGGATGATTTTGAGAAGGAAGAGTAGCCCCGCGGCGTTTTAACGACTGAAACCCGAAAACCCGCGGATGCCCCTTTGCGCCGGTCGGAGCCGGCAGGATCGCCCGACGGCGCAAAAGGGCATTCCCGCATCCGTCAATTCGTTAGAGGAAAATGCCAATGAAGCCCGTAGAGATCGCCAAAGGGATTTACAACGTGGGGGCCATCGACTGGAATATCCGGGATTTTCACGGATATTCGACCCACATGGGCACCAGCTACAACGCCTATCTCATCATGGATGAGAAGATCGCGCTGGTGGACACGGTCAAAAAAGAGTACGCCGACCATCTCCTCCACAACATCGCTCGGATTGTAGACCCTCACAAGATCGATTTGGTGGTGAGCAACCACACGGAACTGGACCACTCCGGCGGCCTGCCCCGGGTCATGCACCGCATCGGCGAGAACAAACCCCTGTATGTCTCCAAGATGGGGATGAAAAACCATGCCCGTCATTTTTCCCAGAAGTGGAACTACCAGCCCATGGCCGGCGGCGACGTCCTGAGCCTGGGAGAACGGAGTCTCACCTTCCTGGAGACGCGGATGCTCCACTGGCCCGATTCCATGTTCAGCTACTGCAAGGAAGAGGGGATGCTCTTTTCCAGCGACGCCTTCGGCCAGCACTACGCCGGCCAGGAGATGTTCGACGACGTGGTGGGCGACGCCATCATGGAACATGCCAAAAAATACTACGCCAACATTCTGCTGCTTTATGCGCCGCTGATCCTCAAGCTGGTGGACCAGGTCACGGAGATGGGGCTGGAGATCAAGACCATCTGCCCAGACCACGGCGTGATCTGGCGCAAGGACCCCATGAAGATCATCGACGCCTACGTCCGGTGGTCGAAACAGGACGAAAACCGGAACAAGGCCATCATTGTCTACGACACCATGTGGCACAGCACCGAGGAGATGGCCGACGCCATCGCGACCGGCGTGGCCGACGCCGGGGCCATGGCCCGTCCCATGAAGCTCCGGGAGTGGGATCGGAGCGACATCATGACCGAGGTGCTCGACGCCGCCGCCGTGGTGGTGGGATCCCCCACCCTCAACAACGGGCTCTTCCCCACGGTGGCCGATTTTCTCACCTACATGAAGGGGCTCAAGCCCAAGAACAAGCTGGGCGCGGCGTTCGGTTCCTACGGCTGGAGCGGCGAGTCCCCCAAGCTGGTCTACGACGCCCTGTCGGAGATGAAGTTCGACCTGGTGGACGACCCGCTCAAGATCCAGTACGTGCCCCAGGAAGAAGGAATCGGGAAATCCGAGGCCCTGGGCCGAAAGATCGGAGAGGCCATTCTCCGGAAGGGGTAGATGAAGCGGCCTCCCTCCCGCCTACCCCGAGGAGGGGAGGGATGCTATTGAAAACTGTCCAACACATTGTATTATCTCGGAATAATCCGATTAACCGAACCGGAGGCGCCCCATGAAAAAATACGCACTGTTCGTCTTCAACGGCGACCCCATGTGCTTTATCCACGTGCTCCTGAACGCCCTGGACATGCATGCCCGGAAGGAGACCGTCCAGGTGGTCGTCGAGGGATCGGCCACGAAGCTGGTGCCGGAACTCGACGAGGAGGACCATCCCCTCCACGGGCTCTGGCGGAAGGTGAAGTCGGCCGGGCTGGTGGCCGGCGTCTGCAAGGCCTGCGCCGGCAAGACCGGCAGCCTCGACGCGGCAAAAGCCCAGGGGCTTTCGCCCCTGAACGAAATGTCCGGCCATCCCAGCATGGCCCGGTTTCGAAACGAAGGATATGAGCTGATCACGTTTTAGAGCCATGACCCAGGACAAGCCCACGGGACGCCAACTGAAACGGCGGATAAAGGACCTGCTGACCGGCGACGACCCGGGTGCGGGCATCGAAGCGATTCTCCAAATGCCGGCCCGCCAGGCCGTCAACCCGCTCTTCTCCTTTTTCTACAGCGGCGACCCCCGGCTCAAGCGGCGGGCGGTGACCGCCATGGGGGCCGTGGTCTCGAATCTGGCGGAGCGGAACATGGAATCGGCCCGGGTGATCATGCGCCGCCTCATGTGGAACCTCAACGACGAATCCGGCGGCATCGGATGGGGCTCCCCCGAGGCCATGGGCGAGATCATGGCCCGGAGCGAGGCCCTGGCCAGGGAATTCGGGACCATCCTCGTCTCCTATGCCGACGAATCCGGCAATTACCTGGAGCACCCCACCCTCCAGCAGGGACTGCTGTGGGGGCTGGGGCGTCTGGCCCATGCCCGGCCGGCATGCGCCGCGGACGCCGATCTCCACCTTCGGCCTTTTCTGCAATCCCCCGACCCCTGTCTCCGCGGCCTTGCCGTATGGGCCGCCGGCCCCATCGCGGGAAAGGAGACAAGACGCTTGATTCAGGACCAGGTGGATGATACATTCGTGATCACCATCTTTCGCGACGACCGCCTGACCGACGTCGCCATCGGCGATCTGGCTCAGGAGGCTCTGGCAGTAGGGGAGACCCCCAAGGAGCGCCGCCCATGAACCCTGTCGATCTGATTCCCGCCGCCGACGCCATCCCGGTCCACTGGGGCTGGTTCAAAGTGTTGCTGATCCTCACTTTCACCGTTCACATCCTGCTCATGAACGCCATGCTCGGCGGCGGGATCATCGCCCTGGTCAGCCGGTTCACGGACGACGAAGGAACCCGGGATCTCCAGAAGGACGTCTCCGGCAAGCTCACCTTCCTCATCGCATTCGCCGTCAATTTCGGGGTGGCGCCGCTGCTCTTTCTCCAGACCCTTTACGGCCATTTCTTCTACGCCAGTTCGCAGCTCATGGCCGTCCCCTGGCTGTCGGCGATCGGCCTGCTCATCGTCGGCTATTACAGCGCCTATCTCTACAAATACAAATTCGAGGGACTGGCGGACCGCCGGAACGGGTTCCTGGGCGCCGCGGTGATTATCCTGCTCATCGTCGCCTTCATCTTTGTCAACAACATGACCCTGATGATCACGCCGATCTCCTGGCCCCGGTATTTCGACAATCCCCAGGGGACCCTGCTCAACCTGTCGGATCCCACCCTCCTGCCGCGGTATCTCCATTTCATGACGGCGTCCGTGGCCATCGGCGGGCTCTATATCGCCCTGGTCTGGGACGTCAGGGATCGTCGCGGCGTTCCCAACGCCCGGCCCAACATTCGCCGGGGGCTCAACTGGTTTCTTTACGCCACGCTGTTCCAGCTTATATTCGGGTTCTGGTTCCAGATGCGGCTCCCGGCCGGGATCCTGAACCTCTTCATGGGCGGCGGCGCGCTCCACACCGGCGTCTTCCTCCTGTCCCTCGGCGCGCTGGTTCTGGCCCTGATCTTCGGCATCCGGGGCAAGGTCCGATCCACGACCGCGGCCGCCCTGGCCCTGGTCCTTCTCATGGTCGTCATGCGGGACCTGGTGCGGACCGCCTACCTGGCGCCCTACTTTTCCCTGGACGACCTGACCGTGACCGGACAGTATTCGCCCCTGATCGTCTTCCTTATCGCCCTGGCCCTGGGAGCCCTCGCCGTGGCGACCGCGGCGCGGTGGGGACTGGCGGCGGCGTCGACTTCCAACCGATCATGAGGACACATCCGATGAAACATCCGATTTTTTTCGCATGCATGGCTTGGCTGATGGCGATGGGATCCGCGGCCGCCTACGGGGAGACCCTGAGCGTTCAGGTCAAATCCGGCGAGGTGCGGTCCACCCCCTCTTTTCTGGGCAAGATCCAGGGCCGGCTGCCCTACGGCACGCAGGTGGCCGCCACCGGGGAGCGGGGCGACTGGCTCGGCATCTCCGGGGCCGGGGTCCGGGGCTGGATGCACCGGTCGGCCCTGACCGACAAAAAGATCGTCTTCAAGGCCGGCGCCGCCAACGTGAACCAATACGCCACCAGCGACGAACTGTCCCTGGCGGGCAAGGGGTTCAACGAAGAGGTGGAGGACGCCTACAAGGCCCGCAACCCCAGCGCCGATTTCACCTGGATCGACCGGATGGAGGCCATCACCGTTTCCCAGAACGAGATGCTCCGGTTCCTCCGGGAAGGGGCGGTCCAGCCATGAAGGAGGGGAATATGAAACCGACCGATCGAAGAGAATTTCTGGGCCTGGCCGGCAGGTGGGCCCTGGGCGCCGTCGCCGTTCCGACGCTCTCCGCCTTTGTGTCCGGTTGCGAAACCATGGGGGAAGTGGCCGCGCTGGGATCGAACATCGCCACCTCCCAGGGGTGGCTGACGGAGCAGCAGGGCCAGTCCCTGACCCGGAGCGCCAAGGCGGTGGGCAAAACCTTCCAGGACATCACCCCCGAACAGGAATATTACATCGGCCGCACGGTGGGGGCGGTGATCCTCCGGAAATACCGGCCCTACACCGAGCCGGCCGCCACCCGGTACGTCAATCTCCTGGGCCAGACCGCGGCCCGGGCCTCGCAGCGGCCGGAGACCTTCGGCGGATACCATTTCCTCATCCTCGATTCCGACGAGATCAACGCCTTCGCCGCCCCCGGCGGGCTCATTTTCACCACCCGGGGGCTTTTGCGCTGCTGCCGGAGCGAGGACGCCGCCGCCGCCGTCCTCGCCCACGAGGTGGCCCACGTCCAGCTCCAGCACGGCCTCCGGGCCATCCGGGCCTCGCGGATCACCAGCGCCCTGACCACCCTCGGGGCCGAGGGCGCCAAGACCTTCGGCGGACAGGACCTGGCGGACCTTGCCTCGGTCTTCGAGGATTCGGTTTCGGACATCATCGAGACTTTGGTCAACAGCGGATACTCCAAGTCCCAGGAATACGCCTCGGACGCCGCCGCGGTGGGGACCCTTCGCAACGTCGGGTACAACCCCAACGGCCTGACGGACATGCTGGCCATCATGCGCCGCCGCCTCAAGCCCGGCGGGCTCGATTTCGCCAAGACCCACCCGTCCCCCGAAAACCGCATCGAAAGAATCCAGCCCATGGTGTCCGGGTTCGGCCCGGTGGACGCGCCCCTGGCCCGGCAGACGCGGTTCGAAGCGGCCATGCGAAACGTCTGACCGCGTGATCAAGCGCTTCGCCAAGCTGGACCGCCGCGTCTTCGTGGTCTGCGCCGGCGTGGCCGGCGTGGTCCTGGCCCTGCTGCTGTGGCAGGTGGGATGGCTCGACGCCTGGGAGGCCAAGACCTGGGACTGGCGCGCCCGGTTCCTGGCGTCGAAAGGGGCGGCCAGCGATGAGATCCGGTTGATCCTGGTGGATCAGAACAGCCTCGACTGGGGCAGCGAGGTCAACGGCTGGTCATGGCCCTGGCCCCGGGAGGTCTACGGCGCCATCATCCGCCACTGCCGGCGCCAGGGGGCGAAGGCGGTGGCCCTGG
Source organism: uncultured Desulfobacteraceae bacterium (assembly GCA_964652715.1). Taxonomy (GTDB): domain Bacteria; phylum Desulfobacterota; class Desulfobacteria; order Desulfobacterales; family JAABSP01; genus JAABTD01. The sequence continues at coordinate 6,883 of CAZZBE010000049.1, forward strand.
ACATCCTCTTCACCGAGCCCTCCCTCTACGGCGGCGGAGACGACGAGGCGCTGGGCGCCGCCATCGCCGACAGCGGACGGGTGGCCGGTACGGTCTTTCTGGGAAAAGAGACCGGAGACCGAATGGAATGGCCCCCGGACGCGCCGCCTCCCGGCGTGGACGTCCGGGCGGCGCCGGATATCGATGAAAATCCGGTTCCCGAATTCCCCAGGGCCGCCTTTCCCATCCCCGAAGTCGCCCGAAACGCCGTTCTCCTCTGCAACGTCCAGCTCTCCCCCGACCCGGACGGCGTCTATCGCCGCCTTTCCCTCCTGGGCCGGTTCGACGACCGCTATCTGGCGACCCTGGGGCTGGGTCCCTACCTGGCCGCCGAACCCGGCGCCGTCATCAAGGTCGAGCGGGGGACCATCCGGGTGGGGGACCGCGCCATCCCCACCGATGCCGACGGCCGGGCCGTCCTCCGGTTCCGGGGGCCCACCGGCACCCACACGGCCTACAGCGCCGCGGCGGTGATCCAGTCGGAGATCCGGATGATGGAAGGCGGCGCCCCGGTCATCGCCGATCCCGACGCCTTCAGGGACAAATACGTCTTTGTGGGGTTCTCCGCGCCGGGCCTCTACGATCTGCGGCCCACCCCCGGCGGCGGCGTGTTTCCCGGCGTCGAGATCCACGCCACGGTCCTGGACAATTTCCTTTCCGGCGATTTCGTCCGGACCGTCTCCCCCCTCCAGACCTTCCTGGCGGGCGCCGCCCTGACCCTGGCCTGCGTGGCCATCGCGGCGTTTCTGACCCACCCGGCCGCCATCGTCGGCGTGGGCCTTTTCTTCGGCCTGCTGACGCCGGCCGTCGCCGTCCTCTACTACCTGAAGGGGCACTGGCTCCACCTGATGTTTTGCGAAACCGCCGTCGTGACCGCCGTCTTTCTCGGATTCGCCATCAAATACGCCACCGAAGGCCACCAGAAACGGTTCATCAAAGACGCCTTCAAGCACTACATCAGCCCCGCGGTCATCGATCAGCTCATCACCGACCCGGATAAACTGCAACTGGGGGGCGACCGGCGAATCCTGTCCTTCTTCTTTTCGGACATCGAATCCTTCACCACCATATCCGAAAAGATCAAGGACCCGAAGAAATTGACCGCGTTGCTCAACGAATACCTGACGGCCATGACCGACATCATCACCGAGGAGGGCGGCACCGTCGACAAATACGAGGGCGACGCCATCATGGCCTTCTGGAACGCGCCCCTGGAACTGGCCGACCACGCCGACCGCTGCGTCAAAAGCGCCCTCAGATGCCAGGCCAAGCTGGCCCAGATGCGCCCCTATTTCAAAAAAAAACTGGAAGGAAAGGTGGACCGGGACCTTCGCATGCGCATCGGCATGAACACCGGCGAGGCCGTGGTGGGGAATTTCGGATCCCACACCAAATTCGACTACACGGCCATCGGCGACGCGGTCAACCTGGCCTCCCGCCTGGAGGGCGCCAACAAGGAGTTCGGCGCCTACACCATGATCTCCCATCACACCCGGGACGCCATGACCGAAGATTTCGGCTTCCGGGAGCTGGGTCGCCTCCGGGTGGTGGGAAAGGAAGAAGGGGCCGTCACGGTCTACGAGCCCATGTATTTAAAGGAGTTCGACGCCAAAAAAGAAATTTACACCGCCTTTTCCGAAGGACTGGCCCTTTTCTACAACGGCAAACTCCAGGAGGCCGAAAGCGCCTTCTCCCAGATCGCCCGCTTCGACACGGCCGCCGGGGCCTATCGCCGAAAGTGCCGGGAACTTCTGGAGACCATGGCCGGAAGCCCGGACGGTGGCGAATCCATGATGCGGGAATGGCGGGG
>CAZZBE010000049.1:8831-21472 GCA_964652715.1 uncultured Desulfobacteraceae bacterium
GGCGCCGCCCCGCCCGCGATCCGGTGGGCCCATCGGGTGGTCTCCGGCAGTTTGTACTTTCCACAGCAGTTGAGCACCCACTCGACGCTGCCCGCCATGTCCACCCGATGGCCTGGCGACACATAGACCGGCTTGACGCCGGTTCGGGTCCGCAGCACCCTTCCGATCTCCTCGCCTTGGTGGATCAGCGGCGCCTGCGCGCCTTTTTCGATCGCCGGCTCGGCGTGTTGTCCGCACAGCCGGGATTTGGCGCATCCGACGGCCGGCATGTCGAGGAGCACCCCGATGTGGGCGGCGATGCCCAACCGCCGGGGATGGGCGATGCCCTGGCCGTCGAAGATGAGCAGGTCCGGAACGGTTTCAAGCCGCGCCAGAGCGTCGAGGATCACGGGCCCCTCCCGGAAGCTGAGCAGCCCCGGGATATAGGGCAACGCAATGGGCCGGGCGGCCACCGTCCACTCGACCACCGACAGGCCCGGATAATCCAGCACCGCCGCGGCGGCCCGGGCCATGCCGCCGGGAAATCCCACATCAATGCCCGCCACCCTTGTCGCCTCTCCCAGCCGGTTTTCCAGAATCAGGGATCGCGCCAGCCGATCCTGGAGAATCCTGGCTTCCCCAGGGGAGACGTCCCATGGGTGAATCCGGTCCGGCAGCGGGCGGAGGCCGCCTGCCGGATATCCCGAGTTGTCGGCATTCTTCACCATATGATATACATGCCACATGAGGCGGGGCGTTGGCAACCTCGCCTTGAATTTCCGATCACCCCAATCCCAGGAAAGGGCCCCACTTCTTGGACGCCACCCTCAAAAGCGACGCCCTCCAGTTTGATTGCCGGGAGATCGCCGCCGCCCTTCCAATTATGCCGAGTGGGCCAGAAACGATCACTCCGGATTCGAAGTGATGCTGGGGGATATGGCCACCTTCAACGCGCCGGAGGAGACGGCCGGGATGGCGCGGCCGTTCTGGCTGGATTGAACCAAAAAACCGTCAAACCCTTCCAATACTTCACCTCAGCAGGGCCCGGCCTTTTCGCCGGACTTCGTCTGCTGGAACCGGTTGAACGATCCCTTCATCCAGTTCGCGGGCCCGGCGTTGGGCTTCTCTCAGCCACTCCTGGGCGATTTCGTCCTCCGCCGCTTCTTCCAGGCTGAGCAACAGCCTGTGGGCCAGCTTCGCCCTGTCGTCTTGGGGCAAATGCAGCGCCACATCCTCGATTTGCTTTAGATTCATAAAGCGACCTCATCCTCCCTGAATAGTTTATTTTCCATTTTGTACCACAATGCGTCGGAAGGAACAACTCGGATCAGGAGAACGGAATCTGTCTCACCCCACGATATACGTCCCCGTCCCCACGGCGATCAGCACATCCGATTCGTTTTTGAGTTCGGTCCGGACCACGGCCACTTTGCGGCCGGCGCGCATGGGGCCGCCCGTCACGGTGAACCGTTCGCCCTTGCCGGGGCGGAGGTAATCGACCCGAAGATCGATGGTGCCGATGCGGGCGATGCGCGCCATGGCCTCTTCGGGGGCTTTGCCCGTCGCCTGGCAGAGAACGCCGGCCGTGGCCACGATGCCGCCCGCGGCGTCGAGAGCGGCGGAAATGACCCCGCCATGGAGGATGCCGTGGACGAAATTGCCCACCAGATCGGGCCGCATGTCGAAGTGGACGGTGACCGCCGTCTCCGAGAGGCCGCCGATCCGCAGGCCCAACACCCGGTTGAAGGGAAGCTCTTTTTCGTAGGTCTCCTTTAGCAGCTTCAGCAGATCGTCCATGTTCATGTCGCCGCTTTCGGTTCACCGCGCATCGCGTCGGCGCTGTAGATAAAAATAGGATCGTTGTGGAGAGACCCGCCGGGCCGCAGCACCCGTTCCGGCCGGCAACCCGGCAGGGGGAAATTGCAGGAGACGACCATGGCGCCCGGACGGAGTTCCGCCGTCAGCTTCCGGGCCATGCGGTCCATGACGTCGGGGAAAAGATAGCAGAACACCACCCGGGTCCCGGACAGATCGGCGGACCAGAAATCGCGCATCCGGATGTCGATGCCCGGAGACCCCAGGCAGAGCAGCCGGGCCTTGGCATAGGCCAGGGGATTGAGTTCATATCCGATTCCCCGGACCGGACACCGCCGCCGGGCCAGCCGAAGCACCCGGCCGTCGCCGCATCCCAGATCCACCACCAGGTCGCCGGGCCGCAACGGCACGGCGTCCAGGGCGGCGGATATTCGCAGTCGGGAGGTCGAAACATAAAGGGCCCCCTGGGTGGCGGGCAGCGCCAGGGCGGTGCAGAAGACGTAGGCCATTTTGATGGAGAAGAGCCCGCCGGCCAGAACGAAAAACGCCCAGAGCCAGCCGGTCATGCGCCGGGATCCCATTGGTCGGGTCGGACCCGGCCGTCGGCGCGGCATCGCCGGTAACGACCCGCCATGCAGAGGGCGGAAAAGGTCTCCACGGCCCGGATCAGCTCCGGCAGGGAGATGGGCCGGTTGAAGCCCCCTAAATGAGGGCCGCTGTGGAAAACGATATCGGCGGCCCCTTTGGGCAGTCCCCGAATGCGGTCGTCCGAAAATCCCCGCTCTTCGAGAAAGGCCCGGAACCCGGCGTCGGACATCTCTTTCTGGTCCACCGCCCGCAGCACCTCTTCCATGTGGCGGTCCACACCCATCTCCTTGATCATCGCCAGCACCAGTTCCGGGATGTCCACCGGGGGCGGGCCGGTGAAGGGCGTCCCTGCAAAGCCTTCGTGGTAGGCGCTGAAAATTTTCCCGATCAGGTCGCCGAGAAGGGCCGGATCGAACAGATCCCGAACGTCAACGGGGCGCCCGTCCGGATCGAGACCCCGCCGCTCGGGGGCTTTGCCGCGGAAATGGGCGCCGACGATCAAAAACAGGCTCAGGAAATGGGCCCCGATATGGCGATAGAGATTCGTCTCCCGGTCGGATGCCGGGACCAGGTGTTCCAGATCCCGGAGGCCGGTGATCCCCAGGTTGGGGTAGTCGCAGGAGGCGAGCCACCGGTCGAGGCGGCCCGCCCGGAACCATTCGTATTGGCCCCCGTCGCGGCGCCGGTCCGCCTGGACCCGGTTGTGGAACAAAGGGATCGCCGCCGTGTGGACGATGCCCCGGCCCGTCAGTTTGCCCAGAAGCCAGGCGTTTCGCGCCACCAGTTCCGCAAACGCCGCGTCGTCGAGGCCGCCGCCGTCGCGCCCCACCGGATAGGAAAAATAATCCGGGTGGGCGAGGAACACAATGGCGTGGCCGTCCGACCGGTCCGGATGGTCCGGAGCGCCGGTCAACCGGAACAGATAACGGCCGTCCAGGCCTAGCGGAAAGGGGATGTCGAACCGCAAAGGAAAGGACCCCGCCGCCCCCGTCAACCGGCGCATCCACAGGGCTTCGTTGAGGAGACCCTCTGGATTTTCCCCGGGGCGGGTCGCCTTCAGCACCAGTATCCGGTGGTCGCCGGCAAGCCGGAAAACCCGGCTCCGGCCCGCGACGCGGTCCGTGCCCGTCCGTTTCAGTCCGTGTTCGTCCAGAAGGCGGTCCAGATCGAGAACCCGGCGCCGACCGCCATGGGGCCGGTCGTCATCAACGCGAGGCCGCGCCGCGGCCGCCGGCAGCGACCCCAAAGATTCCGCCATGGCCCGGTGGGCATGGCCCCAGGTCTCGGCCAGAACCCGCTCAATGCTCCTTCCGGCCCGGCGGGCCATGTCGGGGTTCTCGTCCAAAGCGCCCCCGGTCCGAACCATGACCGACACCAGGGTCAGGGCGGCCTGCCGGAACAGGAAGAGCCCCTGGCGCTGGCTGGCGAAATCTTCCCGTTTCAAAAGGTCTTCCAGGACACCGACGGTCCGGGGCTCCGCCGCCCCGGGGTGATCCGCCAGCAAAGACCGCAGATGATAGACCGCGTAATAGACGGCGGTGAAATCGCTGGCGGACGCCGAAATCAGTTCTTCAGACCGGTCCCGCCGCCGACGGATCCATTCCGGGCCGCGGCGCAATGCGCCGGCTGCCGCGTGTCGTCGGAGGGCGGTCATTCGGACCCCACGGTCCGTTCCATCTCGGCGACGGCTTCGGTGATCCGCTCGATGCCGGCGGCCTGCCGGGCCGAACCGTCGGCGATGGTCCGGATCAGCTCGACGGCCGCCTCCATCAGGTCCGCCGCCTCGTGAAAGGCGGCGTCGGTCTCTGTCGTCAGATCGGCCGTGGAACGAATGCCGTCCGCCGTCTTCTGAATCAAATCCTCGGTGTTGGCGGCGGCTTCGGCCGCGGCCATGGAAAGGCGTCGGACCTCGTCGGCCACCACCGCGAACCCCAGCCCGCTTTCCCCGGCCCGGGCCGCCTCCACCGACGCATTGAGGGCCAGCAGCCGGGTCTGGAAGGCGATGTCGTGGATGGAACGGATGATCCGCCCGGTTTCCTGGCTGGCGGCGGAGATCTCCGCCATGGCCGCGGACAGGCTCGACATGGTTTTCCCGGCCCGGTCCATCCGGCGGTTGGCCCGTTGCACCAGATCGTTGGCCCGGCCGGCGGCCGCGTCGTTGCGATGGGTCAGGCCGGCCATCTCCGGCAGGATGACCCCGTTCAGATCGCCGGTGATCTCCCGGGATTTCCGGACCATCCGGCGGAGCCGCCGGGCCATCCCGGCCAGCTTTTCCCTGGACTGGCGGTGGGAGATCAGGGCCGTCTCCTGGTCGGCCAGGGCGGTCCGCTGGAATCCGAAGGCGTTCTGGATGCCCTTTTCGGAAAAGTACATGGTCACGGCCAGGGCCAGCAGGGGGCCCAGGGTGTTGGCGAGGTGGACCTTCAGGATCTCCTCCTCGGCGAATGCGATGGACGGCAGGACATTTCCGGCCGACTGGTAGAGGTAGAACCCCAGCACCTCGGCCGCCATGAAGAAGGACCAGAAAAGGGCGCTGCGGATGCCCACGAAGGTCGCCGCCAGCACGGGCACCACCATGTTCCATGCGAGGGCGCTGGAGTAGATGCCCCCGGTCTGATGGGGCAGGTAGAGAAAGTGCCAGGCGAGCCCCGCGAAGGCGATATTGCCGGCCGCGGCCAGGCTGCCGGTCCACCGCATGACCGGCGGGATGCTCAGGGCCATAACGGCGGCGGCCGTGGTGCTGACGCTCAGCCCGGTGTGGCCCATGGCGGCCCATTTGATGATGTTGGGGATGAAAAACAGCGGCGAGATGAACGCGAAGACGACGAGCTGACGGGCCCGGCGCCGCTGGTCCACGCGGGCCTTCACGGCCTCCGGGATAAACCCGTCGATGCGGTCCATCATCGCCAATCCGTGCCCATCCGTCTTCATGGACGGGAATGTACCAGAGCGCGGCGGTTTTGAAAAGCGGAAAAGACGGCGATGCGCGGGCGGCGTCGTCGTTCCATCGAGACGCTTCAGGGCGTCATGGCTACACCGTCTTCAGGTAGGCGACAAGGGCGTCTGCTTGCTCCCGGGTCAAATTGGGAAAGGGCGGCATGTTTTTATACGGATCCCGGATCTGCCGCCGGATCGCCTCGCCCGATACGGGACGGCCGCTCACCGGCAGGGTTTCGCGGTTGAAAAGTCCCTTGAGCCCGGGCCCGATCCCCTCTTCGGCGGTCTCCGCGGAATGGCACATGGTGCAGTTCCGGGAGAAAATCTCGGCGCCTTTCGACGCCAGTTCGGGCGACGCGGCGGGTTTTTCCGCTTTGGGAGCAGGGGGCGCCGGGACGCCGGCCGCGAACTTTTTTCCATAGACCAGCTCGCCGCCGAAATACCCCAAACCGACAGCGCAAAGAAGGCACAGCAAGTACGCGAACAGCGGCGCGGTGTTGCGCCGCTGGGCCTTTTCGGCCAGGAGGCCGGCGACGAGCAGGAGGACCAGCAGCAGCCCCGCCAGCCCGAGTTTGGCCTTGAAGGGGAAAAGCCATGCGCCGCCGAAGAAGTGCCGCCAGTCCATATACCCCAGCAGCGCGGTGGGAATGAGGGCGATGAGGGCCAGGGCCAGGCAGTACCGGGCGCACATCAACAGGGGGTTGCTCTTGGAAAGCTTGCCCCCCAGGGCGAAAAAGAAGGCGCCCATGGTGAGACCGATGGTCATGTGGGTGAGGGTGGGATGAAGGGGATGGGTGTAGCCGAGGCTGGACAGGGTGTCGTAGATGAACGCGAACATGATGGGATCCTTTCCTTTTCCGTTCCGCTTTGGGGTTCCCGGGTATGAACCGGAGACGCACCCCCATGATTAGACCATTGACGACGGCGTGTCAATGAATGAGTGAGCGATGTTCAGCAATTGGGGTTGCGCCGCTTATACGGCTGTTTTACAATAAATGAATACCGTCCATCGAGGCGGACAATCCAGTGAGAGACAGGAGGAGAACTATGAAAAAACTTGTTATTGCAGTCGTGACGCTGATGTTCGCGGCGTTTCTCGTCGTTTCCGTCTCCGGCGCCGGAGAGACGATGCCGGGATCGGACGCGGAGGAACTCTGGAATTACATCACGGAAAAGAGCCCCTATGAAGGGTGGGGCTTCTGGCCGGGATACGTGGGCGTTTATCCGGGCAAAAGCCCCCATGGCGCGTATCTGAAGCTCTATGCCAACCCGCCGGCCCTCAAGGCGGCCCGGGAGGGGAAGCCCATGCCCGAAGGCGCCATTCTGGTGAAGGAAAACTACGGAAAGGACAAGACCACCCTCATGGCGGTGACCCCCATGTACAAGATCGAGGGGTACAACCCCGACGGCGGAGACTGGTACTGGGCCAAGTACGGCCCGGACGGCAAGGCCATGGCCGCCGGTCAGCCCAAGGGGTGCATCAGCTGCCACGGAACCGTGAAAGACAACGACTGGCTCTTCACCGAACCCAAATAATCTTCTTTACACCAAGACCTCACCCCGCCGCCCCCGCCGGACGCGTTTCATCCGAGGGGCGGCGTCCCATCCCCTCCGGCGGCGGCCGGCAATCCCGCGGCCCCGCCTTTTTCTTCCAGCAACCGGGTCATCTCCCGGGCCGGAACCGGCCGGCTGAACAGATACCCCTGGATCTCCTCGCACCCATGACGGCGCAGGAAATCGAGCTGCCGGACCGTTTCGACCCCTTCGGCCACCACCCGCAGCCCCAGGTTGTGGGCCAGGGAGAGGATGGCTCGGACGATGGCCGCGTCCTCGGCATTGTCGGGAAGGTCCCCGACGAAGGATTTGTCGATCTTCAGCAGGGTAATGGGGAATCGTTTCAAATAGCTCAGGGAGGAATACCCGGTGCCGAAATCGTCGATGGAGATGTGGATGCCCATGGCCTTGAGTCGCTCCATGGCGTCGGCCGCCGCGGTCAGGTGGCGCATCACCATGTTTTCGGTGATCTCCAGGTCGAGATTCGACGGATCGAGGCCCGCGTCGTCCAGAACCGACCGGACCAGGGGGATCAGGTCCTTGTTCCCGAACTGGCGGGCGGAGAGGTTCACGGCCACCGTCAGGTCGGACCGGATGGTTTCGTTCCAGATCCGGGTCTGGCGGCAGGCGGTCCTGAGGACCCATTCCCCAAGGGGATGGATCAGCCCGGTCTCCTCGGCCAGGGGGATGAACTGATCCGGCGGCGCCATGCCGCCGTCGGACCGGAACCATCGGACCAGGGCTTCCACGCCGACGATCCGGTCGGCCGCCAGGTTCACCTTGGGCTGGTAAAAGAGGGTGAAGTCCTCCTGACGGACGGCCCTGCGGAGGCTGTTCTCCATGTCCATCCGTTTTGAGGCGGCGGCATGGAGGGCGGGGGTGAAGAGAGCGTAGGCGTTTTTCCCCAGGAATTTGGCCCGGTACATGGCCATGTCGGCGTTTTTTACCAGGGTGTGGGCATCCTTGCCGTCTTCGGGGAAAAAGGTGATGCCGATGCTGGTGGTGGAGAAGAGTTCGTGCCCGCCCACGAGAATCGGGTCGTCGAAGGTTCGCTGGATCCGTTTGGCCACCTCCACGGCGTCCCGGTCCGAGCCGAGGTCCGTATTGAAGATGATGAACTCGTCGCCGCCCAGGCGGGCCACGGTGTCCTCCTCCCGGCAGTGGCGCTTCATCCGCTCCGCCGTCTTTTTGAGGAATTCGTCCCCCACGGGGTGGCCCAGGGAGTCGTTGATGTGCTTGAAGTTGTCCAGGTCCACCAGCAACACCGCGATCCGGCCGTTTTTCCGTTTGGCGTAGGCGATGGCCCGTTCCAGCCGATCGTTGAAGAGGTGCCGGTTGGGCAGCCCCGTCAGACCGTCGTGATAGGCCTGGAACCGGAGCATCTCCCGGCTCTGCTGGATCTCGGAGATGTCGTGGAAGACCGAGACGTATTTTTCCGTCTCGCCCCGGCTGTTGAGGATCGCTGTAATGGCGAGCCATTCCGGGTAGGCCTCGCCGCTTTTCCGACGGTTCCAGATCTCGCCCTGCCACTGGCCGGTCTCCCGGAGCGACCGCCACATTTCCCGGTAGAACCCGGCGTCGTGGCGGTCGGATTTTAGTATGCGGGGGTTTTTGCCAACGGTTTCTTCGGCGACGTACCCGGTGATCCGGGTAAAGGCCGGATTGACCCGTTCGATGTTTCCCTTGATGTCGGTGATGGCGATGCCTTCGATGGTGTGGTTGAAAACGCCGTCGGATAAAAGAAGTTGGGTTTCGTACTCGCTTTCGGCTTGAGTGACCCGTCGCCGTTCCATCCGAAAGGCGGAGGCCCAGATAAAGAGGAGCAGGGGCGCCAGGGCGAGGAGAATCAGGATCAGATAATCGTGGCCGCCGGGATCCAGGATGGCGGTGAGGAGAAAGAGGCCGAAGACCAGGGCCAGGGCCAGGGACACCGAGACCATGGGCGGGGGTGGAAATCTTATTGCGGTTTTGCGCGACACATCGGTTCTCCGGGTCTCTGAAAGGGGGACGGGTCCGCCGCCGGAAGGGGCGGAAAAGGGATGATCGTTCGGATTCCGGGAAGCCATGGCCATGGATGCGCGGCCCGGATCAGTCCAGTCGGCGCAGCATCTCCGCGAATCTATGGGGCGCGGCGGCCATATCGGCCCGGTCCCCGAAACCGGCGAGGCGCGTCCGGCACCGTTTTATCCGTCCTGCCGGGTGCGGATGGGTCGTAAACCAGGAGCCGGAGAGCCGGACCGCATCGGGCATCCCCTGGAGCCGGCTCAGCAGCCGGACGAACCCGGCGGGATCGTAGCCGGTCCGGTAAGCGGTCTCCATGGCCCGGTCGTCGGCGGCGTACTCCAGGGAAGGGGCGATGCCCTGTTGAAAAACGACCGTCGCCAGCCGCCCGACCAGTTCATCGAGGGTGTCGGCCGAACCATCGAAGTCGGCCCTTCCATAGGATCGGAGCGGATGCCGGCTGACGACATGGGCCGCTTCGTGGGCCAGAACGCCGGCCAGTTCGGCCTCGTCTTTCATGATTCGGAGAAATCCGCTGGTGACGGCTACGATGCCGCCCGGACAGGACCAGGAAGCGATGATCCGGTCGTTGTCGAGCACCGCGAAATAAAAGGGCGTGTCCGGTTCGCCGGCGTTTCGGGTCACGGCGGCCCCCACCCGGTTGACGTAGGTCTGGATCGCGTCGTCTTCGACGGGCATGCCGTACCGCTGAAACCCCGCCGCCGCCAATCGGTCGCCGATGGCGATTTCGGCCTGAAACGAATCGGCCCAAGCCGGCCCGGCCGCGACCAGCAACCCGAACATCACAATCAGAAGCGATCCGCCCCACCGGCGGCCCAAAATCGCCGGCCGGCGTTTCACTCGGGTCCGGCGGGGGTTATGGCGCATATTCACCGATCCCTCCTTCCTTTAAAAACGCATCCACCTCCGCCTCGGAGACATAGAAGGCGAGCACCCGGTCGAGGGCGCCGCGGTAGGGCTCCGGTATGGGCGGCGCCCCTTCGGATTCCCGGTCGTCCATCAGCCCCCGGACGCTTCGGGACGTGTCGGCCGCCGCCAGCAGGATGTCGCTTTCCCCCAGATCCCCCAGCAAGTCGTCCAGTTCGGCCGAGTCGCTCCCCGGTTTCGTATCGGAGACCTTCCCCCTGTAGATCCAGCCGGTTTCGCCGTCCGCCGTCCGCACCTCGTACCATTTGTCGGCCGTGGAAATGAGGGTCAGCTTGGCGTCCAGGGGCAGCCGGGCCACGGTGGCCGACACGGCGGTGGGTTCCGCCTGGAGCCGGGCGGCGTCGGAAACGACCCATAGCGCATCGCCCGCCGCCGCGACGGGCGCGGGCGGAAAGAGCAGGGCGGCCAATACCGCCAGCCCGATGATTGCATGTCGTGTTTTCATAGGCCCTTTTTAAAATACTTTGCGTGCTTTGTCCAGGTTTTCCACTTCGCCCATGACGATGAGGGACGCGCCGGCTGCCAGCACCTTTGTTTATGGCTTTACAAAAGAAGCCCGATGCCGTATATTTCCAAAATGTATCGTGATAGAGGGAATCTTTTAATATACTGAAAATATTTGAAATTAATACTTAAATTAGCATGAGGCGAATATGACGACGATCATGCCGCTGGTGATCGCCAGCGGCAACAAGGGCAAAACCGCCGAGATCCGGGCGCTTTTAGAGGGGTTTCCGGTGGAGATCCGGAACCTGGACGATTTCGGCCCGATTCCGCCGGTGGTGGAGGACGGGGCGACCTTCGAGGAGAACGCCTACAAGAAAGCCAGTTTTACGTCCCGTGTGCTGGGGGTTCCGGCCCTGGCCGACGATTCCGGACTGGTGGTGGACGTCCTGGGCGGCGCCCCCGGCGTGCTGTCGGCCCGGTACGGCGGCGAGAACGCCGCGGATAAAGACAAATGCCTGAAGCTGCTGGAGGAGATGAAGGGCAAGACGGACCGCAAAGCCGCCTTTGAATGCGTCCTGTCCATCGCAGTGCCCTACGGCGCGGCCCTCACCTACGAGGGGCGGTGCGAGGGCGTCGTCGCCGAAGCCCTGGCCGGGGAGGGGGGGTTCGGCTACGATCCGGTCTTTTACTATCCGCCCCTGGAAAAGACCTTCGCTCAATTGACCCCCGAGGAGAAAAACCGGGTCAGCCACCGGGGCCGGGCCCTGGCCGAATTCCGGAATGAGTTCGACAAGGTGATGAAGTGGCTCGAAATCCACATGCCGACCCAGGAGAAATTCCGGTGCGCCGGGGACGCGGACTGATTGGGACCGGATATGACCGACGCCCTTCGCGCATTCATCGCGTTCAAACTGCCGGACCCGGTGGTCCTTTTCATCCGGGAGATTCAGGCGGACCTCAAAAACCGGCCGGAGTTGCGGCTCAAATGGGTGCGGCCGGAAAGCGTCCACCTCACCCTCAAGTTCCTGGGCAACATCCGTCCGGACGCCGTTGACCCCATCGCCGAAGCCATGGCCGAGACGGCCGCCGCCTGGCCGCCATTGTCGTTTTCGGCCAAAGGACTGGGCGCGTTTCCGACCCCCAAGAAGGCCCGGGTGGTCTGGCTCGGGCTGACGGGCGACACCCATTCCCTCATCGAACTCCAGAAGGACCTGGACGCCCGGTTGGCGCCCCTGGGATTTCCGAGGGAAACCCGCCCCTTCAAGGCCCATCTCACCATGGGCCGGGCCAAGGGGAAGGTGGACCCCCAATCCCTGGTGGAAGCCATCACGGTCGGCGCCGAATCGGCGTCGCCGGCGTTTCCGGCCGACCGGCTCATCCTGTTCAAAAGCGATCTCAAACCCGACGGCGCGGTCCATGCGCCGCTGCGCGAAGCGCCCCTAACCGGCCGAACCGACTAACCTATATGGAACAAATCACGATTTTCGATCCTCAGGAGGCTTTTATGAATGTGTCGCCAGACAAACAAAAGGCGGTGGAAAACGCCATGACCCAGATCGAACGGCAGTTCGGCAAAGGGGCCATCATGAAACTGGGATCCCGGGAAGTGGCCGACGTGCCGGTCATCCCCACGGGATCCCTGGCCCTGGACCGGGCCCTGGGCGTGGGCGGGCTGCCCCGGGGGCGGGTCATCGAGATCTTCGGCCCGGAAGCCTCGGGCAAGACCACCCTGGCCCTCCATGCCGTGGCCCAGGCCCAGAAGCAGGGGGGCATCGCCGCCTTTATCGACGCCGAGCACGCGCTGGACACGGTCTACTCCAAGAAGCTGGGGGTCAACTGCAACGACCTGCTGGTTTCCCAGCCCGACACCGGAGAACAGGCCCTGGAAATCCTCGACATGCTGGTGCGATCCGGCGCGGTGGATGTGGTGGTCATCGATTCGGTGGCGGCCCTGGTGCCCCGGGCCGAGATCGAGGGCGAGATGGGCGACGCCCACATGGGCCTCCAGGCCCGGCTCATGTCCCAGGCCCTCCGGAAGCTCACCGGCACCATCGGCAAGACCCTGACCACGGTGATTTTCATCAACCAGATCCGGATGAAGATCGGCGTTGTCTTCGGCAACCCCGAGACCACCACCGGCGGCAACGCCCTCAAGTTTTACTGCTCCGTCCGCCTCGACATCCGGCGCACCGGCTCCATAAAAGAGGGCCAGGAGGTGGTGGGCAACCGGACCAAGGTGCGGGTGGTCAAAAACAAGATCGCGCCGCCGTTCAAGGAGGCGGAATTCGACATCACCTACGGGGAGGGCATTTCCCGCACCGGCGATCTGCTGGACATGGGCGTGCTCATGAACATCATCGACAAGAGCGGGG
>CAZZBE010000050.1:0-7879 GCA_964652715.1 uncultured Desulfobacteraceae bacterium
TCGCCTTTTACAAATTTTCCCAAGCCTTATCCTCCTCCGGCAAATTCCAATCCCTTGCCAAAACCTGCTCGGAAGCATGCATGCATTCAATGGCCTGAGATTCAGAATCAAAAAGAATGTCACGCAAATCTCTTTCCGCGAGATAGGAAATAAAATCGAAAGCGACGATAAGTTTTTCGTCTGAAAGGCTTTTTAATTTCTCATTGATTTTTGGTATGGTATCGCTTTCCATCATATCACACCTTTTTTACCGGGTTAATGTTCTTTAACGCAACTCAATTCACCTTAATCCTCGGATTCACCCACGCATACAAGATATCCACCACCAAATTAATGGTCACGAACACCGTGGCGATGAACATGGTTCCCCCCTGCACCGCGTTGAAGTCTCGGGCATAGACGCCGTTCAAGATCCACAAGCCGATGCCGGGCCAGGCGAAGATGGTCTCCGTGAAAATCGCGCCGCCCAGGAGGATGCCGAACTGGAGGCCCACCACCGTGATGATGGGGATCATGGCGTTTTTCAGGGCGTGCTTGTAGTGGACTACCCACAAAGAAAGTCCCTTGGCCCGGGCCGTGCGGATGTAGTCCTGGCGCAGCACCTCCAGCATGCTGGATCGCGTGATCCGGGAGATGGTGGCCATGGGGATGGTGGACAGCGTGAAAGCCGGTAGAATGAGGTGCCAGACGGCGTCCTTGAAGGCCGCCCAGTTGTAGGTGAGGATGCTGTCGAGCACGTAGAGGTTGGTGATCACCTCCAGCTCGATATTGTAGGAGAGCCGGCCCGACAGGGGCACCAGCCCCAGGTTCACCGAAAAGATGATCATCAGCACCAGCCCCAGCCAGAAGATGGGCATGGAGACGCCGATGAGGGATACGACCATGCTCACGTAGTCGAAGATGGAATACTGGCGGGTGGCCGAGATGATCCCGGCGAACATCCCCAGCGCCGTGGCGATGAGGATGGCCGCCAGGGAGAGTTCCACCGTGGCCGGGAATCGTTCGAAGATCTCGGTGGTGATCTTCTCGTTGGTCCGGAGGGCCCGGCCCAGGTCCCCCTGGAGCAGCCGGCCCATGAAGCGGCCGTACTGCACATAGATGGGCTGGTCGAGCCCCAGCCGTTCCCGCAGTTCCGCGAGGGCCGACTCCGAGGCCCGCTCGCCGAGCATCATTTCGGCCGGGTCGCCGGGGATCAGCTGGATCATGAGGAACACCAGCACGGAGATCCCCAGCAACGTCGGAATGAGGGAGAGAACCCTGTGGAAAATGAACTTCTTCAAAACCGCCTTATTTCAGCCAGACGTTGTGCATGCGCACGCTGGCGGTGGGGTGGAGCTTGAAGTTCATGACCCGTTCCTTCATGGGCCAGACCACCAGGGAATGAGCGATGTTGATGAGCGGCACTTCCTCATGGATCAGCGCCTGGGCCTCTTTATACAGCCGGATCCGCTCCTCCTTCTTCAGGGCCTGCTTGGCCTTGAGGATGAGGTCGTGATATTTTTCGTTTTTCCACTGGGTCCGGACGTTGGGGTCGGCCATGCCGTCCAGGAGGACCGCCAGGAAGTTGTCCGGGTCGCCGTTGTCGCCGGTCCAGCCCAGCTGGAAAAGATCCATCTCCTCGGGCTGAGCCCGTTGTTTTTTCAGGTAGGTGCCCCATTCGAAGGTGACCAGTTCCGCATCGACGCCGACATTTTTGAGGTCCGCCTGCATGGCTTCGCCCACCTTCATGCCGTTGGGGTTGTAGGGCCGGGCCACGGGCATGGACCAGAGCGTGATCTCTTCCTGTCCGGCGGCCTTGAGCTTGTCGTGGAAGCCGGCTTCCTTGAGCAGGGCCTTGGCCTTGTCGGGATCGTATTCATAGGGTTCGATGTCGTCGTTATAGCCCCACATATTGGGCGGGATGGTGTTCTTGGCCACGGTGCCGAGACCATAATAAATATTGTCGACGATGGACTCCCGGTTGAGGGCGTGGGCGAAGGCCCGGCGGATCCGCTTGTCCCGCCAGAGGTCCTTGGTGTGGTTGAAGCTCAGGTAGCCGATGTTCATGCCCGCCTGGCGGACGAGCTTGATGTTGGGATCGTTTTCGGCCAGTTCGATGTCTTCGGGGTTGGGGAACTGGCAGATGTCGATGTTGCCGGTCTTGAGTTCCAGGAACCGGACCGAATTGTCGGGGATGGAGCGGAACATCACCTTATCCAGCGGGGGCCGGCCGCCCCAGTAGTCTTTGTTGGCTTCCAGGGTGATCCGGTCGTCCTTGATCCACTCCACGAACTTAAACGGACCGGTGCCGACGGGATTGGCCCGGAAATTCTTGCCGTGCTTGAGAACCGCCGCGGGGCTGACGATGGCGGCGAAGTCCATGCCCATGTTGGCGATGAAGGGCGCCTCCACCCGGTTGAGCTTGAAGACCACGGTGTGGTTGTCCCTGGCCTCGATGGCGCCGAGCATGTCGTCCATCTCCATGCTGAGCCAGTATTCGGCGGAGGGCTGATCCTCGGGGAAGTCCCATTCCTTCTTGAAGAATTTGACGTTTTTGTTCTTCATCATCCGGCCCAGGGAGAAGACCACCGCGTCGGCGTTGAACTCCGTGCCGTCGTGGAACTTCACGCCTTCCCGCAGGTGGAAGGTGTAGGTGAGGCCGTCGTCGGAGACCTCCCAGTCGGTGGCCAGGCCGGGGACGATCTCCGTGGATTCGTCCGCGTAAAGGACCAACTGGTCGAACACATTGTCGCAGATCATGAAAGAATTGCCGTCGGTCTCGAAGGCCGGGTCGAGGCCGGCGCTGTCGCCGCCCCGTCCGAAGACCAGAGTTCCGCCGACTTTGGGGGTCTCGGCGAAACAGAGACCGCCCAGCAGCAGAACGGCGATGGCCGCCAGTGCGAAAATTTTCCTCGTCATGGGTGTCCTCCTCCATTTTAAGGGGTTGATGAAACTGCCTCCAAAAGCTGAAAGAGCGTTATCAGAAAAGATCCGAAAAGTCAAAGGAACAAGAGGCGCCGACGCCGGCGCGGCGAACCATTTCTTGAAAAATCGTGTAAAACCCTTTATGACTGTGTTTACTGCGGGTTTCAACAGGGCGGCGCGAAAACAGGAGAGGGGCGGCATGGAGACCGATGGGATGGACCGGAGCGATCGGATTTTGTCCGAAGCCAAACGGCGGAAATCCGAAGAACGGATCGTCGGGAGCGAGGCGGAGACCGTCGATCTGGTGATTTTCAGCCTCAACGGCGACCTCTACGCTTTCGACGGCGGCGACGTCAGGGAGCTGCTCCCCTACGAAACGGTCGCCTTCGTGCCCGGCTGCCCCGACGCCATCGAGGGCATCGTCAATGTGCGGGGGGATATCGAATCGGTCCTCGACCTCCACCGGATACTGGGGCTGGCGCCTTCCGAACCGACCCGGAGCGCCCGGATCGTCATGGCGGTTCGGGACGGGATCCGGTCGGGGATCCGGGTCGATTCGGTGGTGGACGTTGTCTCGGTGGCCGCCGACCTGCCGGAGCGGCCCCTGTCGACCCTGGACCGGACGGTCCGGGAGTTCGCCGTGGGCGGCGAAACCCTTTACGAGGGACGGTATGTGATCCTCCTGGACGTGGGAAAGATCTTCAACCGGATCGCCGAATGACGGACCCTCGAAACGAAGCGGAGCCGGCTGTCCGCGAAATCCGGATCATGGTCTTCACCCTCCGGGGCGTCCGGATGGGGGTGGACATGGTCCAGATCGCCGAAATGCTCGATCTGAAAACGGCCCGGGACCGCCGGCTGTCCCTCCATCCGGTCCACCGGACGCTTTTCCCGGAGGCCGACATCGACTACCCGTCGCCGGCGGCGTTGACATTGCGGAAAGGCGATCCCCGGACGGCCGTTTTGGTGGACATGCCCGAGGCGATCGATCTGCCCGTCGGGATCGACGCCGTCCATCCCCTGCCGCCCCTCATTGAAGCGGCCCGCCCCCGGTCGCCCATCTGGGCCGCGGTCGCGACAGGGGAGGGCGAACTGACGCTCCTGCTGGACCTTCACCGCCTGCTGGCCCGGCAACGCCGACACAGAAAGTGAGACCTTCAGACCATGGCACTGGGATTTTCCTTAAAAGACGCCCCCATCCGATACAAACTCCTCCTGCTGTACGGGCTGCTCTTCCTGCTGGCCCTTTTCGTGTCCATCGCCAGCATCTTCTATTTTTCCATGAAGACGATCCGGGCCGACGTGGAAAACGAGCTGTCCAACACCACGGACACCATCTACAACATGGTGACCACCACCATGGACGCCGCCATCCGGTCCAATCTGAGCGCCATCGCCCACAAAAACCGGGAGATCGCCGCCATGATGCACGGCCGGGCCGGTCTGGAGGGGGGCGAATTTTCCCAGGCGGAAGCCAAACGCCGGGTTTCCCGGATCTTTCTGACCCAAAGCATCGGCTCCACCGGCTACATCTATTGCATCGACAGCCAGGGCATCATCCGGGTCCATCCTCATCCCGAGCTGATGGGGACCGATCTGTCCAAATACGAATTCATCCGAAAGCAGATGGCCCAAAAAGAGGGGTACATCGAATACGAGTGGAAAAATCCCGGCGAGACCGAAAAACGACCCAAGGCCCTTTACATGACCTATTTCGGCCCCTGGGACTGGATCATCTCCGCATCGGCCTACCGGGACGAGTTTATCGGCATGGTGGGGCCGGAAACTTTCCGCGACGAGGTGCTCTCCATCCGGATCGGGGAGACGGGCTACCCCTATATCATGGATTCCGGGGGAAACCTCGTCGTCCACCCCAAGCTGGAGGGGGAGAACATCTACGATTCCCGGGACAGCGACGGCCGCTATTTCATCCGGGAGATCTGCCGGCGCAAGAATGGGAAGATCGATTACTCGTGGAAGAACCCCGGCGAAACCGAATACCGGAAAAAGATGGTGGTCTTCCGCTACATCCCGGAGTTCGACTGGATCATCGCCTCTTCGGCCTACTACGGAGAGTTCTACTCGGTGATGTACACCAACCTCTACATCATGGGATTGACCGCCCTCTTCGCGCTCATCCTCCTCGTTCCCCTCACCCTCTGGATCAACGCCCGGCTGGTCAAGGGGCTGGGGGTGGCCGCCGACGCGGCCCGCCATCTGTCCCGGTGCGACCTGTCGGTCGAGGTGAAGGCCCGGAACCGGGACGAAATCGGCCGGCTTCTGGAGGCGGTGGCGGTGATGCTCGACAACCTCCGGTCGGTGATCGCCCGGGCCACCGACGTGGCGGCGGAGGTCAACGCCTCGGTGTCGGAGATGGCCGGCTCCCTGTCCGAGCAGGCGGCCATCGCCACGGAACAGGCGGCGTCGGTATCGGAGATCTCCTCCACCATGGAGCAGTTTTCGGCCAGTTCCACCCAGATTTCGGAAAACGCCGATTCGGTGGTGGAGATCGCCGACGACACCCTGACCCGAACCCGGGAAGGGGTGACCTCGGTGGAGGCGGTCATGACCCGGATGGTCCAGATCGACGAGGACAACCAGCACGGCATCCAGCAGATCCTGGCCCTCCGGAAAAAGACCGACGAGATCGCCAAGGTGATGGAGATCATCAACACCATCGCCGATCAGACCAAGCTCATCGCCTTCAACGCCGCCATCGAGGCCTCCGGCGCCGGCGAGTCGGGAAAGCGGTTCTCGGTGGTGGCGGTGGAGATCCGGCGGCTGGCCGACAACGTCATGGCCTCCACCGGCGAGATCGAGTCCAAGATCAGCGACATCCAGGCCGCCACCGAGCGGATCGTGGTTTCGTCCGAAAAGAACACCAAGGGCATCCGGGAGGCCCTGGACGCCTTTTCCCGGACCGTGGACCTCTTACAAAACATCCTGTCCGCGGCCCAGACCACCGTGGACGCGGCCCGGCAGATCTCCCAGTCCACCCGCCAGCAGAAGACCGCCAGCGAGCAGGTGGTGACCGCCCTCCGGGAGATCGACGAGGGCACGGGCCAGACGTCCGAATCCATCTCCCACCTCTCCGACATCAGCCAGACCCTGTCGGGCCTGTCGGAAGAGCTGGACCGGCTCATGTCCAAATTCAAGCTGCCCGCCGGAACGGGTGAATGAAACCGGCCCGGAACACAGCGGCGGGGACCGCGGATCTCACCGCATTCGAAGCCCTTCTGCGGGACAAGACCGGCCTGACGGTCAAGCGGGAGATGCTGACCCGGCTCTCCGGCCGGTTGGACCGCCTTATGGGGGCCCGGGGGGTGGCGGACCGCTCCGCCTACCTGAACCTCCTCCATCGGGACCCCGACGCCCTCCAGGAGATCGTCGATTTTCTCACCGTCAACGAAACCTATTTCTTTCGCGAACCGGCCCAGATCGATGTGTTTGTCCAACGCCTCGTCCCGGAAATCCTGACCCGGAAGCCGCCCGGCGAACGGGCGCGGGTGCTCAGCGCCGGGTGCGCCTCGGGGGAAGAACCCTATTCCCTGGCCATGGCGCTGACGGAAGCCCTTGGGGAGAAGCGGGTGCGGGACCGCATCCATTTGGCGGGGGTCGATATCGACCGGATGGCCATCGAAAAGGCCAGCGAAGGCGTTTACGGACGCGGCGCTTTCCGGCGGTTCGACGACGCCCTGCGCCGGCGGTATTTCAGACCGGCGGGCGGCGGACGTTTCGCCCTCCGGCCGGCGATCCGGGATCGGGTGATTTTCCGGCGGTACAATCTCCTGGAGGCCCCGTTCCCCCATGACCTCACCGCCATGGATGTGGTGTTCTATCGCAACGTCTCCATCTATTTCGAATCCGCCGTCCAGCGCCGGATCTTCCGGAACCTCTCGGAGATCCTCGCCCCAAACGGCTACCTGATCGTCAGCGCCACCGAAACCCTTTCCCATGATTTCCATCTCCTCCGCCTCGTGGAGCGGGACGGCGTCTACCTGTACGTTAAAAACGGTTCGGATGCCAAGGCCCCTCCGACGGGAAGGGGGGCTCCCGAGGATCGAACAACGCCCGGCCCACGGGCCCCGATATCGCGCCCGGAACCGCCCCCGGCGGTCCACAGGAAGCCGGAAGACGGCAATTACGCCGAGGCGTTAGACCCAATCAAAAACAAGACCCTCAAAGCCGCCCTCCTCATGAACCGCGACCGGCGCCGCGAGGCCAAAACGCTCTGCGAAGACATCCTGACCCAGGATCCCTGGCGCACCGAAGCCCTGCTGCTGCTGGGCATCATCGCCAAAAGCGACGGCGATCCGGAGACCGCCGCCCGATGGTTCAAATCGGTGATCTACACCCACACCGACAACTGGCTGGCCCATTTCCATCTGGCGATGCTCCACGAGCAAAACGGACAGCCCGACGCCGCCCGCCGGGAATGCGCCATCGTCATCCGCCTGCTGGAAAACGGGAGGTTCCCGGACCACGGGCTGCCCTTTTTTCCCCTGGCCTTTTCCGAAGAGGGGATCATCCATCTCTGCCGGGAGAAAGCGCGGCGTGACCTTCGATAAAGCCAAATTCCTCCCCCGGTTCATCGACGAGGCCCGGGAGCACCTCAAACGGATCAACGAGGGGCTGCTGACCCTGGAAAAGACGCCGGACGACCCCGAGACCGTCCACGCCGTCTTCCGCTCGGCCCACACCATCAAGGGGTCCTCCCGGATGATGCGGATGATCCCCATCAGCGAGGCGGCCCACAAAATCGAAGACCTCCTCCAGGCCGTCCGGCAGGGAGAGGTCGGTTTAACCCGGGAGATCTGCGACCTGCTCTTCAGGGGCGTCGATGCCGTCGAATCCCTGATCGACCGGACCGCGGCCGGCGAGGAAATCGCCGAGATCCCGGCCGAGGCCCTGGCCGTCTGCGAGGCGTTGGAACGGGCCGCCGGGGGAATCGAAGAGGCAACAGAGGACAGAGAAC
>CAZZBE010000050.1:7979-21359 GCA_964652715.1 uncultured Desulfobacteraceae bacterium
GAAGACGGAAGACGTCGCGCTGAAAGAGAGCGCTTCGTCCACCGGGTCCACTCTGTCCACCCCGTCCACCCCGTCCACCCCAACAGAACCCGAAGACCGCCCTGCCCCCAAAGCCCCCCGGTTCGACGAGACCCTCCGGATCAGCGCAGACAAGCTCGACGATCTCATCAAGCTCATGGGCGAGATCGTTTCCGGCCACAACCGGGCCAAGCACCGGCTGACGGAGGCCGCCGACATGGAAAAGGCGGCCTGGCAACTGGTGGAACGGATCTCCGAATGGGAAGCGGATGCGGCCGACGGCCGGGTCGCCGAACCGGGCGGCGCCGTTCGGTCCTTACACAGCCGAATCAAAACCTTTCTGCTGGATTTCAAAGAGGACGTCAACACCCAGGGGCTGCTCACCGCCGACCTCCAGGACCAGTCCCTCGACATGCGGATGCTCCCCCTTTCCACGCTCTTCGACCCCTTCCGCCGCACCGTCCGCACCCTGGCCCGGGCTTCGGGCAAAGAAGTCGATCTGGTCATTTCGGGGGAAGAAACCGAACTGGACAGAAAAATCATCGAAAAGCTGGGCGACCCTTTGGTCCACATGATCCGCAACAGCATCGACCACGGCATCGAAGCCCCGGACGTCCGGCGGGCCGCGGGCAAGCCTGAAACCGGGACCATCCGGCTGTCCGCCCGGTACGAGGGCGGCCATGCGATCATCGACCTCGCCGACGACGGGGCCGGCATCCAAGTGGACGGGATCAAGGAAACCGCCTGCAAGAAGAACCTGGCGCGGGAAGGCGATCTGGAAAGCCTCACGGCGGATGAGGCGCTCAACCTCATTTTTCTGCCCGGCGTCTCCACCGCGGGGATCATCACCCACCTCTCCGGCCGGGGGGTGGGCATGGACGTGGTGAGGCGGAATATCGACGAACTCAAGGGCGCCGTGACGGTCCGGACCGGCGCCGGGACGGGGACGTCGTTTCGGATCCGCCTGCCCCTGACGATGGCGGTGATCCACGTGCTGTTCATCCGGGTTTGGGGGACGACCTTCGCGGTTCCGGCCCACTATATCGACGAGATCGTCCGGGCCGGGCCGGAAGACCTCATATCGGTGGTGGATCAAAGGGCCGTCCGCCGCCATGGCCGGCTCATCCCGGTGGTCGATCTGGGCGAGGTGCTGGGCCTTCCCGGCGGCGCCCCAGCCGAAGCGGCGGCGGATTCGCTGATCCTGATCGCCTCCGCGGGCAACGAGGGGCTGGGGGTGGTGATCGACGAACTGGTCAACGAAGAGGAGATGGTCATCAAACCCCTGCCGCCCCACCTGCGGAAGCTGCCCCTGGTCTCCGGCGCCATCATCTCGGGCAGGAACGAGATCTTCAACGTGCTCCACATGCCCAAGATCATCGAGGCGGCCCGGGAGACCCGGCGCCGGGCGCCGGCGGCCGAGGCCCCGGAAACCGACGAAGCGACCCGCCGTCATATCCTCATCGTGGACGATTCCGTCTCCACCCGGGAGATCGAAAAGTCCATCCTGGAATCCTACGGCTACGAGGTGACCGCGGCCGGGGACGGACAGGAAGGATACGACCGGGCCCGCCGCTTCCGGTACGACCTGATCGTCACGGACGTGGAAATGCCCCGCATGGACGGCTTTGTTCTCACCGAAACCCTGCGGCGGACCGAGAACTACCGGGAGACGCCCATCATCCTGGTCACCTCCCTCGACCGGGAGGAGGACCGGCGGCGGGGAATGGCGGCCGGCGCCGACGCCTACATCGTCAAGGGGGCCTTCGACCAGACGACGCTGCTGGACTCGGTCCGGAACCTGCTGGGATGACGCGCCATGACCCCTGACCGAACCATCGCAGCGCCGGAGGACTGAGCCCAATGGGCCAGAGACCGGCTGGAGATCGACTTATGCAAGACCGAAAAACAACCCTCCTCGTCGTGGACGACGATCCCTTTGTCCTGGACATGGTCAGGGAGATGCTCCAGGACCACGGATACGACGTGGTCGGGGCGGGGAGCGGGGAAGAGGCGGCGGCCCTTCATAAGGCCGCCGAAATCCCCATCGACCTGATCCTGTCGGACATGAACATGCCGGGGATGGACGGCCTCGCCCTCATCCGGACGGTCCGGGAGACCGATCCCCACCTCCCCATCATGATCCTCACCGTCAACGAAGAGATCTCGGTGGCCCTGAAGGCCATAAGGAGCGGCGCCGACGAGTATGTGCTCAAGGACGAAAACATCCATGAAACCCTGCTGCCCTCCATCGAGGGGACCCTGGAAAAGCACCGGCTCCAGGTCGAAAACCGGCGGCTTCTGGCGGATCTCAGCCGGAAGAACGCGGAACTGGAGCGGTCCAACGCCGAATTGAAGGAGATCAACCACCTCAAAAACCGGTTCCTGGGGATCGCGGCCCACGACCTCCGGACCCCCATCGGCGGCGTCATCAGCATCAGCGACATTCTCCTGTCCCAGCTCGGCGGCCAGGTCACCCACCGGCAGCATCAGCTGCTGGGGATGATCCATTCCGTCTCCAGGGAGATGCTGGGGCTCATCGACGATCTTCTGGACGTCTCCATCATCGAAAGCGGCAAGCTGGAACTCGCCCTGGCGCCGGCCGACATCCGGCCCATCATCGCGGAGCGGATCCGCCTCGGCGAGATGGCGGCCGGCCGGAAGAACATCCGGATCCACGCCGATCTCGGCGCGACCCCCGCGATCCCCGCGGACACCCGCCGCATCGCCCAGGCGTTTGACAACTTCCTGAGCAATGCCGTAAAATTCTCCCCACAGGGTTCGGACATCCACGTGTATCTGAAAAACCAGGGGGAGACCGTCGAAGTGAGCGTCAAGGACGAAGGCCCCGGCGTTTCAGCCCAGGACCGGGAGCGGCTCTTCGGAGAATTCCAGAAGCTGAGCGCCCAACCCACCGGCGGGGAGATGAGCGTCGGTCTGGGGCTGGCCATCGTCAAGAAGGTGATCGAGGCCCACGGCGGCGCGGTCTGGGTGGACAGCGCGCCCGGGCAGGGGGCTGTTTTCGGTTTCCGATTGCCCGTTGCAGGAGCGGCCGATGTCGGATAATGGCTGTAAAGACGGTCCCGCCCCTCCGGAAGGGGCCGCGGACCGGGACGCCGTCGGGTCGGTGAGCCGAATGAAAGCCGATTTCCTCAACCTCGTCAGCCATGAACTCCGCACCCCGCTGACCGTGATCCTGGGCAACGCGCCCCTGCTCACGGACCCCGACCGGCTGCCCGATCCCGACGAGATCGCCGCCATCGGCCGGGACATCGAAGCGGAAGGACAGCAGCTCCTGGCCCTGATCAACGATCTCCTCGATCTCTCCAGGATCGAGGCGGGACGGTTGAAGCTAAACATCAAGCGGGTAAAGGCCCGGAAGGTCGCCGGGGAAGCCCTGGAGACCGTCCGCCCCCCGGCCCTGAAAAAGGGGATCGGGCTGTCGTGGGAGGGCGCGGACCTGGCGGTCTCCGCCGATCCGGCGCGGCTGAAGCAGATCCTGGTCAACCTCCTGGGAAACGCGGTGAAGTTCACCGGCCGGGGGGACGTCCGGGCCGCGGTCCGGGCCGTCGGGAACATGGCCCGTTTCGAGGTGACCGACACCGGTTGCGGCATCCGGCCCGGGGATCTGGACCGGATCTTCGACGCCTTCCGGCAGGTGGACAGCTCGGCGACCCGGGCCGCCCCGGGAACGGGACTGGGGCTGGCCATCACCCGCCGTCTGGTGGAGATGCACGGGGGCCGCATCCGGGTGGAAAGCCGTTACGGCGAAGGCAGCGCCTTTATTTTCACCCTGCCCCTGGCGGCCGACTGACCGGCCCGGGCGAAAGAGAGACCTGAGCGATATGACCCGAAAGGACGATTCGATGACGGAAAGACCGTCCAAGATCCTGATTGCCGACGACAACGTGTCCATTCAAAACATCCTGCGCCGCCTGCTGCGCCGCCACGATTACTGGATCCAGACGGCGGAGAACGGCGAGGAGACCCTGGCAAAGGCCATGGAATGGCTCCCCGATCTCATCCTGCTGGACGTGATGATGCCCGAATTGGACGGGCTGGAGGTCTGCCGGCGGCTGAAATCCAATCCCAAATACAACTTCATTTACGTGATCATGCTCACGGCCCGGAGCGAAGCCGAGGACGAGGTGGCCGGGCTGGACACCGGGGCCGACGATTACATCGCCAAACCCTTCCAGCCCGAGACGCTGGTGGCCCGGATCCGGAAGGGGCTCCGCCAGATGTCGGACCGGATGGACGCGGCCTTCGATCCGCTGACGGGCCTTTACAACCGGCGGAGTTTCGAGTCCTTCCACCGCCAGGAGGTGGCCAAGTGCAAACGGTACGGCGCCCCGCTCTCCCTGATCCTAATGGATCTGGATCATTTCAAAACCGTCAACGACGAACACGGCCACCAGGCGGGAGATCAAGTGCTTTCATCGGTGGCGGAGATCCTCCGGGAGGCGATTCGGGAGGCGGATCTGGCGGCCCGGTGGGGCGGCGAGGAGATGGCCGTCCTCCTGCCCGAGACGGACGGGGAGGGGGCCGACGTGGTGGCGGAGAAGCTGCGGCAACGGATCGCCGACCACCCGTTTCCGGCCGTCGGCCAGGTGACCGCCTCCTTCGGCGTGGCCACCATGACGGGAGAGCCCGTCGACCTTGTGGCCGCAGCCGACAAAGCCCTCTACCGGTCCAAGGCCAACGGCCGCAACAGGGTCTCCCGCGGGTGACGAACTGAGAATCCTCTTGCGGAAATTGAAAAACGGCATATCCTGAGGACACCGGCTGCCGTTGAAGGGAACCAACCCGGGTTGCATCGACGGCATCGCATCCGGAAAAGCATAATCATCTGTCCATTTTTACAATCCACAAGGAGGAAAAGACATGAAAAACCTGAAGTTGAGCCTGAAAATCGGTCTGGGGTTCGGCCTGCTGATCCTCATCGCCTTTTTGCTGGGCGGGCTGGCCATCTGGAACATGCGCCAGGTGGCGGACGAGGCCACCCTGCTGTCGGACGAATACGCCCCGGAAGTGGCCGTCGCCAACAACATCGAACGAAGCGCCCGCAAAGCCATGTACGCCAACCGCGGGTATTCTTTCAGCCATGACGACGCCTATCTCGAAGAGGGGAAAGGCCATCTGGAATCCCTCCGGAATCATTTGAAAGAGGCCGCCGATCTGGCGGAACGCTCCACCCAGCTGGTGAGGCTCCGGGAGGCGGTGCGGGAGGTCGAATCCGCCGAGGCCGCCTACGAAGAACAATTAGATGAGACGGTTTCCAGGATCCAAAACATCGCCGGCGTCAAAAGCAACATGGATGCGGCGGCCGCCGGGTTCATGAACAATTGCGACGAGTACCTGGACACCCAAAACCGACTGATCGAAGACAGCTTCGCCGGGCTCACGGACAATGCCGAGTTGAAGGACCGGCTGTGGAAAATCAACCGGATCAACGACGTCATCGATATGGGCAACGAGATCCGGGTGACCAATTTCAAGGCCCAGGCCAATATGGCCCCGTCCCAAATGAAAACGGCGTTCGTCAAGTTTCCGGAGATCGAACAGATCATCGGTCAGTTGCAGGCCCGGACAAAGCGGAAGGGCAACCTCGAACACCTCTCGGCGGTCCGCGACGCCGCCGGCGCCTATCGCAC
Source organism: uncultured Desulfobacteraceae bacterium (assembly GCA_964652715.1). Lineage (GTDB taxonomy): Bacteria > Desulfobacterota > Desulfobacteria > Desulfobacterales > JAABSP01 > JAABTD01. The sequence continues at coordinate 13,649 of CAZZBE010000050.1, forward strand.
CGCCATGGAAAACTACCTGAAAGACTGGAACGCCTTAAAGGCCCTGGACGTTAAGCGCAACGACACCGCGGACGGTCTCCTGGACCAGACGGCGGCGGCGGCGGAAAAGGGCATCTCCGAAACCCTCGACATCGCGGAAAAGGCCAAGGCCCTGCTCTCGTCTTCGTCCACCATTATGATCGTCGGCCTCCTCATCGCGCTGCTTCTGGGCGTGATCATCGCCGTGTTCATCACCCGGGCCATCGTCGGGCCCCTGGTCAAGGGCGTCGAATTCGCCAAACAAGTGGCGGACGGCGACCTGACCGCCGCCATCGACGTGGATCAGAAGGACGAGATCGGCGTCCTGGCCGACGCCCTCCGGGGGATGATCGACCAACTGCGGTCCATCGTGGCGGATGTGAAAATGGCGGCGGAAAACGTGTCCGGCGGCTCCCAGGAACTTTCCTCCAGCGCCCAGGAGATGTCCCAGGGGGCCTCCCAGCAGGCGGCGGCGGCGGAAGAGGCGTCTTCTTCCATGGATGAGATGGCCGCCAACATCCGTCAGAACGCGGAAAACGCCATGCAGACCGAAAAGATCGCCCGGAAGTCGGCCGACGACGCCCAGGACGGCGGCGAGGCCGTGGCCCAGACCGTGTCGGCCATGAAGGAGATCGCCGAAAAGATCAACATTATCGAAGAGATCGCCCGCCAGACCGACCTGCTGGCCCTCAACGCCGCCATCGAGGCGGCCCGGGCCGGGGATCACGGTCGGGGGTTCGCGGTGGTGGCCTCGGAGGTCCGCAAGCTGGCGGAGCGGAGTCAGACCGCGGCGGCCGAGATCGGCAAACTGTCGGTTTCCAGCGTGGATGTGGCGGAAAAAGCCGGGGAGATGCTGAAACGGATCGTGCCGGACATCCAGAAGACCGCCGACCTGGTCCAGGAGATCAGCGCCGCCAGCAACGAGCAGAACGCCGGCGCCGACCAGATCAACCAGGCCATCGGCCAGCTCGACGAGGTGATCCAGCAGAACGCCTCGGCCACCGAAGAGATGGCCTCCACCTCCGAGGAACTCTCCAGCCAGGCGGAACAGCTCCAGAGTTCCATGGAGTTTTTCAAGATCGACGACGAGCGCGGCCAGCATCACGGGCGCCGGGGCGTCCAGCGATGGGAAGCGGACAAGGCCCGCAAGAAATCCAATACCCGGGTCGCCCATCTTAAAAACGAAGGCGGCGGCGCCAACCGGCGGGACGAATCCGGCCGGAAAAACAAAAACGGCGGCGCGGCCTTCGATATGCAGGATGACGACCACGAGACCGAACCGGCGGACGATGATTTCGTGAAGTATTGAAGCGAAAGACCTCCGGGGTTTTGAAAACCTCGGAGGTCTGTTGATTATCGTCAGCCTCACGCGTATTGACGTATGCCGTATCGATTTGATATTCGTATTACAGAAAGGAGATCGATATGGAATCTATCACGCTATCGTCCAAATATCAGGTCGTCATCCCGCGTCGCATAAGGGATAAAATGGCCTTGAGACCCGGTGAGAAACTGCAGGTTGTCGGCTTCGACGATCGGATCGAGTTGGTGCGGGTTCGGCCAATGGCTGAGACGAGAGGTTTTCTTAAAGGCCTTGACCCTTCATTCGAAAGAGAAGATGAGGACAGGGTATGAACCTTGTTGATACGTCGGGCTGGATCGAATATTTTTTTGAAGGCGGCAATGCGGCGTTCTTCTCCCAGATGATTGAAAATATTGATGAATTGGTGGTATCCGTTGTTTGCATTTATGAAGTGTTCAAAAAAGTGAATCTGGTTTCCGACGCGTCGAAAGCGCTCCGATCCGTGGCGCAGATGAAACAGGGAATCGTTATCGATGTGAGCGAGGAAATCGCCATGAAGGCGGCGCTCCTGAGCATTGAGCACCGATTGCCGATGGCCGACAGTTTGATCTACGCCACGGGTCTCTCCGAAAAGGCGCTGGTCTGGACCCAGGACGCCCATTTTGAACATCTTCAAGGGGTTAAATATATAGAAAAGCCACCCCCAGAGCCGCCATGATCTCAATGAAGCGCTCGTTGACCTAAGTCGTCGAAACCCTGCGAAAAGAAACTCATTTCAGGAGGATGAGAATATGACGGAAACCATCACCCATCCGGATTCCGCCGATATCCCCGAACCGGACATTGATCATCTCATTACGGAGGACGATGAACCCGTGGACAACCTGTTTTCGGAAAAACAGCAACGCCTGTTGACGGAATCCGTCAACGCGTCCTGGCGCCCCGGCCGTCCTTTTCTGGCCGCGGCCAACGTGGGCGTTTTCAACACCATCCACGATCAGGCCGTTGTCCCGGACGTTTTTTTGAGTCTCGATGCGCGGGTCCATGAAAACATATGGGAGAAGCGGAATCGATCCAATATGATATGGGAGTTCGGGAAGCCCCCCGACGTGGTCATCGAAGTGGTCTCCAATCAAAAGGGCAAGGAGTTGGGCGAAAAGCTCAAGCGCTATGAGCGCATGAGGGCGCTGTACTACGCCGTCTTCGATCCCCAGCGCCTCATCCAGAAGGAGGCCCTCCGGATTTTCGAACTGGCGGTGGGCGAGTACATCCCCAAACTGGATCGAAACCTGTCCCGGGTCGGCCTGGGCCTGACCCTTTGGGAAGGGGTTTTCGAGGGGCATCGCGCGCAATGGCTGCGTTGGTGCGACGATGGGGGGAACCTGCTGGCCACCGGCGCCGAAAGCGCCCGGATGGAGCGGCAACGGGCTGATCGACTGGCCGAAAAGCTCCGCTCTCTTGGGATCGATCCGGACGAGATTCCGGGATAGCCCCGCTGAGAAAGCCCCCGGAACGCCGTCCGGAAGCGGACCGGAACGGCGCCGTCGGCATAACCCCGAACAAAATCGAAGAGGCGTCATGGAAAATCCGGTCATCCTGGCGGTGGACGACAAGCCCGACAACCTCATTGCGCTGGAGGCGCTGCTGACCGAATTTTTTCCGGAGTGCCGGGTCGTCACGGCCGCCAGCGCCGAGGAGGGACTGGAACGGGCGGCCCTGGACGTTCCCGACGTGGCCCTCCTGGACGTTCAGATGCCCGGCATGGACGGCATTGAAATGTGCCGCCGACTCAAAGCGGGCGGCAGCACCGAACACGTCCCCGTCATCCTTCTCACCGCCCATCACGCCCCGGCCCATTTAAAAGTGGAAGGGCTCGAAGCCTGCGCCGACGATTTTATCTCCACGCCCATCGACAACTCGGAACTGAACGCCCGGGTCAAAGCGATGCTCCGGATCAAACGGGCCGAGGACCGACTGCGGGCCGAGCGGGACTGCCTGAGAGAAGATGTCGCGGAATGGAACCAAAAGCTGACAACGGCCGAAAACCGGTACCGGGCCATGTTCGATCACATGACCGAAGGCGTGGCGGTCTACCGCCCGACGGAGGACGCGCAGGATTTCATTTTCGTCGATTTCAACCGGGCCGGAGAACGGATCGAACGAATTTCCAGAGAAAACATCATCGGTAAACGGTTGCTGGAAGTGTTTCCCGGCGCCAGGGAATTCGGCCTTTTCGACATCCTCCAGCGGGTGAACCGAACCGGGAAGCCCGAGCATCACCCCACCTGCTGTTACAAAGACAGCCGGATCGAAGGATGGCGGGAGAACTTCGTCTACAAACTTCCCACCGGCGAAGTGGCTACAATTTACACCGACAAAACCGAGCAGAAGGCCATGGAGGCGGAACGGGAAAAGCTCCAGGCCCAGTTCCAGCAGTCCCAGAAGATGGAGGCCATCGGCACGCTGGCCGGCGGCATCGCCCACGATTTCAACAACATCCTGTATCCCATCATGGGGTACACCGAAATGGCCATTGACCAAACGCCGGAAGAGGGCCAGGTGCGCAAATACCTCAACGAAGTGCTCGCCTCCACCCGCCGGGCCACGGAGCTGGTGAAACAGATCCTTTCCTTCAGCCGGTCGGAAACGTCGGAACAGCGCCCGTTCAAGGTCCAGCCCATCGTCAAGGAAGCCATCAAGCTGTTGCGGTCGACCATTCCCTCCACGGTTGAGATCCGCCATGAGATCGACGACGCCTGCGGCCCGTTGATAGGCGATCCCACCGAGATCCACCAGATCATGTTGAACCTGTGCATCAACGCGCACCACGCCATGGAGACGACCGGCGGCGAGATTCGGATTCGGCTGACGGAGATGAAGGTCATGCCGGAGCATATGGTGGCCAAAACCGGCGCGGCCCCGGGCCGGTATCTTTTGTTGAGCGTCGGCGACACCGGACCGGGCATCCCATCGGACATTCTGGACCAGATCTTCGAGCCCTATTTCACGACCAAGCCGGCCGGCAAGGGAACGGGTCTGGGATTGTCGGTGGTGTACCGGATCGTGAAGAACCTGGGGGGCGAGATACTGGTGAAAGCCGAACCGGGGCGGGGGACCCGCTTCGATCTCTATTTGCCCACCCGACGGGTTCAGGTGCGGGAAGAACCGCCCCAGCCGGTTAAAGACGTTCGGGGCGGCAGCGAGCGGGTGCTCGTGGTGGACGACGAGACCCCCATCGTTCTCATGCTGGAACGGCTGCTCTCCCGTTTGGGGTACGACGTGGTCGCCCGAACGGACAGCGTCGAAGCCCTCCGCCTGTTCAGTGAAGCGCCGGACCGCTTCGACCTGGTGATCACCGACATGAGCATGCCCCACATCCGCGGAGATCGACTGGCGCGAAAACTCATCGCCATCCGGCCCGATATCCCGGTCATCATCTGCACCGGCCACAGCGAACTGGTGGATGAAGAAGCGGCCGAAACCATCGGCATCAAAGCGTTCATCATGAAGCCCATCGCCGGGGGGAGGCTGGACGCGACCATTCGGTTTGTGTTGGATGGGGAGGCGTGAAACCTAACCCCCCCGGCCCCCCTTCCCTGAGAGGGAAGGGGGGAGGTCCGACACCCCCTCTCCTCTCAGGGGAGGGGGCTGGGGGGAGGGGTCAGGCTTTCCGCCCCCAAACCGCATAGACCGGGTCGGCCTGCCGCATCTGGGGAGAATATTTGTCCGACGACGGCCGGTCCCAACCCCGGGAGGAGAAGGTTTCCAGCGCTTTAAAACCGCCGGACCGGTGGAAATACTCCATCACCAGGCCCATCCGCTCGAACTCGTGGAGTTCGGTCCACAGATGGATCGCCTTGGGCGGAAACCACCGGTTGGAAAACGCGACGACGAACCGGCCGCCCGGGCGCAGGACACGGGCCGCGTCCCGGAACACCGCCTCCGGCCGGGTCAAGTACTCCACCGAGACCGTGCAGAGAACCCGGTCGAAGGACCCGTCGGGAAACGGCACGGTCGGGTCCGCGTTGAGGTCGTGGACCACATGATCCGTCAACCGGGGGTTGTCGGCCATCTCTTCGGCGTTCATCCCCAGCCCCACGAGGGACCGGAGTTCCGCCGATTCGGGCACATGCGACCGCCACGCGCTCATGAGGTCCAGCACGTCCATCCCCGGCGCCATCAGGCCGCCGTAAAGCTGAGAGATCTCCTCGATGGCCCGGTCGTCGATGTGGTTGAGCTTTCGGGGTTTGGCGTAGAACCGGTCGTCGGGCCGCTCGTCTTCCCGGGACAGGGCGCCGTTGCCGGTGAAATCGGTGGACCGGCCGTTCCAGCGGACCTGCATCCCCGGCCCGTCGGCCAGGCATTCCGCCAGCGACGCGCATTCGCCGCCCCGGTCGTAGGGTTTCTGCCAGACATCCGCCACCGTCGCCGTCAGGTCGATGGCGTATTTGGACAGCGGATGGTTCAAATCGGCTTTGAGCGTGTCGGATTCGACGCCCACGCACCGGAAGGGTTGAACATTTTGAGGAAAGACATTGGTCAATCCCCTCAGCAACCCCTTGGGGTAAAACCGTCCGTAACGCGGGGTTGCCGCGTCGTCGTCGAACTGGTCCCGTTTCAACGCCACTTCTTTTTTCGGGTCGTGGGCCGGCAACTCCCGGCCGGGCGCCATCCGGAGGCGAAAGCGATCCCCGGGGCCGGCGGCCGTCAATTCGGTTCTCAGATCGCCGGGCAGCAGGTCCCGCCACAGATTGACCCGGGAGAAGGACCGTTCGGCGTGGGTCGCCTCCTCGCTTTCCCATCGAAGGTCGAATGTCATGGATACGAGGCTGTCGGATGTGATCGTCTTCATAACTGGACTCCTTAAAAGCTTCCCTTTGTCAGAGGGAGTGAATAATGAGCTTGTTCGAGTCTCGCACGCTCATGGTGGAAACATAAGAAGAGAGCGGCTTTTGTCAATAACGATTATCAAAAAGGATAGAGTCTTCATCAGCGCCGCCGTCGCGGCCTTGTGCATATGGACGACCATCGCCGCCGCCATGGCGGCCGGACCACGGGAGGGAAAGATGATCGATGTGGAAAAGACGGCGGAGCGGTTGCGGCGCCACCTGACGGCGCTGACCGAGACCATCGGGGACCGGAGCGTCCAACGGCCCGACAACCTGGAGCGGGCCGCCGGATATATCGAAGAGGTCCTGTCGGAGATGGGATTGTCCGTTGAACGGCAACCCTTTCAATACAAAGGGCTGACGGTGGCCAACCTCATATCGGACATCGGGCCCGCCGGCGCGCCCGGCAAACGATACATTCTGGGCGCCCACTACGACACGGTGGCCGGCACGCCGGGCGCCGACGACAACGCCAGCGCCGTGGCGGTGATGCTGGAGACCGGCCGGGCCCTGGTGGAGATGGGGGCCCGGATGCCCAAGTCCATGGCGGTCCGCCTGGCGGCCTTTACCCTGGAGGAGCCGCCCGCCTTCGGCACATCCAAGATGGGCAGCAAACACTACGCCAAAACCGCCCGGAAAACCGGCGAGCGGATCGACGGGATGATCTGCCTGGAGATGGTGGGGTACGCCTGCCATCAACCGGGTTGCCAGGAATACCCGTTTCCACTGGGCTTACGGGGATACCCGGACATCGGGAATTTCATCGGCATCGTGGGCAACATGAAAGCCCGGGGATTCAGCCGCGACCTGGAGCGGGCCTTCCGCGAAAACCCCGATCTGCCGGTCATCCGGCTCACCGTTCCCTTCAACGGCAAAATCCTGCCCCCCGTCCGCCTGAGCGACCACGCCTCTTTCTGGGATCAGGGCTACGGCGCCGTGATGGTCACCGATACCTCATTCTACCGAAATCCCCACTACCACCTGCCTTCCGACACCATGAACACGCTGGATTATCGTTACATGGCGGAACTGGTGGAAAGTCTCACCCGCTTTTTCGCGTCCCGGGCGGACGGCGGCTGAAAGTCTCTCCTTGACATTGACCCCTGTTGCGGTCAATTTAGATAACAGGCGTGTTGTTTCAATACGCCAACGCGGTGAAAGGGGGCGGAAATGGAAAAGAAACGCAGGGAAGTGTCAATGGGGTTCACGGACGAAAAGTTCCGGGAAGGGCACCACATCATTTACCTGTACAACGACGACCATGAACGAAAGCGGACCATGGCCAGGTTTTTGCGGCAGGGGTGGGTCGACCATGAAAAGCTGCTCTACCTCGTCGACGACATCTCGCCCGACGAAATGCGGAAAGAGCTGGCGGAGCTGGGCGTGGACGTGGACGAGAAGCAGGCGGATTTCGACATTGCCCGGGGACATCATACCCTCTGCCCGGACGACTATTTCACCCCGGAATTCATGCTCGGCGTCGTGGGGGACTATTACACCA
>CAZZBE010000051.1:0-12955 GCA_964652715.1 uncultured Desulfobacteraceae bacterium
TTTCGGGAATACGGGTGGATCGAACCCTGGAAATGCGATATGATCTGCTTAGAAGAAGAAGACAACGACCTTTCCGGTTCTGTGTCCGGGGCCTGCCTTGACCCGCCAAGCGCCCAGAGCCTCTTTGCCCAACCAAGGCGTTACCTTGTTCGGCGCGGCGTCCGACTCGGTTTCAAGACCTCTCCACTCCTATCTCAGCGTCAGAGCAAGCTCTACAAAGAGACGGTCATCGGATCAGCCTATCCGCCCGTCATCAATCTCCATACCCTCTGTGCGGCGGCAAGCCCCGCACAGTGGAGGGAATCAATGCGCCGCGTCAGGGAGCGTTCCCCCCTTCTTCGCTCATACCGGCTCATGCGCCAGACCAAAGTCCTCCTGTCGCCTTCGGTTTTCCCTATTGCCACAGGTCTTTGCAGGTTGTTGTCAGTCCCTGCTGGAAGATGGCCCTTCCCGACGTTATCTCCGTGAGTCTTTCCCTGCGTGCCTGGACCCGTACCCCGGCTGCCCTTATGGTGCTTCTACCCGTTTCTTCCCATAAGGCTTCGGCCTTCCCCACGTTTCGACTGGGTCGGCGCTTGGCAACATCCACACAGCGACTTCCGTGTGGTGATCAATTTCGGAGCTGCGGTCATTCACTAATGTTCAGGCCCGTAGGTTTGATAGCCACCCAGGTCGCTCCCACCGTCATGTCCAAAAAAAACATGTGGCGGCCGTGGCGTTTACTTCCGAGCAGAACACGGGTCGTTACCTTCCCATGCATCGGATATGCTGACCGCCTGAATCGGGCAATTGGCGGTAAGGAGACTCGCACCCCTCAAAACTCACAGCCTTGTCGGCTGCTCCCGAAACGATGATCAAGGCCTACGCTTCCCAAACCCCGGCGCAGCCGCATTACCCCCTGTGCCTTTGTGCCTCCGTGCCTAAAAAAACGCCCCGCTCCCCTGATGAACGGGAAGCGGGGCGTTTTACCCTGAATCAATCGACCGCCGAGCCTTAGACCTCCAGCCAGGAGTCGGAGTAGAGCACCTTGCCAAGGATAACGTCGCAGGTCTTGGCGTAGTCGAGCATCTCTTTGGAGAGATCGGCGCGGTTGGGGCCTTCGCCGTCCATCTCTTTGTGGATCAGCTCCACGATGTCCGGCCGTTTGCCCTTGGCGATCTCGGTCAGCTTCTCGTCCAGCGGGTCGGAGATGACGGAGTACATGCCGCAGCGCTCCAGCATCACCATGTAGGTCTGGTTGAGGATGGGCCGCAGGTGGTCCGGCGGTCCGTTGGAGATGTTGGAAAGCCCGCAGGTGGATTTGGCCCCGGGCGTGATGTCCGGCAGCATCTTCATAAACTCCATCAGGCTCATGATCTGGGGCTGCTGGATGTTGACCGGGGTCACGATGCCGTCCACCCAGATCTTCTCGTTGGGAATCCCCGCCTCGTTGGCGAAGTAGGCCAGCTCGACGCAAAGGGCGGCGCGCTCGTTCTCGTCCCGGGGCAACCCTTCGGGCCCCCACAGCAGGAGGATGAAATCGGCGTCGTGCTCGGCGGCGAGGGGCACCATGCGCTCATACCGTTCCGGCCGCACCATGATGGAGTTGATCAAAGGCGCCGGCGCCCCGGCCGGGCGATTGTAAACCTTCAGGGCCGCTTCGATGGCGTCGACGTTGGAGGTGTCCAGCGCCAGCGGGACGTCGTCCACCACCTCCTGGACGGTCCGGACCACCCAGGGCATCAGCTCGTGGCCTTCCTTTTTGGCCGGTCCGAGGTTGATGTCGATATAATCCATGCCCTTTTCCTTCTGGAACAGGGCCTCCTCCTGGATCGGCTTGGGGTCGCGCTCTTTGAACGCCCTGCCGATCTTCGTTGAAATCACATTCATGCTCTCACCGATCAAATACATAATGCCTCCGTACGGGGTCTAAGGGTTTGGGAAAGGTCGGGCGCCTTATTTTTCCTTCAGGAAGCCCGGAATATGCGCGGCCTCTCTCGGCCCCACCGTGATCTTCCAGCCGGGCAGCTCTTCTTCCACATCGCCGGCGATGGCGGCGGCGTAACCGGGAATGACGACCTCCTGGTTTTTGACCTTGTCCATGATGCCGCATTTCTTGACGAACATGCCGACATCGTCGCCCGCGAACTTGCCGGCGGCCCAGGCGGTCATGACCGACAGGCCCTCGGAGTCCTTGATGAGCAGCCACGTCGGCACCCGGCTGGCTTCGATCTCGCCGGAAACGATGAAGTAGGTGAGGGCGAAGTTGGTGGTGACCAGCACCGGCGAATTCTCGTCCGGATTGTTGACCTCGTAGATGCCTTCGGTCACGGTCATGGGCCGCTGCGGGTCGGTGTAGATGTTGAGCCGTTCCAGGAGCAGCGGGAAGAGGCTCTCGCCCTGGAAATCGGACTGGATCACGATGCCGCCGTATTTTCCGATGAACATGGCGGAGATCATGGTCTCCGCGTCGATGTTGTCGGCCATTTCGCAGGGGAAGGCGATGGTGGAGAACCCCAGGGACCGGTTGCTTTGCTTCAGGGCCGCGCGGCGGATCACCACCTGATCCTCGAAGGCCTTTTTCACGTCACGGGCGCCGGAATCGACGACCAGGTCCTTGAGGCCCATGCCGGTGAGTTTATCCGTCAGCGGAATCAGGGCTTCCACGGAATCGGCCTTCACGGCCAGGGGCAGGTCGTTGTCCTTGGCCAGGGCGCCGAAGGCGTCGGCGGTGGCGTCGGTGGCGGCATAGAGCAGGGGCCGCTTGAAGCCCGCCGCTTCGATGCCCGCTTTCATGACGTCCTCTTTCTCGGTCATGAGCACCATGTTGAACTCGGAGGTCTCGGCGATGAGCCTGGCCTTCTCGCCGAAGGCCCCGGCATCGCCGTTTACGTCCTTCAGGGCCACGAGCTGCGGCCGCAGGTTGAAGCCGACCCGCTCGAACTGGAAGGCGTTCCAGATCTTGAGCTTCTTCTCCAGCTCGCCCTTGTCGATGTCGGACGGGACCAGCACGCCCAGGGCGGTGGGGTTGTAGAAGGTCTTCTCGTGACGGTAAAGCACGGTCTCGCCGCCGACGGTGAATTCCCGCACGCCCTTGCCGATCTTGACGGGGCGGATCGGCGGCGCGGACGCTTCGGCCAGCTTCTCCCGCGCCTCGTCGGATACGTACGGACAGGCGTCGAGTTCCGCCTTCCCGGACGCAAGGTTCATGGCGAAAGCGAGGCAGGTGGGAACGCCGCATTCCTTGCAGTTGGTTTTCGGCAGGAGTTTGAATATCTGTATTCCGGTTAATGCCATTGTCGTCTCCTTATCGGTTGAAACTGTTTCGCATGGAACGGTGGGGGCGAAAAAACTTTCGCCCCCACGCCGTTATTCCATTGGCGTCGCCGCTAACGCCGCTAACGCCGCTAACGCCGCTAACGCTAGCCCACCAGCGATTCCATATCCAGCGCCGGATGCTTCTTCTCCTGGAGGAACGGCAGGATCTCCTCCTCGGTGATGCCGACGGTCTCGTCCGCGATCATGTCGGTGAAGTTGGGATAGCCCAGTTCCTCGCCGCGCTTGTCCAGCCGCTCCTTGATCTCGTCCTTGAGAATCTTGGGCAACCAGACGATGCGGAGCAGGCCGCCTTCTTCCTTGTCCGTGGGACCGTCGCCGCGGAGGAACTTCCGCTGGGTGATGTTGAACTTGGAGTGGCCCACGAAGCCGGGGGAGGACGCGCCGCCGCCCATGACGCCGGCCAGGGTGGTGAACTTCATGCCGCAGGGGGTTTCGCCGGTGTAGTCCCGGCTGACCGTCATGACGCCGTTGCACTGGGGCAGCATGGCGGCGATGCACTCGCAGCAGCCGCAGGTGGTCATGGGCTCATGCACCATGGAGTAAAAATTGTACCCCTCGATGGCGCCCCGGGAGGCCTTCTTGACGAACTCGTTGACGCCCTTCCATTGACCCTTCCAGGTATCGAGACATTCGCCCTTTTCGATGGGCTGGTTGGGGCCGGTGGGGTTGATCTCGAAGGATGCCTTGCAGTCCATCCAGTTGTAGGCGCCGCACAGACCGGTCCGTTCGGGGCTGACGGTGCAGACGTGGGTGGGGGCGAAGGACTGGCACAGGGTGCAGGAGTAGTAGGTCTCCACGTCTTCGTCGCGCATCTTTTCCACGCGCTCGTCCCGGGTTTTGTATTCGGCCCGGGCCCGTTCGGTCAGCTTGTCCACGTCTTCTTTCTTGGTGTACAGCGTCACCTGGGCTTTGTCGAAGATCTTGCCGAAGTCCTGATGGAACTTGGCGTGGAGCACCACCCCGATGTCTTTCAGGGTGAAGCCCTTCTCAATGGCCGCCTTGGAGATCCGGACCCAGGAGATGTCCCGCTGTCCGATGTGCATGATGCCCTGGATGTAGTTGATCAGGTGATGGATCTGACGCTCCAGGATCGGCTCGAAATCCGACTGCATCTCCCGTCCGGCGATCTGGACATAGATGCCCAGCGGGAAGGTGCCGCCTTCTTTGACCTCGGTGATGTCCGGGCCTTCGACGATGACCTTTCCGTCCTCGATATCGGTCATCTCGGCCATCTTCACCAGCTCGGTGCACTGGGTCTTGCCGCCGCCGGTCTGGGCGTACAGATCGGCGCCGCGGACCCGCTCGCCCTCGTAGGCCGGGCCGAAGGAGCAGGGGATGTCGATCTCGGAGACCGTGACCTTGAGGCCCCGGATTTCCACCGATTTCTGGACCATCTCGTCGTGGGCGACGTTGGCCACCACGTGCTCGTAGGTGCAGATGCCGGTGGGCAGGATCTCGGGGATGTCGGTGTCGGCCAGGGTCGGGAAGCCCCAGTTGACGCAGCCGGCGGCCGCGGCGGCCCATTCGGCGTTGACGTCTCCCAGCGCGTTGACAAAGGCGAAGATCCGGTCTTTGTTGTACACGAGCATCTTCCGGTAGTCGCCCGGCTGCACGCCGCCGAAGGCCATGGCGGCCCGGTTGGCGAAGCCCAGGGCGAAGATGGCCGAGGAGATGTCCGGCCCGAAGGGAACGATCCGGGTGTTCCAGCCCACCTGAACGCCCGCCTCGATGAGCTGCTCGATGACGGTGGTGCCGTTCTGGTTGGCGGCGCAGAAGATGTAGAGGCTCCGTCTCTGGTATTCCTCCACGATCATCTTGGCGGTCTCGGGATCGGGGGCCGAGCCCACGATGGCGGCGAAGCCGGGGGCGGAGCCGTCCACGAATTCGACGCCGCGTTTACGGAACACGGTGTCGTCGGCGGCGCCCAGCCAGATCTTGCCGGCCTCCATGTCGGGTTCCTCGGAGTGGAGATAGAAATCGGGATCATTCAGGTAGCGAAGGGCCTCTTCGATCTCGAAGGCGAACAGCGCGGCCATGCCGGCGTCCAGCAGGGGTCCGAGGTAGGGCAGATGGTGAGCGCCCTTTACATGGGGCGGCAAAAGCTTCCGGGCGAATTCGAGGGGCTTTTTCATGTCCTCGAGGGTCTCCACCTTCATCCCCAGAAGGGAGTAGATCACGGGGAGATAGTAGGCCGTGTTGGGAAACCCGACCTGGGTGGATGCATCATAGCTCTGAAGGGCTCTTTGATATTTGCCTTCCACCTTGGAGACGATATTGTAACCGCCCTGGATGGCGGCGAATGCGACTAATCTAGACATTTAATTTCCTCCTTCGTTGAGGATTTGTCGTACCTCTGTTGAAAAATATCCTGTTTGCTGCAACCGTAGGGGCGAAAGATTTTTCGCCCCTACATCATTCATATTTCTCTTTTAGGCCGATTCCAGCTTCATCCGGTCGGCCATATCCATGAGGACGCGCTCCCGGGCCTTGTCGATGCCCAGGGCTTTGCGCTTCTTGTCGATGTGGGCGATCATGGCCTGGGCATGCTCGATGGGGTCGAGGACCAGATCCCACATGCCGCCGTAGATCTTCTCCAGTTCCTTGAACAAATAATCCTGGAAGACCGGCGCGCCCTGGACCGGCAAGCCGACGCCAAAGACCGTGTACACGCCGGAGGTCACGAAATAATGCCCGATGGAGATGGCCTTTTCGCTCATCCACTCGGGGGCGGAGCCGGCCGCGGGCAGATCGCTGATGTCCTTGCCCAGACCGCCGGCCTTGACCACTTCGGTGGCCGCCAGGAGGATCCGGCTGTTGTCCACGCAGGAGCCCAGGTGAAGGACCGGCGGAATGCCCACGGTCTCGCAGACCTCGGCCAGACCGGGGCCGCAGTAGACGCCGGCGGTCTCGGGGGTCAGGAGGCCTTCCATGGCGCAGGCGATGCCGTTGCAGCCGGTGGTCAGAACGATCACGTCGTTTCTGATCAGCTCCTTCACCACGGCGATGTGGGCCTCGTTGTGGCGGGTCCGGGCGTTGTTGCAGCCCACCACGCCGGCGATGCCGCGGATGCGGCCGTTGATGATGTTGTCGTTCAACGTGAAGTAGGTGCCCCGGAAGGTGCCGCCGAGATGGTACAGGATCGACTCCACGCCGAATCCGGCGATCTGGGTCGCCTTCTGGCGGGGGATCATCACCTCGGCGCCCCGGTTTTCGAAGTTGTCGATGGCCATCTTCACGATCCGCTTGGCGTCGTCCATGGCATGGTGCTCGTCGAACTCGATGTGCTCGACGTTGTTTTGCTCCATCCGGGCGATGGGATGGGTGGTGATCAGTTTGGTGTGGAAGCACTTGGCCACGTTGGCCAGGTTCTGGAAGATGCACTGGATGTCCACCACCATGGCGTCGCAGGCGCCGGTGATGATGGCCAGTTCCTGCTGCAGGAAGGTGCCCGCCGGCGGCACGCCGTGGCGCTGGAGGATCTCGTTGGCGGTGCAGCAGATGCCGCCCAGCTGGATGCCCTTGGCGCCCTTGGTCTTGGCGTAGTCGAGCATCTCTTTGGTCTGGCACGCCGCCACGATCATCTCCGAAAGCACCGGCTCATGGCCGTGGACGATGATGTTGACGTGGTCTTCCTTCATGATGCCGAGATTGGCCTCGGACTGGACCGGATAGGGGGTGCCGAACAGCACGTCCTGGAGATCGGTGGCCAGCATGGACCCGCCCCAGCCGTCGGCGATGGACGCCCGGGTACCCTGTTTGATGAGGTTCTTGTAGTCCTGATCCACGCCCATGTGGGTCCGGTGCATGATCTCGACGATCTCCCGGTCGATGTTCCGGGGCCGGACGCCGTTTTTCTTCCACTTTTCGTACAGGGGTTCCGGGGCCCGCTTGAGATAATGCAGCTCGCCGCCGGCCTTGCCCCACTCGCCCATGGCTGTTTCGGCCACTTCCAGAACGATTTCATCGAAATCGCGGTCTTTGGTCTCGCCGTCCACCTCGACGGTGGTCTCCACGCCCAGGTGGGGGGCCATGGCCAAGAGCTTCTGGGGATCCTTGATCTGGTAGTCTTCGGTCTCTTTCCGGGCCACGGAAAGAAACACCTCCGCCACGCTTCTGCCGTGGTCGGAATGGGCCGCGGCGCCGCCGGCGATCATCCGGATGAAGTTCCGGGCGGCGATGGTGTTGGGGGTGGCGCCGCACAGGCCCTTGCGGGTGTCCTCGCCCTCGATCCCGCCCTTGGGCAGCGGCAGGCGGCAGGGGCCCATGGAGCAGTTCTTACAGCAGATCCCCTGCAACCCGATGTTGCACTGCTTCATGGTGACGGCCCGGTCCCAGACGGTATCGATGCCGAGTTCCTGGGCTCTTCTGAGCATCTGTTGGGTCGCCGGATCGATGGACGCGGCGACGGGATCGGCTACCTTGGCTTCTTTTTCGGCCTTGGCCTTTTTGACTTCTGCCATTAGAGGTTCCTCCTCATGATTGTATCGGTAAAATTCGGTTTATAAACGCATGTTTTTTTTAACGCAAACAGGTTGTTGCCCGCCTATCTTCTGTGGATGCGGTCCAACTGATCCAGGATCTTGTCCAGGTGAGATTTCTGCTCGGCGGCGACCGTCTTGGGCACTTCCTCGCCGGCGGCTTTCTGCTGTTGCGCGGCACGCTTTTCGCGCTCGGCGGCCCGTTTCTGGCGGATCTTCTCCTCGTCGGCCTCGCGTTTGGCGGCCTCGGCCTTTTCCTTCTCTTCGGCTTCGCGCTGCGCCTTTTCCTCGGCCTCTTTCTTGGACTTCTCTTCGGCCGCCTTCTTTTCCTCGGCCGCTTTTTTGGCCTTCTCCTCGGCTTCCTGCTTGGCCTTGGCGTCCGCCTCGGCCTTGGCCTTGGCCTGTTCTTCGGCTTCCTTGGCGTCGGCGACCTTGGCCTTTTCCTTCACTTCCTCCACCGAGGCCTTGGGGGCCGGGGCCGGTTTCTCTTCTGTCTTGGGCGCCGGGGCCGGTTTCTCTTCCGTCTTGGGCGCCGGTTTCGCCTCCGCCTTGGGCGCGGGCTTGGCCTCTTCCGTCTTGGCCGGAGCGGCTTTCTTCGCCGGGGCCGGCTTGCCCTTCTCCTCGGCGATGGTCAGATCGGGCTCGGGCGCCGCGGAGGCCAGGTCCAGGTCCACATCGTCGAGTTTTTTGTCGATGGCCGCAATCCCTTTGGCGTCGCCGCCGTCCATCATCAGAGCGATAAATGCCTTGACCAGCCGCACCGTTTCAGGGTGCCGCAGGATCAGGATGTCCGAGCCGGCCAGGAGATAGCTCACCGCGCCGACCGCTTCCATCAGGATGCCCCGTCGTTCCGGGTCGCCGATGGCGGGATCTTCCGTGCCCATCTTGGCTTCCTTGCATTTCCAGACCTCGTTGCCCAGGTTGTTGATGATGGGCATCTGGAGTTTTTCGTCGCCCTGGGACATGGCGGCCATGCGGATCCGCTCCATGACGGAAAAGGAATATTCCATGCCGTAGCCCAGACCGCCGGTGGTGGGATCGATGAGCACTTTGTCCATGGGCATGCCCAGGTTTTCCAGGAGAATATTGACCTGCTTGGCCAGGTTCACGTCGATGGGAGAGGAAGAGATGACGGTGTGGCCGTATCCCATGGCGGCCGCGCCGATGCCTTTGTGGTTCTTGTCCTCCACCGGCCCCAGGGTCAGGTTCTCGCCCTGGCAGTCTTCGGCGATCCTCTTGAGAACCTCTTCGTCTCTCTGCACATTGGCCGTGCCCCAGACGATCAGCGGCACGTTGATGGCCTCCAGCACCTTTTTGACCGTCGCGGAGGCCTCGTCGGGCCCGGTGTTCTTGCCGTTGGGGTCGGTGCTCTTGAGCTGGAGGACGATCAGATTGGCCCCGTACTCGTCCACGCATCTTTTCGCCCAGGCGGCCGGATCGGAAATGACGTCCTTGAAGGGGGCCGCGGCGGCCTCCGGCCAGTCCTCCGGCTCCATGTCCCAGACCTCCATGGCGATCCTGGGCTTTTTGGGCATGTCGCCTTCGAACCCATAGAAAGGATAGCAGCTCTCGCCGCCGACGGTAACGGCGTTATCGCCTTTTCCCAGGGCGATCTCCTTGATGCCGCCGGCATAGGATTCTTTATAAATGTCTAAGCCCAATTTACATCCTCCTTACGATATAAGGTTTACGGTTGAGGTGTGTTCCGAAAGTTCCCCTATCCCTCCTTTCTATATTTTTTTTTGACAGCAGTTGGATTTTTTTATGATTTTTACCATTATCCGCATCAACCGGATCGGTTGACAGGATCGAAGAAAAGCCTATCCGCCCACTTTTACAAAGATTTCTGAATTATTATGAGCGGAAGTTTTTGTCAATAGATGAATCGAATAAAATTACTTAATCCGGTTCAGCACCCCCTTTCCGGGCGTCCATCCGGGATTTGAGGCGCGGAAAGAGGCTGACGTCCGTATGGGGGAGGAACAGCGCCGCCACGTAATGGTCCATATAAGAACCGGTTTCCGACAACTCGAAGGAGGTCATTTTCCGGGTCACGTCCACCACGTCCCGGCGGATGTGATTGGACAGGGAACTCATCTTGCACCCCATGAGCGATCCGTTGCCGATGTAAGTCACCTTATCCGCGTCCGTCTCGGGCAAAAGGCCGATGGCCATGGCCTTTTCCAGATCCACGTAAGAGCCGAAGCCGCCGGCCAGGATGATGCGCTCGACATCCCCGACCGTCAGCCCCACCTCCTCCAGGAGGGTCTGGCATCCGGAATAGATGGCCCCCTTGGCCCGGATGAGGTTGTCGAAGTCCACCTCCGTGATCACGATGTCCCGGTCGATGCCGGCGTTTTCCTCCCAAACCAGCACGTACTCGCCGATCCCCTCGCTCTCCCGGATGCGATCCGTCTTCAGATCCCGGTTGAACTTGCCCTGGCTGTCGACGACGCCCATTTCGAACATGACGGCGGCGATGGTGATCAGCCCGGAGCCGGCGATCCCCTTGGGGCGGACGCCGCCGATGGTCACCAGCATCGGCTCCAGGGTGATCGGGTCCAGGGAAAAATCCTGGATGGCGCCCCGGGCGGCCCGCATGCCGAACTGGATGCCCCCGCCCTCGAAAGCGGGTCCGGCCGAACACGCGGCGCAGGCGAGCCAGTCCCTGTTGCCGATGACCACCTCGGCGTTGGTGCCGATGTCGAGGTAGAGGGTGAGCGCTTCGGTCCGGTACATGTTCGACCCCATGATCCCGGCCACGATGTCGCCGCCCACGTAGCTGGAGATGGCCGGATAGACCAGGGCCGTGACATGGTCCCCCAGGTCGATGCCCAGGGCCGCTGCGTTGATGGGCGGGTAGATGGTGGAGGCCGGCACGTAGGGGGACCGCCGCAGATACCGGGGATTCACCTTCAGGAGGAGCTGGGTCATGGTGGTGTTGCCGGCCAGGGTGATGCTGGAAATCTCGTCGCAGTCCACCGACGCCTTCCGGACCACCTTGCTCACCACGTCGTTGATGGTCTTGATCACCACCTCGTGGAGTTTCTGGAGGCCGCTCCCTTTTTCGGCGTAGACGATCCGGGAGATGACGTCCTCGCCGTAGCTGATCTGGCCGTTGAATTCCCCGTGCTCGGCCAGCACTTCTCCGGAGATCAGGTCCAGCAGTTGGCCGTAAATGGTGGTGGTGCCGATGTCGATGGCGATGGCGTAGTTGTGGTCGGCGGCGTCTCCGGGCTCCACGTTGATGATGTGGGATTTCCGCCCCTCGTGGACCGGCCGGGCGATGGTGGCGGTGATCTTGAAGCCTTCCTCCCGCAATACGTCGGGCAGTTTGCGGATCACCGGCAGCCGCACCACCAGCCGGTGCTCGTCGTGGTTGATCTTCAAATAACTGATCAAACGGGTGGTGTCGGCCAGGTTGTCCTGAACCGTGGGCTCGGGCAGTTCAATGTATAATTTCTCAACCGGCGGAATGAACAGCCCTTTTTCCTTGAGCTGTTCGAAATCCATCTGCCGGACCCGGGCCGTCTGCCGGGGCGGAATGTTGGTGGTGAGGACGCTGGCGTCCACGTCGGATTCCACGGGGATCCGCACCGTCACATCGCCGGTCACTTTGGACCGGCAGGCCAGGCGGCAGCCCTTCTCCCGGTCCGTTTTTTTCAGCTTTTCGGTGACGCCGTCCGCCACCTCCCCGTCTTCGATGATCACCCGGCATTTGCCGCACACCCCCTCCCCGCCGCAGGAGGCGTTGATGTGGACCCCCGCCTCCAGGGCGGCCCGGAGGAGAACCTCGTCCGACGGAACCTCGATTTTTTTGTTATGGGGAAGAAAGGTGACTGTGTGTTTGCCCATGGATCGGCCTCCTTGGCGCTAAAGCGGTTGGCATCAACCAAACGAAAAGATAATGATATATATTTCACTAAGACATGTCAAGTCAAAAGCAACGGAGGCGACTATTTAATGACGCGACCCGTCGCCAGAAGCCGCCGCCCGCCCCCGTGCCGAAAGGGCAGGACATTGCCGGAAAAAGGAACCCCCCGGACCAGCTCGTCCCGGGGCGCGATGAGGACCAGCCGCCATCCCCGGTAGTCGGCGCCGAGCTTGGCGCAGATCTCCCGGAACAGCGCATCGCTCTCGCCGACCCCGCCCAGACGGCGGCCATAGGGGGGATTGAGCGCCACGGTCCCCTTCTTCGGGGTCGTCATTTTGGGGTCCAATTCGAAAAAATCCCCGCAGCCGACCTGGAGGACGTCGGACAGCCCATGCCGGCGGACCGTCCCCTCCAGCAGATGGCACGACCGCGCCGAGATGTCGGATGCGAAGACCATCGGTTCCGGGACCGGCCGGCGGGCGGCGGCCGCCTCGCGCTCTAAATGGTCCCACCGCCTGGGGAGAAAGGAGGGCCACCCCATGAAAGCGAACGGCCTGGAAAGACCGGGGGCGATGTTCGCCGCCATGAGCGCGGCCTCCAGGGAAAACGTACCGGTCCCGCACATGGGATCGATCAGAGGCTCCCGCCCCGAATAACCGGCCAGGTTGAGGGCCGCCGCCGCCAGGGTCTCCCGGAGGGGCGCCGGACCGCCCTGGATCTTGATGCCGCGCTTGTACAGGTTCTCGCCGCTGCTGTCCGCGGAGACCGTAAAGATGTCGTCGATTCCCCGGACGAAAAGCCTTTGGGCGATGCCGCCCGTCGCTTCGGTCTCGCCGATATCGCCGGCCGTTCCGTCCAGGCGGTTCCGAACCGCGGTCGCCGTCCGTTCCGCAATGGCGTCGGAATGATGGAGACGACACTTCCTGGCGGTAACCGAAATCACTGGCTCGGCATCCGCGGGAAGGTAGAGTTCCCATGGAATCTTCGCCAGACAGGCGGCCATCCGATCGAAACGAGCGGCCCGGAAGGTCTCGATCCGCAACAGCACCCGCCCGGCCGTCCGAAGCTGGAGGTTGGCACGCCAGCAATCCACGAGCCGTCCCTCGAATTCGACGCCGCCGGGGACGGCTTCAACCGTCCCCCCGCCCAAATTCAGGCGCTTCAGCTCTTCCGAAAGGACCGATTCGAAGCCCGGAGCGGCGGCGGCGAAATATGGGCGAAGCCGTCCGGTCACATGGCGCCGGACCCGTTTTTCTAAAGCGCTGTTGCCGCTCACGGGGCGATT
>CAZZBE010000051.1:13055-21162 GCA_964652715.1 uncultured Desulfobacteraceae bacterium
CATGAAAAAGCAAAACGCCTACACCATTCACGATGATATTTTCCTGGATGCGCTGGAGCTGATCAACGATCATTTCCAATCGATCCATTACGCCATTGTCGGTGGCGGCGCGGTACAGGTTTACGTATCCGCCGTTGCAGTGAAAAAATATGGCTTGAACTCAGTCAAAGCGCTCAACGGCATGTCGCTCGCTTTGAGGCGGACCGGCGATATCGATCTGTCCTTCAACCTCGACGATTCGCAGCTTATCCAAACATTCAACTTCATCCTGCAAAACCCGTCGGGCCCGTATTCCTTCCACAATTTCGCCAAACGGTTTATTCTCCAGGACGGTCCCCGTCGGTTCAATCTCAATTACCAGACCCGGCCGGAGGACTTGAAAGGCATTCCTGCTTATTATCAAGATATTATCGATACGGCGCTGACTGTGGAAATTCCACATAAACAGCGTCTGCTGCGCATTAAAACCGCCAAACCGGAATACCTGATCACCTCCAAATTGACCCGGATCAAGCCGAAAGACCAGGTGGACATCATGCTGTTGTTGAACGCCATGGAATGGGATCAGTACCCGTTCGATGCCGAAGAGGTCCGATCGGTTCTGAAATCGGTCAACAAAGGAGATCATTATGACATCCTCGTGGAACTGATGGACGCGGTATGATCGAGAGAACAAGGGTCAGGCTGAGGGCATGAAAAAGCTTCCCATCGGAATTCAAACATTTTCAAAAATCGTCGGCGACTGTTATTATGCAGATAAAACTCACTTTATCAAACGATTGGCGGACACGGGAGAATACTATTTCCTCTCTCGTCCGCGCCGCTTTGGGAAAAGCCTGCTTGTCAGTACCCTCAAGTCGGCCTTCTCGGGACAAAAAGAGCTGTTCGAGGGTCTTTATCTGTATGACAACTGGGACTGGACGGCCCAATGGCCCGTAATCCACATCAGCTTCGGCTCGGGTTTCGCCAGGAGCGTGGATGATCTCCGGACCAATTTTGAAGAGATCCTTTACGACCACCAGAAACTGCACGATATCCAATTTGGGAAAAAAAGCCTGAAAGGCCGATTCTCGGAACTGATCGAAATTCTGGCCAAACGGAATGAACAGAACGTCGTCGTCCTGATCGACGAGTACGACAAGCCGATCCTCGATAATATTGAACATCCGGAAACCGCCGCCGCTATCCGGGACGAACTGAAAAACCTCTATTCCGTCATAAAGGACAGCGATCCTTACATCAAATTCGTCTTCATCACCGGCGTTTCCAAATTCAGCAAAGTGTCCCTCTTCAGCGGACTGAACAACCTGAACGACATCACGCTTGAAAAGCGCTATTCCGCCATTTGCGGCTATACGCAGACCGAACTGGAAACCGTCTTCGCCGATCGACTGGGCGGCATCGATTTGGCCGAAATGCGGAAATGGTACAATGGCTACAACTGGCTCGGGGAAGAGGTCTACAACCCTTTCGATGTCCTTCTGTACCTGGATTCCGGCGAGTTCCGCAATTACTGGTTCGAGACCGGAACCCCCGGCTTCATGGTGGAACTTCTGAGAACCGGCCGATACTATATCCCGGGCATTCAGCATCTCACCGCCGGAGAAGAAATCGTGGGCAGCTTCGATGTGGAGCATGTCAACGCCGAAACCCTGCTGTTTCAAACAGGGTATCTGACCATCGAAAACTTCGAGCAGGTGGGCGCGTTCCGACGTTACCGGCTTCGTTATCCGAATCTGGAAGTCAGGGCGAGCCTGAACAACGCCATCCTGACCGCGCTTGTTGAAGACCGGCTGGCCAAGACGCAAAACCAGTCCGACGCGCTGAACGCCCTCATGGCCGACGACATGGAGCGGCTGCGCCGCGTCGTTCAGAGATTTTTCGCGTCCATTCCCCATCAGTGGTATCGAAAAAACCAGATGGCCCGGTACGAAGGGTATTACGCCTCCATCGTCTACTGTTATTTCGCCGCGCTGGGTCTCGACGTCCGGCCCGAGGACACCACCAATCACGGGCTCATCGACCTGACAATCCGGTTCCAAGGGCGGATCTACGTGATCGAGTTCAAAGTCGTGGAACTGACCGGTAAAGGCAACGCGCTTCAACAGATCAAAGACAAAGGATATGCTGAAAAATATTCAGGCGAACCCGTCACCCGGATCGGCGTGGCGTTCAGCTCGAAAGAACGGAACATCGTGCGATTCGAATGGGAGAAAGGGTAGAGAGCATTTTCCATGATTGAGGGTCGAGGAAGACATTTCGACAATCTGATGGTCACCGGCGGCAGCGGCTTCATCGGCGCCAACTTCATCCGGTATCTGCTGACGGACGCCGGCTTCACCGGCCGGATCGTCAACGTGGACAAACTGACCTACGCCGGCAATCCGGACAATCTGGCCGATATCGCGGAGGCCTGTCCGGACCGGTACATCTTCTCCAAAACCGACATTTGCGACAAGGAAGCGCTGGCCGAAGTCTTTGATCGATACAACATCGACGCGGTCTGCCATTTCGCCGCCGAATCCCATGTGGACCGCTCCATCGTCGGACCCGACGCGTTCATCCGGACCAACATCCAGGGCACGTTCAACCTGCTGGAACTGGCCCGGCAACGTCAGGACCGAATCGCGCTGTTCCATCATGTCAGCACCGACGAGGTTTACGGTTCCCTCGGCGCGGACGGCCTTTTCACCGAAACGACGCCCTACGATCCCAGCAGCCCCTATTCCGCATCCAAAGCGGCCTCCGACCATCTGGTCCGGGCGTATCATCGAACCTATGGCATTCCGGTCACGATTTCAAACTGTTCCAACAATTACGGTCCGTATCAGTTCCCGGAAAAACTGATCCCGCTGATAATCCTCAATGCGCGATCCGGCGAATCGCTGCCCGTGTACGGCCAGGGTCTCAATGTGAGGGACTGGCTCTACGTCGCCGACCATTGCGCGGCCGTATGGGAGATCATGCAACGCGGAATGCCGGGCGACACCTACAACATCGGCGGCCGCTGCGAAAAACAAAATATCGACGTGGTGCGGATGATCTGTCGCATCCTCGACGAAACGGAACCGGCCGCGGCGCCCCGGGAAACCCTGATCGCTTTCGTCAAAGACCGACCCGGCCACGACCTGCGATACGCCATCGACTGCGCGAAACTGGAAAGGGAGCTGAACTGGACGCCAAGGGAGACCTTTGAAACCGGCATGCGCCGCACCATCCAGTGGTATATGGAAAACGCCGCCTGGGTGGAACGGGTCCAGAGCGGTGAATACCGGAAATGGATCGCGGATCATTATGGGACTTGATAGAAGGGCAAAAGCGCCCAAGGATGCCATCATCTTCGCTCTGGACGTTCCCGGCGAAGCCGACGCCAAACGATATATCGAGCTGCTCTCCGGCAGAGTCGGCCTGTTCAAGGTGGGGCTTGAACTGTTTATCCGGACCGGCCCCGCCATTGTTCGGCATATAAAGGAAGCCGGACGATCCGAGGTTTTCCTGGACCTGAAACTTCACGACATTCCGGCCACGGTGGAACGGGCCATGGCCCGCATCGCCGACCTGGGGGTCGCCTTCGCCACGGTTCATTGCGGCGAAAACCCGGATATGCTCAAAGCGGCGGCGGACGGCGCGGACGGCAAGGTGGGCGTTCTGGTAGTGACGGTGCTGACCAGCGTGTCCGGCGACCATCTGCGCACCGCCGGATTTCTGCCGGAATACAGTGACGATCCCCAGTCCCTGGTGCTGAAACGGGCGTGGACGGCAAAAGAGGCCGGATGCGCCGGCGTGATCCTCTCCGGCCATGAGGTCCGCCGCATCAAAGAAACCATGGGAAACGACTTCAAAGCCGTCACGCCGGGGATTCGGCCCTCTTCCGGCGACCTGACGGACGATCAGCAACGCGTGGTCACCCCGGCGGCGGCGGTGGCGGCCGGCGCCGATTACCTGGTGATCGGCCGGCCGATCCGGGACGCCCAAGACCCGGCGGCGGCGGCGGACCGCATCGCCGACGAGATCAGTGCGACCCTCGATCAGAAAGGAGCGTGAGGATGGAAGAATTATCGGCGCTCAGGCACTGCCTGGAAAACCGGGACTATGAGGCGGCCCTGCGGATGAACAACCGCCGGAAATCGGGCGGGCGTTACATGTCGGACGCCGAGATGCTGGAATCCATCGAAGCGCATTATCCCGCGGCCCTCCGATACGCGGCCCTGGAGGCGTTCGGCGGGCGGTATGATGAAGCGGAAGTCGAACAGCTGTTTTCAGTAGATGAACTGAAACAGGCCGCGCTGGACATGATCGCCGGCGATTTCTCATGAAAAATGTCTTGCAAAACGAAAAGGTTTCAGACGCCCCTGTTTTCCATGATCTGAATGCCGGCTTGTTGACATTCAGGGAGTTTATAGTGAAAGAATCTTTGCCGCTTTCAACGATCCATGAAGGGGTGTTTGAATTCATTCGGGGGCGGGACGATGTGGCCGTGTTCGGCGCTCACGCCGTCAACGCGTACATCGGCGAACCTCGCATGACGCGGGATATCGATCTGATGTCGTTGTCCGCTGACAAATTTTGTGGAGAATTGCGGGAACACCTGGGCAAACGATTTCATATCGCCATCCGGGTCCGAAACGTTTCGTCCGGCAAAGGACATCGGTTGTATCAGATTCAAAAATCGGGCAACCGTCATCTGGTTGACATAAGATCCGTGGAAACAATGCCGGCGACGCGCCGAATTGGACATATACAAGTCATCGCGCCGCCCCATTTGATCGCGGAAAAAGTCGTCGCATATACCCATCGTCGGGGCAGCCCGAAATCCGGCACCGACTGGCGCGACATCGCCATGCTGTTGCTGGGCTTTCCCGAACTGAAAAACGACCCGGAACCGGTCGCCGAAGCGTTGCGGACAATGGGCGCCGGCCCCGATGCGCTGGCAATCTGGCTGGAACTGAGATGTCAGGATATACAGGCGGAATCCGATGAAGAAGACGATTGACGCGGCGACCGCAAAACCTTTCATCGCCCGGCGAACAGGTATAAGCATACCAACGGAGCATCACTGCATACCAAGGGAGCATCACTGAATGAAACGCGCGTTAATCACCGGCATCACCGGCCAGGACGGGGCCTATCTGGCCGAATTTCTGCTGACAAAAGGCTACGAGGTTCACGGCATCAAGCGGCGGGCGTCATCCTTCAACACGGAACGGGTGGATCACCTGTATAAAGACCCCCACGAGGAGAATGTCCGTTTTTTCATGCACTACGGGGATCTGACGGACGCGACCAACCTCATCCGGATCATCCAGGAGGTGCAGCCGGACGAGATCTACAACCTGGCGGCCCAGAGCCACGTCAAGGTCTCCTTCGAGACCCCGGAATACACGGCCAATTCCGACGCTTTGGGTACCCTCCGGCTGCTGGAAGCCCTCCGCATTCTGAAGATGACGGACCGGGTCCGGTTTTACCAGGCGTCCACCAGCGAGATGTACGGCAAGGTGCGGGAGATCCCCCAAAAGGAGACGACGCCGTTTTATCCCCGCAGCCCTTACGGCGCGGCCAAGGTCTATGCCTACTGGATCACGGTCAACTATCGGGAAGCCTACGGCATGTTCGCCTGCAACGGCATCCTGTTCAACCACGAATCCCCCATCCGCGGCGAGACCTTCGTGACCCGGAAAATCACTCGGGCCGCGGCCCGCATCAAGCTGGGGCTCAAGGACTGCATGTACCTGGGCAACCTGGACGCCAAGCGGGACTGGGGCTTTGCCGGCGATTACGTCCGGGCCATGTGGGCGATGTTGCAGCAGGACGGACCGGATGATTATGTGGTGGCCACCGGTCAAGCCTATTCGGTGCGGGAATTCGTGGAAAAGGCGTTTTCTCATATTGATATCCGGATCGCCTGGGAGGGCGAAGGCGTGGAAGAAAGGGGCGTCAACGCCGACACCGGGGATGTGCTGGTGCGCATCGACCCCGGGTATTTCCGGCCCACCGAGGTGGCGTACCTGTTGGGGGACCCGTCCAAGGCATGGGAAACACTGGGGTGGGCGCCGAAAACGTCGCTGGACGAATTGGTCCGGATTATGATCCAAGAAGACCTGAT
Source organism: uncultured Desulfobacteraceae bacterium (assembly GCA_964652715.1). Classification (GTDB taxonomy): domain Bacteria; phylum Desulfobacterota; class Desulfobacteria; order Desulfobacterales; family JAABSP01; genus JAABTD01. The sequence goes on from CAZZBE010000051.1 coordinate 19,159, forward strand.
CGAGGCCGAACGGGACCAGCTCTGCCAGGATCAGGGCTTTAAAGTTTTTAATTTCGAGGAATAGATGATGAAAAAGGACGACCGCATCTTCGTGGCCGGCCATCGGGGCATGGTCGGTTCGGCCATTTGCCGAAAGCTTCGGGCCCAGGGGTACGACGACCTCGTCACGAGATCCCGAAGCGAACTGGATTTAACCGACCAGCGGATGGTCCGGGATTTTTTCCGGAACGAAAAAATCGATCACGTCGTGCTGGCCGCGGCCCGGGTGGGCGGGATTCACGCCAATGACGCCTATCCCGCGAACTTCATCTATGAGAACCTGATGATCGAGACCAACGTAATCCACGGCGCCCATCTTGCCGGCGTTCATCACCTTCTCTTTCTGGGCAGTTCCTGCATCTATCCCCGGGATGCGGTACAGCCCATGAAAGAATCGGCCTTGATGACCGGCCCCCTGGAACCGACCAACGAACCTTACGCCGCGGCCAAAATCGCCGGCATCAAGCTGTGCGAATCCTACAACCGGCAGCACGGCGCCAGCTACCGGTCCGTCATGCCCACCAACCTGTACGGCCCCAACGACAATTATGATCTGATGAATTCCCACGTCCTGCCCGCGTTGATCCGGAAGTTTCATTTGGCCCGGCTGGCGTCTGCTAAGGATTGGGTCGCCATCCAGCGGGACGAGACGGTTTATGGGCCGATCCCGCCGGATGTTCGCTCCGCCCTGGAAGAAACGCCGCCGAAGGTGGTTCTGTGGGGCAGCGGCGCCCCCCGGCGGGAGTTCCTACATGTGGACGACCTGGCATCGGCCTGTGTGTTTGTCATGTCCCTTTCTGATGAGGACTATCAAAAGTGGACCCGGCCGATGCAATCCCATGTCAACGTAGGGGTGGGCAAGGATGCGTCCATTGCTGAACTGGCCGAGATGGTGAAAGGGATTGTCGGGTATGAGGGGGAGATGGTCTGGGATGCGACCCAACCGGACGGCGCGCCCCGGAAATTGCTGGATGTTTCGTTGTTGACGCGCATGGGATGGACGGCCGGGGTCTCGTTGCGGAAGGGCATTCAGGATGCATATGACGCCTATCTTTCTCACTTTACAGACCGGCCCGCAGGGAAGTGACAAGGCAGCTCCGATGTTTTGCCCTTGACGACCTTATCGCTCCCTATATGTTCATATTTTGAACAACAGCATCGTCAGAAAAATCCGATTATTGCATAGAAAGGAGGTGTATCAATGCAGACTGAATTGACCCAAAATCAAATTAAAAATATGATTTTATCAGAACTTCCCGGAATTATAAAAGATGATTACGAATTTCGGCGATGTGTTCTTGATATAACAAGAGAGCGGTATGCAGACAAAGAAGAAACAGGAGACCGATTTGACCGAATACTTGATGAATTAAAACGAGACAGAGAAAAGCGGGATAAAAAATGGGAGGATCAGGAAAAAAAATGGGATAAGCAAGACAAAAAGCTGGAAGCCTGGGAAGAAAAATGGGAGCGAGAACGGAAAGAGCAGGCTGCTAAATGGGAAGCCAGCGACAGAAGATGGGAAGAAAACCAAAAAGTTATCAATGAAATGCTCAATTCCATCAAAGACATGGAAACAAAACATGATTCCACACTTGGAGCTTTAGGCGCACGGTGGGGGCTCCATTCTGAAAGCGCGTTTCGAAACGGCATGAAATCCATCCTTGAAGATTTTCCAGATGTAACAGTTGAAAGATACCTGGATTTTGACCATGAAGGCAGAGTTTTCGGACACCCTGACCAGATAGAACTGGACTTAATTATCCATAACGGAACCATTATCCTGTGTGAATTAAAATCATCAATGAGCAAACCACAGGTTTACTCCTTCTGGCGGAAAAAAGAATTTTACGAAAATAAGCATAACTGCAAAGTAAAAAGAACAATGATTATTTCACCAATGGTTGAACCGGAAGCTGCAAAAGTAGCTGAAAAGTTTGGAGTTGAGGTTTATAGTTATTCAGA
>CAZZBE010000052.1:0-2191 GCA_964652715.1 uncultured Desulfobacteraceae bacterium
CTGATCCCCCTGGCGAAACTGCCGGGAGGCGCCGGCGCGGATGAGGAGAAGATCTACGACCTGGTGCTGCGCCGGTTCGCCGCCGCCTTCCACCCCGACTGCGAATACGAGGCCACCGAGATCGTAACGGAAGTGGAAAAGGAAACCTTCCGGACCCGGGGCCGGATCATTTTAAAGCCCGGCTGGCAGGCGGTGTATGATGCGGAGACGTCTCCGAAGGATGAGGAAGATGCGGCCCCGCTCCCGCCCCTGGAACCGGACGACCCGGCGGCGGTCGCCGAAACCCGGGTGGACCGGAAAATGACCCAGCCCCCGCCGGAATACACCGAGGCCCTGCTCCTCAGGGAGATGACCGACCCCGGCCGGTATGTGGCGGAGGCGGTCCTGAAGAAGATCTACCGGGGCGATGTCGGGCTCGGCACCCAGGCCACCCGGGCCCAGATCATCGAGACCCTGCTGAAGCGAAAGTACATCGTTCGCCGGAAGCGCCATCTGGTGGCCGTCGAGCGCGGGTGTCGCCTTATCGATACCCTCAGAGCGCTGACGGCGACCCGGCCGATCGCCTCGCCGGAAGAGACGGCCCAGTGGGAACGACAGTTGGAGGAGATCGCCCAGGGAACCGGGGAGGCCGATGCCTTTTTGTCGAAGATCCGGGGGTTCGTGACCGACGCGGTGGCGGCGTTCCAATCCGGGGCCGTCCCCGCCGGCGGACGCGGCGCCCGTAAACTGGGCCGGTGCCCCGCCTGCGGCGGCGACGTGATCGAAGGGAAGAAGGGGTACGGGTGCGCCCAATGGCGGCGTCCGCCCCGGGGACGCGGGTGCCGGTTCGTCATCTGGAAGGTCCAGGCGGGCGCCGAGCTGTCCGAAGCATCGGTCGTCCAACTATTGGAGCGGGGCGAAACCGACCTCCTTTCGGGTTTCCGGTCCCAAACCGGGAAAACCTTTTCGGCCCGGCTGCGGCTGACGCCGTCGGCGGACGGCGTTCCGGGCGTGGTCTTCGATATCTCCCGGCAAAGGTGAGCCGGCCTTTCTTTCCTTGACATGGCGGCATCGTTCACATAAAAATACCCCTTTCAGTTCGGCGGACGGATGAAGAAACGGATGGATCAAACAGGACATAAACGCGCCATCCTATTGCTTCTGGCGGTGGGGGCGACGGCGGCGGTCGGCGCTTTTTTATTCTTCGGCCAACGGCATCCCGAAGGGCCTTCGGAAACCGGCGGGCCCGAAGCGACCACGCTGGCCCGGCTCTATTTCGCCGATCCGCTGGAGGCCTGCCTGCGGGTCGAACAGCGGCGGATCGTCCACGGAGAGGGTCAAACGGCCAAAGGCGAGGCCCTGGTGAAGGCCCTCATCCAGGGGCCGACCCGGGACCTGGCGCGGACCCTTTCGCCAAACGCGGCGGTGAAGGACGTGGTCGTCCGGAAGGGCGTCGCCTACGTGGATCTGACCGCCGCGGCCGTTTCCGAACACCTGGGCGGCAGCGAGTCCGAACTGCTGACCGTCTATTCCATCGTCAACACCATTTGCCTGAACATGCCCGAATTGAAGGCGGCCAAAATTCTCATCGAAGGGGAATCGGCGGCGACCTTCAAGGGCCACATGGACCTGCGCTTCGCATTGAAGCCCGATCGAACGCTTATACGATAAGATACGGACAATGAAGAAAAAGAAGCTCAACGACATACGCAATATCGGCATCATCGCCCACATCGACGCGGGCAAGACCACCGTCACCGAACGGGTGCTCTTCTACACCGGCCGGTCCCACAAGCTGGGGGAGGTCCACGACGGCGAGGCGGTCATGGACTGGATGGTGGACGAGCAGGAACGGGGCATCACCATCACCTCGGCGGTGACCACCTGCGAGTGGAAGGGCAAGGAGATCCAGATCATCGACACCCCGGGCCACGTCGACTTCACCATCGAGGTGGAGCGGTCCCTCCGGGTGCTGGACGGCGCCGTGGGCGTCTTCTGCGCCGTGGGCGGGGTGGAGCCCCAGTCCGAGACGGTCTGGCGTCAGGCCGACAAGTACAAGGTCCCCAAAATGGCCTTTGTCAACAAGCTGGACCGGATCGGCGCGGATTTTTTCGGCGCCGTGGAGCAGATGAAAAAGCGGCTCAACGCCAACCCGCTGATCATCCAGCTCCCGGTGGGCATCGAGGACAGCCTGGCGGGCGTCATCGACCTG
>CAZZBE010000052.1:2291-3551 GCA_964652715.1 uncultured Desulfobacteraceae bacterium
TCGGCCCTGAAAAACAAGGGGGTCCAGCCCCTGCTGGACGCCATCGTCCGGTTCATGCCCAGTCCCGCCGAGGTGCCGCCCATCCACGGGGCCCGGCCCGACACCGAAGAGATCGTGGAATGCCATCCCAACGAAAAGGACCCGCTGGCGGCCCTCATCTTCAAGGTTTCCCAGATCGAGGGGCGGAAACTCAACTACATCCGGGTCTACAGCGGCAAAATCAAGGCGGGGGAGGAGGTGTACAACCCCTTTCTCAAAAAGAAGGAGAAGGTCTCCCGGATTCTGCGGATGCACGCCAACAAGCGGGAGCGGATCGACGAAGCCGGACCCGGCGCCATCGTGGGCGTGGTGGGGCTGAAGGATTCGGCCACCGGCGAGACTCTCTGTTCCGCCAAGGCGCCGATCCTCCTGGAGCGGATCGAGTTCTACGAGCCGGTCATTTCGGTGGCGGTGGAGCCCAAAACCCACGCCGACCAGGAGAAGCTCGACCAGGTCCTGAAAAAATTCATGGACGAGGACCCGACTTTGCGGGTCAAGCTGGACGAGGACACCGGCCAGACCATCGTCTCGGGCATGGGGGAACTCCACCTGGAGATCGTGGTGAGCCGGATGCTGCGGGAGTTCAAGACCGACGTCAACGTGGGCAAGCCCCAGGTGGTCTACCGGGAGACGGTGGGAAAAGCGGCGACGGGCGATGCAATCTTCGACCGGGAGGTGGCGGGCCAGCACCATTTCGGCGAGGTCCGGTTGAAGCTGATCCCCCTGAAACGGGGCGAAGGCGGCCGGTTCCGGTCGGAGGTGACCGACGAGACGGTCATCCCGCCCCAGTTTATTCCGGCGATAGAGAAAGGGGTCATGGAGTCCCTGGAGAGCGGGCCGCTCATGGGGTATCCGGTGATGGACGTGGAGGCGGTGCTCAAGGGCGGGTCCTGCAAAGAATCCCAGGGCACCGAACTGGCCTACCAGGTGGCCGGGTCCATGGCCTGCAAGGCGGTGCTGGAAAAGGCGGAACCCTTCCTGCTCGATCCCATCATGGACGTGGAGGCCTTTGTCCCCGAATCCTTCATGGGGGACGTGATCGGCGACCTCAATTCCCGGGGCGGACGGATCGAATCCATCGAGCCCCGGGCCGCCGTCCAGGTCATCAAGGCGATTGTGCCCCTGGCCAAAATGTTCGGTTATTCCACGGATCTGCGCTCCGCGACCCAGGGGCGGGGGACGTTTACCATGAAATTTTCCCATTTCGATAAAGCGTCATAG
>CAZZBE010000052.1:3651-21136 GCA_964652715.1 uncultured Desulfobacteraceae bacterium
CCAGGGGCGGGGGACGTTTACCATGAAATTTTCCCATTTCGATAAAGCGTCATAGGCCATTCTACCGCAATTTCTTGCGTCGGGGTTCAGTGGCCTCCGCCTCCCGGCGGGCTTCGGCCTCCTCTTCATCGATTTCCGCCAGCCGCTTTTTGATCTCATCCTTTTTATCTTCGTCCGCCGTCGCCTTGAGCACCCGGCTCAGGTGGAACGCCGCCGTCTTGAATTCCCCTTTGCGCTTGTAATAGAGCCCCAGTTGGTAGTGGGCCTTTTCCATCCGCCCCATCCGGCCGTAGGCCTCCCCGAGAAAATACCGGACCGTGGGATGGTCGGGCGCGCTTTCCAGCAGTTTTTGGAGGGCTTCCACGGCCCCGGCGTAGTTTTGCATTTCAAGGCGGGTCCGGCCCAGGTAAAGAAGGGCGTAATCGAGGTTCGGGTCGATGCTCACCGCCCCCTCCAGCACGCTTCGGGCCTCTTCGTACCGACCGCTGAGATAGTAAACCCGCCCCAGATCGCTGAGGATGGCGGGGTCGAAGGCCCGCTGCTTGAGGGCCTTTTTGAGGTGGGCGATGGATTCCTCCCAGCGGTTGGCCCCGGACAGGGCCAGGGCGTAGCCGTAATGGGCCACCGGGTCCGACGGGTCTTGGGCGACGCGGGCCGAGAATTGCTTGAGGGCGTCGGCCGTATCGCCATACAGTGCGTTGAGCCGGGCATGGACCATTCCGAAATCGTAGGGGACGGCCATCGGTTTCGATTCCGCCGGCTCGTGGTCTTCGATCCACGCGTGAATACGGGATATTCGCTCCTCCGTGGCCGGGTGGGTGGAGAGGTAGGTGGGGATCTCTTCCGGTCCGAACCATGTTTTCGCCCGGATTTTTTTGAGAATCGCCAGCAACCCCCGGGCGCTGTACCCGGCGTCGTTGAGGTACTGGAGCCCGATGTTGTCGGCCTGCCGTTCGTCCTGGCGGCTGTAGGCCAGCATGGCGGACTGCCCGGCGGCCATGGACCCCACGGACACCGCATTGGCGGCCGCCCCGGCGCCGGCGGCCCCGAGAAAAATTCCCGCCACCATGCCGGCCAGGGCCACCAGGTTCACCTTGGAGGCCCGCTCGATCTTGTCCGAAATATGCCGGCAGACGACATGGGAGATCTCGTGGGCCAGAATCCCGGCCAGCTCGTCCTCGGAATCCATGGCCGACATGATCCCGCTGCTGATGAAGATGTGACCCGCCGGCGCGGCGAAGGCGTTGTAAACATTGGACTTAAAGACGTAAAAACGGCCCTGGAAAGGGGCGTTCGGGACCTGGGCCATGATCCGTTTCCCCACGGCGTCGACATAGGATAAAATGACGGGATCCTGGATCATTTGGAACTGCTTCCGAACGACTTTCAAAAATTCCCTGGCGAGTTCGTCTTCCTCCTGGAGGGTAATGGCGTGGGAGGGGCGGGGAAATACGGCGAGCGCCAATATGATCGTATAAAGGATAACGCTTTTGAATATTTTGTTGCAGCTCATAAGGGATGTCCATGTAATTCGATTTTCGGGGATTTCAGCCGCTGATAAGAGGCCGCGCCTCTTGGATAGGATATCCATCGCGAAGAAATAACGCAAGCGGTTCAGCAGTTCCCCGCTACCATCCGGCGTCTGATATGACCTGCTTGGATCGGGTGGACCCAAAAGGTGTTATAGCCGGCATTTTTTTGTTTGAATCCGAGGGCCAAGCCGTGGTAATGTCAAAATGTTAAGTTGGTTTATTTTCTCTTCATCCGGAGATTTTTTTGATTCCATGGCATCGCCTTTTCGGGCTGACGATTTCAGATTTTTTCATCGACACGCGCTATGAGGTCGAGCTGGAAAAAGACCTTTCCCGGAAGCAGCAACTCCTGGATGTGGTGATCATTGAAAAAAAGGAGGGAAAAGCGCCGAAAACCCTGCCGGATGGGCTGGAAGACTTGAAAGCGCATAATCTAATGACGTACAAGTCTCATCAGGAGCGGCTGGATGAGTGGCCTATTGAGGAATTGTGCGGGCATTACGTCAATTATCGGAAACAGATCAGCCCATCCCTTGACGCGCTTTTGCCCGCGGACGACTTCCGCCTATACGCGGTCAGCGCCCGATATCCGGAGAAGCTGGCGGCTCAGGTTGAGCTGAAGCCTGTGTCGCAAGGTGTTTATAACATGTGCTGGGGCGTCCGATATATCCGGGTCATCGTTCTCAGCAGGATCAAGCGTGCGGAGAAAAACGCGCCGTGGCTGATGTTCAGCGCCGTTTCGGACAAAGTTAAATTTGGCGCGACGTGTTATCGATGGAAAAGCCCGGTCAGCGGCATCATCAATAAGCTTTTCCAAAAGTACCAAAATGAGGGATTGACTATGCCGTATACATTGGAAGATTTTCAGAAAGAGATAAAGGCGGAAGTTCTTCAGAGTCTTACTGAAGATGATATTCAGTGGTTGCTAAGGGGCCTCAAGCCGGAAGACCGGCTAAAGGGGCTCAGACCGGAGGATATAGACGCTTTGGAAGCCTATTTGAAAAAGATTAAAGCGCGGGACCGCTCGCAGTAAAGTAATGCTGCGCCGATCATTGCCTGTCCGGGCGGAAACGCCGTGCTCGCATTTTTCTACCCAACACGGACGGGCTCTCCTTGATAAATGCGATGACGGCCGCCGCCCTCTTAACGCCCCGAATGCCGTTTTTCGAGTCCGAGGATGTGAATCGGGATACTGGGGTGGATTTGCAGAGAACACGATAGCGGTGGCTGGAGAGGGCGGGCGTTCAAAGTGAACAATCCCCACGACAAATTTTGCAAGGAAATCCTGACCCGACGGGAGAACGCCGTCTCGTTTTTCCGGGAATACCTGCCTGAAGACTTGTCGGCCCGCGCGGACTGGCGGACGTTGAAAATCGTCAAGGCAACCTTCATTTCTCCCACTTCCCAGCAATTGAAAGAGCGGTTCTCCGACATCCTTTACACGGTCCGCGTCAAAGGTGCGACGGTCTTCATTTACCTGCTGTTTGAACGCCGTCCCACCCCGGACGATTTGATGCCGCTCAGGCTTTTTTACTACATGGGCGAGGCGTGGGAGTTGTTCTTAAATCAGAATCCCGAAGAGACCCGGCTTCCCGGCATTGTCCCTATCCTGTTTTACCATGGCGAATCCCCATGGTCCGTAAGTCCTCAGTTCCAGGACATGATCGCCGAACCGGAACTGACGGCGGATTATTCCCCCCGGTTCAGGCACGTCCTCATGGATTTTTCAAGATTCGGCGACGCCGAGATCAAGGGCAATGTTTTTGTCCGGCTTTTTTTGAGCGTCGCACGCCGGATATATGCTCCGGATTTTAACGATCATTTTGATAAGATGCTGCCCCTGTTCGCGGAATTGTCCCGCAAACGGACGGGGATGCAATATCTTGAAACCGTTTTAAGGTACCTCTACGAAGTGCGCGACGATATGGACCCGGAAGAAACGGAAAAAAAGCTTGTCAGCGCAATCGATGAGGATAAAAAGGAGGGGATTGTGACCGTTGCGGAAAAACTGCGGAACGAAGGGAGAGTCGAGGGAGAAATCCAGGGAAAGATCGAGGGAAAAATCGAGGGAGAAATCCAGGGAGAAATCAAAACATATAAAGAGCTTTTGGCAAAAGGCTTGCTGCCAAAAGACATGGCGGCGCAAAAGCTTGAGGAGTTGAACCGGAAGCTGGCGGAATTGTCTGAAAAAGATGTGGATTTTACCGGCCAATGAGAATTTGTTTTCGGTCCGCGACAGTTTCATTCTTTATTGCATAACTTGACGAAATGCGCTACACTGATCAGTGGAAAGGCTGGATTGAATGGCGAAAATTGATTCAACCACAAACAAAAACAGCTTGTTAAGTTTAAAAAATTAAAAATGACCTGTTTCACCCGATATTTGCGGCCCATCGTTATTATACTGCTGGCCGCCGCCATCTTAACGCCCCGAATGCCGTTTTTCGTTCCCGAAGACGCCAATCGGGATGCGCGGGTGGATTTGCGGGATGTTGTCGCGTCGATGCGGTCGTTCGCGTCGTCGGCCGATGGCGAAGGAGATTTTAGCGCCGGTATCGGGCAAATTATTTCGGTTTTGCGGGTCACGTGCGGGCTGAAGACAGTAGTGAACTCTGATTCAACGGAACGAACCGTAGCCAAAAAATATAGAGGCGAATTTCCGCTTGCTCCCCTACCGACAAGCGTTAAAGTTTTCAGAAGAGATTCTCTGCTAAGAACAATTGAGGAAAGAAAGATAAATTCGAATCAGATTGAACCGGAGGTACCCCCTCCGCGTATCGCTGCATAAACAACCCAAATGATTTTGGTCTTCACGTAACAAATCTCAAATGAGATTTCTGTAGTTATTCCTTAAAAACAGGAGCTTAGACATGAAAAGGAACAGTCTGATTGGTGTTTTAATCTGCATTTTCTTCCTTGCGGCGACCACAAGCGCCATAGGGGCAACCCTCCAAGTCGGAGATAAGTCGGCATCTCCCGGCTCTGACGTTCAAATCCCGATTTATGCAATTTCATCCACTGACGATGCCACCGGCATTGCCGGCGCGGCATTTACTTTACAGTTCGATGATACAGTGCTGACCAATCCGAATGTCACCAGCCCGTTCTTCGATACATTCGAGGCTCAATTGACTGCCATCAATCCGGACCACACGGGCCCTTTCACGGCGGACGGGTACGATAAACCGCTCGTTGATAATGCATTGAGCGGCATTGGTATCGCTGTCGCGGCAGCGAGCGCTCAGGCCAAGGCAATCGATGAAGGGGAAGGAACGGTCATTTTTTATCTTAATGCCACTGTAAGCGCCGACGCGGCAGTTGACTGTTACGACATCACGGTTATTCCCACAGAATTGGACAATGCGAATGCGGGTTACGACGCCGCCGGTGAAGAAATTGATCTACTGATTGGGGCTGACGCCAACATCACGGATCCCACCGATCCGAATGCTTTTCCCATATTGCTTTCCGCTTCTGCGCACAACCAAACTGAAAGTTCAGGTGAATTCTGCGTAGTGACCATAATGAAAGGGGATGTGGTTCCTGATGGTGAAATTACAGCTCAGGATGCGGTTGAGGCCTTCAACCTTTCTCTGAATTCCAGTTGGACTGCGGATGAGTTGGCAGCCGGAGATTGGAACGGAGACGGGGAGATCACCGCGCAGGATGCGGTCGATATTTTCTTTGCACAATTCTAAACCGGTTTGGGTGAAATCTGTAAGCAATCGAATTTAAACGTAGGCAAGGAGGAATGAGATGCGAATGTTATTTAGAACAATCTTGGCTATTTTGATAACTGCTTTCCTGGCTCAAGGTGCACTGGCTCTTGAAATCAGCCCCGGAAGCGTTTCGGGTGGTGCCGGAAGCACTGTCGTTGTGCCAGTCAATATTTCGGACGTTGGCGCCGATCTGGAAGTAGATGCTTTTGGTTTTACGATCCAATATGATGATAGTGTGTTGACATTTAGCGAGGTAACCAAGGATGGCACTTTGACCTCTGGATTTACTTTAGTCAACGGCCAAGTAACATCGCCAGGAAATGCAAAAGTTAGTGGTGCTTTTTTTGGCGGGTCGGCGAATATCACCGAGCCTGGCTTGTTCTTGAATGTTAGTTTTACGATAAATGCTGATGCAACGACGGGTTCTGATATCTCCCTTATAGAATTTAAAGACGATATTTCTGATGCCGCCACCACCGATGGTGCTGTTACCTTGGGGGCCCCAAACACTCCTCCTACCGCGCAAGCTGGAACATTAACTGTCGCACCCGGCGCTACGGCAACTGGCACATTGAGCGCTACAGACGCAGATGGCGATACCCTCACCTTCAGCATTCAGACGAACCCCACACAAGGAACAGTCGCCATCACCGATGAGAACACGGGTGCTTACCAATTCGTGGCGAATGCCGCAGCTACCGGTACGGATTCTTTCACCTTTCAGGTTAGCGATGGAATTGATACCGATACCGCCACGGTAAACGTAACATACGGAGCCAATAATCCCCCCGTAGCCCAAGACGGGTCCCTGACAGTAGCCCCCGGCGCGACAGCGACCGGAACACTGATGGCAACCGATGCGGATGGAGATACGCCGACTTTTACTATTCAGACAAATGGCGCTAAAGGAACGGCCACGATCACGGGCGCGAATACAGGGGCCTATGAATATGCAGCAATCGCCGACGCTTCCGGAACGGACTCCTTCACTTTCATAGTAAGTGACGGAAAAGGTGGAACCGATACCGGAACTGTCACCGTAACGTTCGAGGCGGATAATAATGCGCCCGTAGCCCAAGACGGCGCCTTAACGGTTGCTGCCGGCGATACGGCAGACGGGACGCTGGTTGCCACCGATGCAGATGGAGACGCTCTGACCTACAGCATTCAGACGAATGGTACACAAGGAACTGCTGTCGTCGCCAACGCAAGCACTGGTGCGTATTCTTATACCGCAGATACAGGAGCTTCAGGGACAGATTCATTTACCTTTCTTGTCAGCGATGGGCAAGGCGGCTCAGATATCGGTACGATAACGGTTAGCATAAACCAAGCCCCATGCGTTGCAGAAATCGCAGTTGAAAAATATGAGGGGCTGAACCTGACTTTTACTAAGGGCGATTCAACAGGCACTGTCGAGGTCGATTACGGATTAAACCAAGGATTCGTTCCCTTTACGGCCGGACCTGTTCAGTATCCTGCGGCTGGCGATTATAGTGTCAGCGTCAAGGCCACAAATGCTCAGAATGACACTTGTGAAGATCAGATTCAGGCGACGATCTATAAGCCGACGATCAGCTCGCCGCAAAGCCCGACGGGACTGACGCCTACCCTCTCGGTTGACGACCAGAGCCTGCCGCCTTTCCTGGAAGAGATTATGTGGAAAATCGATAATCAGGATTCCGGAGAGGTTGTGCTGGACAATAGTATAGATGGTTCGGAAACCACCCTAACGGTGCCAGAGTTGAAATTGGATAGCGACGTCAATTATACTTGGACGGCCCAGTTTTCATATGGCGATTTTGGTTATTCTGTGATTTCAGAGGACGGAAATTTCAAAACGGCTGCTGATGTTGAACCATTTGCCGACAACAATCAGGATGGTGTTCCGGATGATCAGGAATTCCCCGGAATGCCAAGCTCTGACGGTGAAAAAACGGTTGCAAACAACGAAGGCGGATGGGTGAAGTTTAAAGTCGTTGACGCGGACAATGACGGAACCACTTCGACCATTCTAAACGCCAAAAGGGCTTCCGGCGATACACTGACGGACCTGCCGCAGGGCAGGGAATTGTTCGAGGGTCCGTATACCGTCAAGGTCGAGGAAACAGATCCCGACGATACGCTGAAACTTACCCTGAGCGATCCGCTTCCCGCCGACAGGAACCCCGTCGTTTATCTCCGGGGAAATGACGGCACGTTGAAAGAACTCACCGATGCGTTTGCCGGCGATTTAATGAGCAGCACTTTTTCGGTTTTGGATGGCTCTGGATTTGATCGCGACGGTGCGCAAAACGGAGAAGTCCTGCTGGAAGATGTGGTCGTCCTGGTTGACCCGGAAACCGTGTGTGCGGGCACTGTTACGATATTCGCCAACGATGTTACCGGTTCCGGTGGCGGTACTGGCGATTTTAGCGACACGGTGCCATTCGTGGTGGATTTCACTGCGTCTGTATCCGGTGGCCCGGAAGAGGGTTATACCTACACCTGGACCATAGAAGGAGAAACGTTTACAGGCCAGTCAGTCGACAATTATACGTTCAATTCGACAGGTGATTTCGAGGTGGTAGTAGAGGCGTCCAAAGAAGGGTGCCCGACGCTGACGGATACCAAAACCGTGAGTGTCGGCGAATTCCATGATGACAACTGCTTCATCGCCGCCTCAGCTGTGGGCGCCACCGGCTTGTTCAGCTTCGCCGCTCTGCTCGCGGGACTGGCCGGCGCGATTGCCTGGAGAAAACGTCGCTAACCTGAACCCATTGCGGGCGCCGGCTTGAGCCGGCGGCCCGCATAACACCAAGCACCTTCGGGGGCGGGCTTCGGCTCGCCCCCTTTTTATTTGCGGTTTAGAGGAGTGAGCAAGGATCGATGATCAGAAATATTTCTTCAGTCCGGCCTGTTTTAAAACCGCATTGGCTGTGTGGCGGGATTTCCGGGCACATCCTCGCTTGTGGCGACCCAAACGCTCGCCTCCGGGTCCCAAATCGCTTTGACGTGGATTCTTCCGAATTTTCAAGGCGCGGAAAAAGAAAAATTGAAACGGCTCGCCCTTTTTTAAATTGTGATTTGGATGGTGAAAAGGCATAATGTAAGGATTGCAGATAAGCAAGGATTGCCGCTGATGCGGTTAAAGGCATTGTTTGATTTTTTACAGAAAAGTCGCAAAGGAGGATCCCACATGCAAACGCTGAAGTTTTTTGAGCCGGACCAGATTGTGTCGCGACAAATTCCAGACTATCTCCCGTTTCTGGAAGCGATATGCTGGCAAATGAACAATGTGCGTGATTTGTCTCCTTTTGAAATGCTGCGCTGTTATGAAAGAGGGTGGCGCTATCGCGGCGTTTTGGCCGATCTTGAGGGAGAAGAACGCGCCTTTGCACGCCGGCTTGCCGGGGAGTATGGCTCCTGGATTGTCAACGATGCCTAAACTGACGCATCACCAGAAAGTGATCGCCATCCTCAAAGCGCTCCGTTCCGATTTTTTTGTTGACATCGGCGCATCTTTCGGCGGTGGAACCCTTTTGACCCTGTTGTGCAACGAATACCGCGAAAGCAAAGATATTGATTTCATCTGTCCTGTTGGCAAAGGTTATAGAAAACTTCGCTCTGAAATCTATGACAAGCAATATAATGCGCTGTTCAAAAATGTTGGAGATATTGTTTTGCCGCGAAGGATTCAAGCGGATCAATATGGCGTCAGGTTTGTTGTTGATGTTGAAAAAGTTCCGATAAAATTTGAAATCATTGCGGAAGCCAGAATAACTCTCGCTCCGCCTGTGTATTATGACTGGTCGGATGTCCCATGTTTGAGTTTTATGGACGCTTGCGCTGAAAAACTTTTGTCTAATTCGGACAGATGGTCGGACAAATCCACATTGTCAAGAGATTTGATAGATTTATCCATGTTGCGGCTTCAATCGGCAATTCCCCGTGAGTCGATTGGAAAAGCGGAGGCCGCATATCCCGTTGTTAAGCCGCTAAAAAAATCTATCGAAATGTTTCAAGCGGAACCCAAATATAGAAATATCTGCTTTTCTTCCTTGCGGGTTCAAGACAGGGCTCAAATAATCGACGGCCTTGACCTGCTTGCCGTCGATTCCGGCATTCCTCCCACAATGCGAAGAGAGGATGAAACTCCTGAATTGATGATATAAAAGACTTCTGACGCAGCCTCAATACCGCTCCCGAACCATCATCTCAACTCTATCCTTTCCCGCGAACGCCTGAAATCCCGTTGAAGCCAATGGCCCTTCCGTGCCGCCTGGCGCCCTGGCGCCCAATTCCTTGACAAACCCATCCACGCTTGTGGCGACCCAAACGCTCGCCTCCGGGTTCCAAATCGCTTTGACGTGGATTCTTCAGGGTTTGCAAGGCGCGGAAAAAGAAAATTGGAAACGGCTCGCCCTTTTTTAAGGTTGTGGTTTGGATGATGAAAAGGCATAATGTTAAGGATTTCCGATAAGCAAGGATTGCCGTTGATCAGGCGCGTTGATCTTCGGCGGCCGCGCGTGACGGAAAAAATCCTTTCTTATCCCAAATCCTTGTAGGTTTTCAGAAGGAAGGAGTCAATATGATGACCACAACCAAAGAAACAACTAAAGACGCCGCTGAAAACGGGCAAGATGATGATCTTTATTTATGCCAAGTCGATCCGGAGTGGCTGAAGGCAATGGAGAAAATAGACTATGTTTCGGAAAGCGTGATTGCCCCCTGCTTGACGAGAATCTATAGAAAATATTTTGGGGCCGCGCCTTCGGATTTGGTGACAAGCGCTCCGTGGGTTCGAGTTGGAAAGCCAAAAGACAAGAGCAAGCAACGAAGATTTGAATTTTTTGGCGAGTATGACAACCATGTGTTTATCAATGAAATCGGACGCGCGGGTCGAAAAAATATTGAAAGATTTGTCGCGGGAATGGATGAGGTTCCTGATTATTTCCTGGAATGCGAGGATAAAACCTTTGTTTACATTTTTTCAACCCTGGAAGAATTGCCGAAAGACATGATTGATTATCTGACGGAACACGGCGTTTACGCATTGGAAATGAAGAATAATTTTATGGACTTGGTCAATTTTGACGCGGTCCGCTCAAAAAGCTGAAATCAGACAAGGAGGACGCGACATGCAAACCCAAACAATTTCCGAAGAAGTCAAAAAAATCCTTGCCGCCGAATTGCCCGCCGCCCTGGAAACAAATCCTGAAGCACGCCGGGCCATTCGGAACATCTTCAAAAACCGGTTTGCGGACAAGGAACAAACCCAGGACCGTTTTGACGCGGTGCTTGAGGAACTCCGTCGGGACAGGGAGGAAAATACGCGCAAATGGGAGGCTCATGAGCGCAAATGGGAGACCTGGGAGAAAAAATGGGAAGAAGAACGCAAGGAACAGGCGGCGAAGTGGGACGCCCAGGAGCGCAAGTGGGAGGCCCAGGAGCGCAAATGGGAGGCTCATGAGCGCAAATGGGAGGCCTGGGAAGCGAAATGGGACAAAAACCAGGAAACAATCCAGGAAGTGCTGTCGGAAATCAAGCAATTGAAAGCCAACGACACGGATCTGTATCATAAGTACGAGGGCGGCGTCGGCGCCCTGGGTGCCCGGTGGGGGCTTCAGTCGGAGGCGGCGTTTCGCGATGGATTGAAAGGCATCCTGGAGGATTCGTTTGGGGTTCGCGTTGAGCGATACCTTGATTTTGACCCGGACGGCGTGGTTTTTAGCGGGCCGGACCAGATTGAATTGGACCTGATCATTCACAATGGCGAGCTGATTGTTTGTGAAATCAAATCCTCCGCAAGCCAATCGGACATCGACACCTTCTGGAAAAAGAAGAATTTTTACGAACAAAAGCACGGCCGAAAAGCCGACCGGACTTTGATCATTTCGCCGATGGTGGACCCCTGGGCGAAACGGTTCGCCGACAAATTCGGCATAGAGGTGTTTGGCTATGTGAATGAACTCAATTTGTAGTTGGACGTTTCGCCTGGTTTGGCATTTCCGCCTTCAAGCTTGCGGATGACGCCATCCGTTCCAGGCGTTGATATCAAATAAGAAAGGAAATTTGAAAATGATATCGAGAGAAATGGCTGAAAGGGTTTTCTATGTTGATCTTTTTTCGTCAACAGCCTATGAAGATTATTCAAAGGCGGCGGCAACCTACATGGAATGGGCAACGGGAGTCCGGATCGAACGATTCAGGGAATTGGATGAAGATTGTGAGATTTTTTCCATTTTGGATTACGTCGAATTGTTTGTTTTCACTTACAAAGGATTGTTGAACATTTTTGAAGCAACGCCTATTGTGAGCAAGGCGGACATCTGCGTTTTTTGTCAGATCGCGGAGTTTTACGAGCGCAAAAAACGTTTGAAAGCGGACTATGTTTTTTACATTGCCCCGATTTGTTTTGAACCGAGCGCTTATGACGCCGCCAGGGATCGGAACATTGAAGTGTTCTCACATCCTGACGCCGCGATGGCTCGGTTGTATCCATCGGCGGTTAAAGACAAAAACATTGTTTGATTTTTTATCAAAAAAGTCGCAAAGGAGAAGCCAACATGCCAGGTTCTAACGGATTTTGTGTACTTGTAATCGGAGACTTTCTGGTTACAATTTTCACGGAAAGGTGATACAAATATGTATTCAGCCAAATGGAAGGCTTTGGATTGTGAAACAGGAGATAATATTATGAATAGTGATGAGAATCTGATAATAGAACTGACCGATGAATGTGAAAAAAAATTCCGCTGCCTTTCAGATGAAGAACAGGGTGTTGATGAAGACCCGGTCTTCGAATCGGTAACGGTTACATTGTTAAGTGTGTTCAGAGACGGTGATATAGAGAAAAATTTCAGAGTTGCCGCGCAGTCATTTTACCGTCAATTTGCCAGTGTGGAACAGATTTAACGGAATATCATCCATGGCACAGACAAAAACTTGTCAGAGTTATCAAAAAGAAAAAGATAAGGTATAAATAATAGTGGCATATCCCATGGTCAAAGCGCTAAGGCGAATTACGGAGCGGTTGCCCAAAAAAAGAAAATCGTCCCAAAGCAAATTCCGGATCATTTGCCGTATATAAACTGACGCATCACCAGAAAGTAATCGCCATCTTCACCCCAACCCGTTCCTTTCCAGCGAACGCCTGAAACTCCGCCGACGTCAATGCCCCGTCTCGCGCCCCGGTCCCGGCCCCCAGCCCATCGATGAACCCATCCACCTGGTCCCGGTTATATTTGTGGGCGCTTGATACAGACCCGTATAGATTCCCTGAATAAAACCCCGCGCCCACCACGCCCAGCACGCCGCCCAGAATCTCGTTGCCGTTGTCGAACGCCTCCCAGGTCGCGCCGATGAGCGCGGCGTTGAGGAGGAAGGCGGTGGCGGCGTCCTTGTAGCGACCAAGATAGAGATAGCCGGCTCCCGGGACTATCGAGAACGCCCCCGCCAATCCGGGCTTTTTCCGGGGTATGTCGTCGGCGGTTTCCAGCTTTGACATAATATGCAAAACATTATACCGATTTTCACCCGCGTCCGATATAGACTTGAACGCATTCCGCGCCTTCTCCCATTCATGTCTTTCGATATGGACCCATCCGATTCGGTAATGGGTCTCATCTTCAATGGCGGGATCGTCGGTTTCGGCGAGAAAGCGGTGAAGGATGGCCAGCGAACGGTCCGTCTGACCGAATTCCTCGTAGGACTTGCTGGCAAACCAGGCGGAGGCGGCGATTTCCGGCGAGACGGCGATGCCGGTCTCATCCGTGTTCCGACGGATATGTCGCCCAAAGGCGTCGATGGCTTCGGCGTACTGCCCCAGCTGGAAATAGGCCCGACCCATTAGATGCAGGGCCGAATCGACTTTCGGATCATCCGGGAAAAAATGGAGAAACCGCTCGAATTCGATAATCGTCTTCTCGTATTCAGCGGCTTCAAAATAGTTCCGGGCAAAGGCGAACTGGTCGTCCGCATCCAGCACCAGCGTCTGGGAAAAGCTCGCGGTTTCGGCGGAAAGGTTCAGAAAGACGGCCGCCAGTAAAGATAAAAAGAGAAACGACGCCGCCTTTCCCCTTTGTCCCTTTGTCCCTTTGTCCCTCTGTCCCTTCTTCATCACCTTTGCGTCACCCGCGACTCCTTTGTGCATTTCTTGTCCTCCCTTTCTATCTTGTCTGTCCCTTCTTCATCACCTTTGCGTCACCCGCAACACTTCTTCTATCGTCGTCACCCCGTGTAAAATCTTGTCGATGCCGTCCTGGCGCAACGAGACCATGTCGGCGGCCTTTTTGATGCGGTTGGAGTCGTAGGTTTGTAGAATCAGGCTTTTGATCTCGGGATTCATGACCATGATTTCGATGATGACGCACCGCCCTCTGTAACCGGTATGGAGGCAGTTGGGGCAACCCACCGCCTGGTGGATGGCGCCGCCGGCGGCTTCTTCACCCGTGATGCCGATGGTGTCGAGGGCCACGTCGTCGGGCATGTAGGGTTCCTTGCAGTCGGTGCACAGGACCCGCACCAGCCGCTGGGCCGCCACGGCCAGTACGGCCGAGGAAATGAGGAACGGTTCGACGCCGATGTCCACCAGCCGCGTGATGGCCGAGGCGGAATCGTTGGTGTGGAGGGTGGAGAAGACCAGGTGGCCGGTCAGGGCCGACTGGACGGCGATCTCGGCGGTTTCCCGGTCCCGGATCTCGCCCACCAGCACCACGTCGGGGTCCTGCCGGACGATGGACCGGAGACCCCGGGCAAAGGTGAGGTCGATCTTGGGGTTGACCTGGATCTGGCTGATGCCCCGGAGCTGGTATTCCACCGGGTCTTCGATGGTGATGATGTTGATGTCCGGGGTGTTGATCTTCGAGAGGATGGCGTAAAGGGTCGTCGTTTTTCCGGAGCCGGTGGGGCCCGTCACGAGGATGATCCCGTTGGGGGTGGCGACCAGTTGCCGGAGCAACTCCAATTGATCGACGGTCATCCCCAGTTCTCTGAGGCTCAAAAGCGACGTGCTTTTGTTCAGGAGACGGAGCACCACCCGCTCGCCGAAGGTGGTGGGAATCGTCGAGATCCGGACGTCGATGTCCTGGTCCCCCAGCTTCACCTCCAGGCGGCCGTCCTGGGGCAGCCGCTTTTCGGCGATGTTCATCTTGGACATGACCTTGATGCGGGAAGTCAGCGCCGGCTGGATCCACTTGGGCGGCGTCAGCAGATCATAGAGGATGCCGTCCACCCGGTACCGGACCTTGAAGCTGTCCTGGTAGGGTTCGATGTGAATGTCGCTCGCCCGGGCCTTGACCGACTGGGAGATGATGTGGTTGACGAGTTTGATGATGGGGGCGTCGGACGTGTCGTCCAGGAGATCGGCGGTGTCTTCGATCTCGCTGATGATGGTGGCGCCGTTTTCCTCCATGTCCTGGACGAGCTGCTCGGCCGAGTCGCGGTTCAGGTCGTAGGAGAGGTTGATGGCCGACAGGATGGCGTCCTTGGTGGAGAGGACCACCTGGTAGTTTTCCACGCCGATGATCCGGATGAGATCGTCCAGGGCCTGGAACGCCGACGGGTCGTTGATGGCGATGATGAACCCGGCGAGTTCCCGGTCGGCGGGGACCGTCGGCTGGCCGTCGGCCCCGCCGGATGCGGGATTCCCGTTGGACGCCAGGGGCGCCATGAGGTGCTTTTTCAGGAAATGGATCGGCACGTGCTGGGTTGTCTCGCCGCCGATGGGATCCATGGGCAGCGAGGCCCAGAAAGGAATGTCGTATTCCAGGCTCAGCGCCTCCAGGAGCTGGGCTTCGGTGATGACCTCTTTTTTAACGAGGATCTCGCCGATTCTCCCGCCTTTTTCGGACTGGATCCGTTGGGCCTCGTCGATGTCCTCATCGCTGATGCCCGCCGTCGATTTTAATAACTGAGCGAATTGTCGTTTCATATCGGTCTTTACTCGGTCCCGCCGTCGGTCATGTCCGATTCGGCTTCCGGCGCCGCGACGTCCCCGTCGGGTGATCCTTCCGATCCGTCGGGCGTTTCATACCCGACTTCAGGCCCCGGTTCTTCGGATATGGCGCCGTCCACGGTGATCGGCGGCGGCATGCCCGAGGACGCTTCCTCAAGGAATTCTGACATTTCCAGGATGTCCGACCGATCCTCCGGATCGCCGAATCGTTGGCGGTACATTTTGATCCCTTCCCGTTCGATCCGTTCGATCTCTTCTTTTTTCTTGTCGAACATCTTCTTGGCGTCCAGGGGACTTTTGACCACATGTGGCGTGAGGAAGACGAACAGGTTGGTCTTTTCCCGGGAGTTGGACAGCGATTTAAACGCCCAGCCGAGCCCGGGGATGGATCCGAGGCAGGGGACTTTGTATTCGGTGGTGGAGAGGCTGTCGTCGATCAGCCCGCCAATGACCACGGTGTTCTTGTCGTTGACGATGACGGTGGTGTCCACGGTCCGCTTGAGGGTGGTGGGGCGGTCGCCGGAGGTCAGGGCGGTGTCCAGCTTGGTGATCTCCTGGGCGATTTTGAGACGGATCCGCTTATCTTTGCTGATTTGCGGGGTGATCTTCAGGGTGATGCCCACGTCTTTGTACTCGTATGTGTTGTAGCTTTCCACCGTGGAAGAGCCGGATTTGGTCAGATAGGGGACGTTTTTGCCCACGGTGATGCTGGCCTCTTCGTTGTCCGTGGTCATGATCTGGGGGGTGGAGAGGATGTGGACATCCTTGTCTTTTTTGAAGGCCTGCACGATGGCCGACAGGTTGGGGAACGTCAGATCGCCGATTTTGAGGGGTTCGCTGAAAACCCCCATGGAAAACCCTGCTGGAAGTGTAGCGATGCCCGCGGCAGGGGCGAGCAGCCCGCCGAGGTTGGAGAAGCCCGTTTCCCCGCCGGAAAAACCACCGCCGACGGCGGCGCTGTCGCTGTTGAGATCGGTCTCTCCCATGGCGATCCACTCGGCGCCCAGGGAAAAGCCGTTGTCGATGTTCACTTCCATGATCAGGGATTCGATGTAGACCATGGCCCGGGGGATGTCCAGCTTCTGGATGATGTCCTGAAGGACCATGTAATCGTCTTTTTCGGCCATGATGATGAGGCTGTTGGTGGCCTTGTCCGCGGTGATGTTGGTTTTCTCGGAGACGATGGGGGCCTCTTTCTTTCCTTTGGCCTGGGTCGGCTTGGCCTTGGTGGAGAGAGATTGCAGCACCTTGGCCAGCTCTTCGGCCACGGCGTTTTCCAGGTAATAAACGTGGATCTTCTCCTTGCCCCGCGGCATTTCCTGGTCCAGGCGCGATATCAGTTCTTTCACCCGGGCGGTGTCGTCCTCGCTGGCCAGCACCACGATGGTGTTGGTCCGCTCGTCCGCCACGAATTTGGTGACGTCGTCGGGGCTGGCGCCTTTTTTGGCGGCCCGCCGGCGCTGCTGAAAGACCGTGGACAGGGTCCGGACCAGTTTCTGGGCGTCGGCGTGCTGAAGGGGGATTACCGTCAGTTCCTGGCCCACGCCGGGGACGTCGATGGTCTTTAAAATCCGCATCAGCCGTTTGATGTTGGAGTAGAAATCGGTGATGATGAGCATGTTGGTGGGCTGGTACGGCAGAATCACGCTGCTTTTGGAAATCAGGGGGCGAAACAGACGGGTGATGGTGTTGGGATCGGCGTAGCGCAGGGGCACGAGCTGGGTCACCAGCTTGTCTTCCGGGTCCATGGACCGGTATTCGGTCAGGGTCTCGATGCTTTTGGTCCGGGCTTCGGGGGAGGAGACGATCTTGATGACGTTTCCGGAGTCCACCGTGGTGAATCCGTGGACCTCCAGCACCGATTCGAAGACCAGGTAGGCCTCGTCCACCGATATCTTGGCCGGCGAGATGATGGTGACCTTTCCCTTGACCCGGTTGTCCACGATGAAGTTCTTGCCGGTCAGTTCGGCGATGAATTTGATGAAGACATTGATGTCCACGTCGTTGAAGTCGATGGAGACATACCGCTGCCCATTGTCGGCATTGCCGGCCGCGCTGGTTTGAGCGGCGGCGAAAGGCGCTTGCCATAGGATAGAGCCGATCAGGAGGCATACAACGCTGATGCGGATCGAGAGAGCGATGGGCTTGAGAAGAACAATGGCGTGTTTCATACCGGGGGTCCGTTTCCTGTGTTCGATCTTTTGGGTCATTCGATGGGCCGATGCGGCGGTTAGTCGATCCTGTATTCGATGTTCTGCTGTTGCCCCCGGCGCCGTATCTCGACATTGACGTTGGCG
>CAZZBE010000053.1:0-2457 GCA_964652715.1 uncultured Desulfobacteraceae bacterium
GGGGCAGGCCGGCACGCAGGCCGGCCGGTCGCAGTGGAAGCAGGCGACGGCGATAAACCGCATCAAGAGAGCGCCGTCTTTCTCGAAGGGCCCCAGCCGCAGCACCTTGTAGGGCCGGGGACCGGCCGGCAGGTCGTGCTCCATCTTGCAGGCCACCGCGCAGCCGAAACACCCGATGCACCGGGATTCGTCCACCAGCAGAGCGTTTTTTTTGAGTTTTCTATCGATAGGTTGAGTCATTGTCAGATCGTTTCGTGGGTATTGTTTCGTTTATTCGGCCACTGTGTCCACTTCGTCCACTCAGTCCACCCAGTCCACATTGGTGAACCGAAGATCGAAGCGGTCCGGGGGGACACGGTGGACGAAGTGGACTTGGTGGACGGGGTGGACACAGTGGACACGGTGGATGAAGTGGTCATCATGAAATGGCCTTCAGGCATTCGATAGCCGCTTCCCGGGCCTGCCCCTTTCGTTGCAGCAGCACCCGTTCGACGCCCAGCCGTTGGGCGGCCCATACAGTCTTTTTCGGTACTGTCCGGCTGATCCAGGCCCGGCCGGTCAGGCTGGCGCCGGGCCCCGCCACGAGGATGTCCTCCCCTTCGGCGATGCACAGGGCCGCGGCCGTGTCCGGATGAATCTGGACGGCGTCGCCGGCTTCCAGTTCGTCGATCCAGGGCCGCCAGCGGCCCGCGTCGCCGGAACGGGGGGCGATGCGGGCGGCCTGGTAGCAGAGGGGGAATTCGGGGTCATCCGGCGTCGTCGAAAGGGTCTCCGGGGCCGTCTGGGGGTCGATTTTTCCCGATTCGGTGGGAAAAAAAGGCGGCGCCGCCTGGATCCGCTTCTCCGGCGCGGCCGGCCAGACGGTCAGGTCGGGTTCGGCCCCCCGGATGGCGCCGACGGTAAGACCTTTGGTGTCGGGCGTGTGGTCGAGGAGCCAGTCGTAGAAGGCCGGGGCGTCGGCCGACCCGGTTTCCAGCTTCCAGGGGAAGTGTTCGTCCCATCCGAACCGGGCCGACAGCCGGGTCCAGAAGTCGAGGCCGGTTCCGCGGGCCCCGCCCGGCGGTACGATTCGCGGTCCCCACTGGATCGCCCGGTCGTTGCTGAAACAGAGGCCGTCCCGCTCGGCCCAGAGCGTGGCGGGAAAGATCATGTGGGACAAATCCCGGGTTCTGTTGGGAAAGGCCCCGAAATGGACGACCAGGTCCATCTTCCGGGCCAGGTCCGCGAAGGGAAGAAAAAAATCGTTGAAACAGTTGCCGGATCCGATGACGGCCCGGATCGTCCCTTCTTCCGGGGCATGGGATTTCCGGGTTTGATAGGGATAGGCGCCGGCGCCCGACGGAAGCGGTCCGGCGGTTTCTTCGTCGATGTCGCCGGCCGCGTCGAGCCGGGGCCGTCCGGATTCCAGCGGATACCAGCCCCCGCCAGGGCGGGCCATCCAACCCATGGCCGCGGCCAGGGTCGGCCAGGACCGGTAGTGGTCCTGGTAGGCCAGCTGCTTGCCGGTGATCACGGTGACGGGGCCTTCCCGCTTGAGCATGCGGCAGAGGCCGACGATGTCGTCGGCGGAGAGGCCGGTGGCGGATGGGGCATCGGCCAGGGAAAGGTGGGCGAAGGAGGCTTCCCAGTTTTCCGGGGCGTTCAAAGCGGCCTCGACCGCTTCCGGATCTTGGAGGGATTCGTCCAGCATGACCTTGAGCAGGAAGAGCCCCAGCGCGTTGCCGGCGCCGGGGGCGATCATCAGGGGATGGTCGGCCTTGGATAAAGTGGTGGTGAACCGGGCGTCGGCCGCCACGATCCTGGCGCCGCGCCGCTGGGCCTCCAGGGCCCATCCGAAGGCAACGGGATGGGTGGCGGCCAGGTCGGCTTCCACCAGCAACAGGGTTCCGCTGTTGGGCCAGTCGGCGCAGGTCCGGGCCGGGCTGTTGAGGACCCCGTCGCCGGCCATGGTCGGCGGCATGTCCAGGGGATGGTGGACGTGGGGCGTCCCCCAGAGCCGGGCGAACCGCATGGCGCCCAGGTAGAAATCGAGGCCGGCTTCTGGGTCGCACCCGATATAAAGGGAGGCGGGGCCATGGGTTTCACGGATTTTCCGGAGCCGGTCGGCCAGATCGTCGAAGGCCGCGTCGAGGTTGTCCACGGCCTCGAAGGGACCGGCCAGTCGGCGCCGGCTCGCCGGAAACATGATCCGGTCGGGGCTGTTGATTCCCTGGACAAAGGCCGTCCCCCGGGCGCACAGCCGCCCCCGGCTGACCGGATGGTCTTCGTCGCCCTGGACGTCCACGATGACCTCGTCCCTGACCGAGGCGATCAGCGCGCACCCGACGGTACACTCCCGGCAGATGGACCGCGCCTGGCGGTCGTGTTTTTTCCGCGTTCCCGATACCCGCTTCAAGGGTTTAGATCCGATCATTTGCGATGTTTTTCCCGCATTGCATTGAGAGTTTAGGGTGTTCC
>CAZZBE010000053.1:2557-21069 GCA_964652715.1 uncultured Desulfobacteraceae bacterium
TTGAACGAACTTTAGAAGCAAATGACGTGCCGGAATTGTTGAAGGGGCTTCAATGAGTTAATATGATTGGGCTTGCAAAAAAGGACGCCCTCATCGGCGGGGCCTTGGAGGGGAAGGCGGGTGCGGATAAAAACCCCGTTGAAATGGAAATGATTGTTTTTATCTGTCTGTAAACATGTGGAATATGAACTTGGGGTCTGATTTGAGGCGGATGTCCGGATTTGCCCCGGAAAGGGCCAATCCCATATTTTTTCTGCAGCGCGTCTTTTCCAGGGTTGGATGTTCCGCGGATATGTAGTATTCACGCCGGTGAAAGGAGAAACAAATGAACGACGCCTTGGAACTCGATCTTACCTTGAATGCGGCATCCGGCCTCGCCCCTTTCTATCCGCTTCTGCAACGGGGATTTCAGGTCCGGACGCGGCTGGGATGCAGCGTCCAGACGTTTCTGTCGGAAGATCTGGGCATCGCGCCCGATTACATTGAAAACCGCATCCAGACCGTCTTTCTGGACGGCCGCCCGGTGGACGACGTGGAGAAGACCGCGGTGACCGACGGGGCGGTGCTGGCCCTGTCGGCGGCCATGCCGGGGCTGGTGGGGGCCACCATGCGCCGGAGCGGCGTGCTGGCGGGGTTTCGCGATACCATTACCTACCGGGCATCGGATGCCTGCGCGTCCGATGCCAAAGGGTTCGTGACCATCAAGCTGTTCAATCTGCTGGTGCGGGAACTGGGTCCCGGTTTCCTGGAACGCGCCATCTGGCTCGAGGCGGACGTCCTGGCGGATCTGTTCGGCGCCCATGGAGAAGCCCTGGAGCGGCATTGCGAAAAGGCGGCGCGAGATGGCGGGGCGGTCCGGATGACGGATTTGGCGGACACCGTTTCGTCCCGGGGAAAAGGGTGGGTGCGCCTGACCGTTCACGCGCCCCATGGGTGAATCCCACACCCGTTTGTTGATCCTTCTGTGTTCGCTTACTTTCGGATGTTATTTCGCCGCCTTCATCCGGCTGCCGGTGGTGCCGCTCTATGCCAAGTCCCTGGGGATCGCCACCGGCCGCATCGGCATCATCAATTCGGCGTTTTTTCTCATGGCCGCTGTCCTGTCCTTGCCCATGGGGCTGCTGTCGGATCGATGGGGCCGCAAGCGGTTGGCCGGGGCCGGGATGCTGCTCCTGGCCGGCACGGCGTTTTCCCTGAGCATCTGCCGGACCTTTCCGGCCCTGACGCTGGCCTACCTGATGTTCGGCGCGGGCATGGCCGCCTTCGGGCCGACCATGATGGCCTTCGTGGCCCACATCTCTCCGGCGACGCACCTGGGGCGGTCCTATGGATGGTACACCACGGCGATTTTTTGCGGCATGAGCCTGGGGCCGGCGGCGGGCGGCTTTCTGGCGGGGAAACTGGGGTATATTCCGGTCTTCTGGATCGCCGGCGGGGTGCTGCTGCTGAATTTGTCCATTTTTCAATGGCGGCTGCCGGCGGACGAACCCGATTCCGGCGGGGACAAGCCGGACCTCCCGCCGACGCTCAAATCCCTGCTGCAAAACCGTCCCCTGGCGGGGTGCTGGACCGTTACGCTCGGGGCCTGTTTCGGACTGGGGATGTTCATCAGCTTCATTCCGCTCCATGCCCGGGAGCAGGGGCTGGCGGTGGAGCGGATCGGGTTGATCTTCTTTGTCCAGGGACTTTGCAACGCGTTGTCCCGGATTCCCTTCGGCCATTTGAGCGACCGGGTGGCCGACCGGGGGCGGCTGGTGATCTTCGGGTTGCTGGCGTTCGCGTTTTCCATGGCCGGATTCGGCGCGTCCCGGACGGCCATCCACTTCATCTTTTTCGCACTGGTGCTGGGCGGCGGCATGGGGCTGGCGTTCACCTCCATCGGCGCCCTGGTGGCCCGGTCCGTGACGCCGAAATTGAGAGGCGTGGCCATGGGCGGCTACAACACCTGCATTTATTCCGGCATGATGATCAGCTCGGCGGTCATGGGCCAGGTCTGCGAGGCCATCGGGTTCCGGAACGGGTTTTTCCTGACGGCCGGGGTCAATCTGCTGCTCATCGGCGCTTTTATCCTGTTCATGAAAGGGGGCGCGCCCGCCCGGGAAAACAGCGCGGCGTGAACCACCCGACGCCTTGGCGACGGTTCTCGAAGAGGCCGAGAAACACCAAGAGCCTGTTCGAAAACCTTAGACGGGCGCTTCGGCGGCGGCGGACGCCCCCAAAATCCCCTCCATGGCCGTGATGCCGTCCTGGATCGCCGTGAAGATCAGGTTGGAATGGCGCTTTTCCTTGATGGTCCGGTCCGGCTGGATCTCCATGTAGGACGGGCTGATGGAGCCGCCGATGGCGTAGACGCCCTTCCGGCTGGTCTGGAGGGTGGACGACAGCAGCAGCAGCTGTTCCCCCTCCCGGGCGATCTTGCAGATTTCGCCGGTGCAGGTGATCTGCTGAAGGTTGATGCCGTTGAAGATGGCCGACGGCCCGTGGGTGCCGATGCAGGCGATGACGTTTTTCATGGGAAAGCTCATGCCCTGGTACATGAAGACGTCGTCGCTGCCGCGGGCCCCGGGGCTCTGGTGGATGTAGAGCCGGTCGATCCCTTCGGAGTCCACTTCGCCGATCTTGGGCGCCGCGCCCTGGAGGATCTTGATCTGCCCGCCCAGCAAAATTTCCTCGCCCAGGTCCCGGGCCGTGTCTTTGTTGATCTCGAATTTTTCCTTGATATGCCCCCAGTAGACCGGCGTGGCGTCGTCGGCCTCCCGCTTCACCTTGGACAGGGCCGAGACCACGTCCGCCGCCGCGTTGCCGCCGCCGATGACCAGGGTCGGGATCCCGAGGTAATCCTGGGGATTTTCCAGATTTCTCCGGACGGTTTTGGCCTCGCCGTAGATCCCCAGGTCGTTGGGGATGTTGCTGCCGAAGGCGAAGATGACATGTTTGGCGAGATAGGCCCCGGCGCCGGTCCGGACGACGTACCCGGACCGGTCCTCGTCCAGGTCCCGGTATTCCTCGCCGTACCGGATGTTCAGACCGTCGGACTGAACAAACCGTTCCACCTGATCCACATAGGCCTCCACCGGGATCTTCTCCGGCGGCGGGGTCAGGCCGTCGATGGGGAACGGGCCTTCCAGGTACCGGGGGATGGTGGGGTAGACCTTTTTGCCCTTGGGATAGGAATCGATGATCCCCTGGAGGGGGCGGGGGCCTTTTTCCAGCACCACATAGGATTTGCCCGCTTCCCGGGCCTTGACGGCGGCCGCGATGCCCCCGGGGCCGCCGCCGATGATGACGATGTCGCAGCGTTTCGACATGGACGAACCTCCTTGTCCGCTCATTCCGGTCTGGATTTTTTTTCAGCGCGATCCTTCAGATTTTTATACAATCGGCGGAGCGGATGCGCAAGGTCTAATTCGGCCATCGGCTGAGAGCCTGTCCGTCGTCATAAAGCGCTTTAATTTGGGAAAACCTTCTGCTATGATCGGGGCCATTGTCTGGCATGCGATTTTTAAAGGGCCGATTCCTCCATTATACTAAATGGTTATCCGCATGAAATCGTTGAGACCCTCCCATAGAAGGCCGCCTGAAACGCCCGGGATTCTGGGGGCCATCAGGAAACGGTTATTCCAGCACGTTCGCGGGAATTCGACGGCGTCGACGGCCCGGGAGACCAGCACTTTTCTCGGCGCCGTCATCGACCGGGCCGCCGAGGGCCTGTGCGTCTGCCATGAGATCCCCGACCCGCCCTACCTCCGGTTCACGGTCTGGAACCCGCGGATGACCAAGATCACCGGCTACGCCATGGAGGAGATCAACCGGGTCGGCTGGCATCAGGCCGTCTACCCCGATCGGAGGATGCGGGACCGGGCCGAGGAGCGGATGGCCCGGATGCGGCAGGGGATCGGCCTGGATGCGGAGGAATGGGAGATCCGCCGGGCGGACGGGCAACGGCGCACCCTGAGCATCTCCACGTCGGTGCTGGAGACCGGCGACGGGTTCACCCATGTGCTGGCCCTGATGCACGACGTCACCGATCGAAAGGCCGCCGAGGCGGCCCTCCGGGAAAGCGAGGGCCGCTACCGAAGCCTCTTCGACAACAACCATACGGTGATGCTGTTGATCGATCCGGAAACCGGGGAGATTATCGACGCCAATCCGGCCGCCTGTTCCTATTACGGGTACGACAGAAGCGCCATGCGACGGATGGCCGTCACCGATTTCAACGTGATGCCGGCGGACGCGGTGTTCGCGGAGATGGTCAAGGCCAGATCCGAAAAACGGGATCATTTTTTGTTTCAGCACCGGCTGGCCAACGGCGAGATCCGGGATGTCGAGGTCTTCAGCGGCCCCATCGAGGTCCACCACCGTCAGCTCCTCTATTCCATCATCCACGACATCACCGAGCGGCGGCGGGCGGAAAAGGCCCTGACGGCCTCCGAACGGGAGAAAGCCGCCGTGCTGGACACCATGTCGGAGATCGTCACCTACCAGAATCCCCGCTTCAACATCCTCTGGGCCAACCGGGCCGCCGCGGAATACGTCGGGGTGGACCGCGAAACCCTGGCGGGGAAACACTGCTACGACATCATGTGCCATACCGACGGGATCTGCGAAGATTGCCCCATCCAGTCCGTGGTCGAATCCCTGACGGTCCGGGAAGGCGAGGTGCCGGACCGCCGGAACGACCGGGTTCTCAACGTCCTGGGCTATCCCGTCTTCGACGAAGAGGGCGACTTGACGGGCATCGTGAGCGTGGCCCGGGACGTTACGGAAAAACGACGGAAGGAAGAGGCGGATTTCAAGGCCAAAAAACTGGAATCCATCGGCATCCTGGCCGGCGGCATCGCCCATGATTTCAACAACGTGCTCACGGCGGTCCTGGGCAACATCAATCTGGCCCAGATGAGCGCCGGCGCCGGCGGCGGCGACCGGCTCGCGGACCACCTTGAGAAAGCCGAGGCGGCCTGCCTGCGGGCCAAGGATCTGTCCCATAAACTGATCACCTTCGCCAAGGGCGGCGAGCCCATGAAGCGGAAAACCTCGGTGGTGTCCTTCCTTCGGGCCGTTCTGGCGTCCGCCGTCACGGGCCCCCATGTCCAATACCGCCTCACCCATGGCGAGGATCTCTACGATGTGGCCTTCGACGAGGGCCAGATGCGGCAGGCCTTCGGCAACATCATCGCCAATGCCGTGGAGGCCATGCCCGATGGCGGGGCCGTCCATGTTCATGTGGAAAACGTCACCGTGGCCGATGCGCTTTCCACCATGATCAGCAACGGCCGACACCTGAAGATCACCATCCGGGATGAAGGACGGGGCATTCCCGAGGGCGAACTGGAGAAGATCTTCGACCCCTATTACACCACCAAGTCCATGGGCGCCCGGAAAGGGATGGGCCTGGGGCTGTCCATCACCCATTCCATCGTCACCAAACACAACGGCCACATCGCCGTGGAATCGACGCCCGGGAAGGGGACGGTGGTCTGCGTTTACCTGCCGGTGGAACGAACCGTCCGGGAACCGGTGGACATGGGGCCGCCGTCGGTCCGCCGCCTGGAACGGGAGCGGGTGCTGATCATGGACGACGAGGTCATCGTGCTGGACGTCGCCGGGGAGATGCTGCGCCGCTTAGGGTACGACGTGGAGCGGGCCCGGTCCGGAGAAGAGGCCATCAAGCGGTACGCCAGCGCCATCGCCAGCGGCGAACCCTTCGACGCGGTGATCCTCGATCTGACGGTCAAAGGCGGGATGGGCGCCCGGGAAACCATGGACCACCTGCTGCGGGTCGATCCCGAAGTGGTCGCCTTTCTGTCGTCCGGATACTCCGAAGACCCGGCGGTCGAGGATTTCGAGCGTCACGGGTTTTCAGGGGTGATCAAAAAGCCCTATACGGTGAATGTCCTGGCGAAGTCGCTGGCGGAGGGGATGGAGAGATGATATCGTAAAAACTCAGAGATCATAGAAACTTAAATTAGTTACATGTAACTACCTGTATACCGTAAACCGATGTAAAGCGATTTTCTGGACAGGACGACCAAGCGAAAAGGACAAAACATGCACCTTCGAAAACGCGTGATGGTGACCGGCGGCGCCGGCTTTCTGGGATCGCACCTGTGCGAGCGGCTGCTGGCGGCGGGCCGGGACGTGCTCTGCGTGGACAATTTCTACACCGGCTCCAAGCGCAACCTCGTCGCCATGATGAACAACCCCTATTTCGAGCTGATGCGCCACGACATCACCTTTCCCCTCTACGTGGAGGTGGACGAGATCTACAACCTGGCCTGCCCGGCCTCGCCCATCCATTACCAGGTGGACCCGGTTCAGACCACCAAGACCAGCGTCCACGGGGCCATCAACATGCTGGGGCTGGCCAAGCGGCTCAACGCCAAAATCCTCCAGGCGTCCACCTCCGAGGTCTACGGCGACCCGTCGGTCCATCCCCAGCCGGAAAGCTACTGGGGCAACGTCAATCCCATCGGCCCCCGGTCCTGTTACGACGAGGGGAAGCGGTGCGCGGAAACGCTGTTTTTCGACTATCGGCGGCAGACCGGGCTCAAGATCAAGGTGGCGCGCATCTTCAACACCTACGGCCCGCGCATGCACCCCCACGACGGGCGGGTGGTTTCCAATTTCATCCTCCAGGCCCTGCGGGGGGAGGACGTCACCATCTACGGGGACGGTTCCCAGTCCCGGTCCTTCTGCTATGCGGACGATATGGTGGACGGCCTGATCCGGCTCATGGAGACGCCGGACGAGGCGACCGGCCCGGTCAACCTGGGCAACCCCGGCGAGTTCACCATCCTGGAACTGGCGGAACAGGTGCTCGCCCTGACCGGGTCGACCTCCAAGCTCCGGTTCGAACCCCTGCCCCAGGACGACCCCCGGCAGCGGAAGCCGGACATCGAACTGGCCCGGCGCCTCCTCGACTGGGAACCGACGGTTCCCCTGACGGACGGACTGAAGCGGACGGTCCCCTATTTCGAAGGGTTGCTGGAATTGCTGGACAAAAAGAAATAATCGATTTTCGAAAGGACGCATTGGCATGACGAAACAGGATCGAACGGGGCCGATAACCCTGCCGAGCATAGCGGAAACCCGGGATTTAATGGACGTGGCCATGGGCCGCGCCGGGGCGGATCTGGTGATCGAAGACGCCGACGTGGTCAATGTCTACACCGGCGAGGTGCAACCCAACCTCTCGATTTGCGTAAAAGGGGAGCGGATCGCCTGCATCACCCCCGATCCGTCCGGGATGGTCGCTCCGAACACCACTGTCATCAGCGGCGCCGGGCGGACGGTCATCCCGGGTCTCATCGACGGCCACACCCATATCGCCTGGCTCTTCACGGCGGCCGCCTTCGTCCCCTACGCCCTCAAGGGCGGGGCGACCACGGTGGTCTCCGAAACCATGGAGTCCTACCCGGTGGGGGGCATCGACGGCGTGCTCGATTTCCTCGATTCCCTCCGGGACCAGCCCATGAAGTTTTTCGCCACGGCCCCGACCATGGCCTCCATCAGCCGGGCCGCCGCCGGCATCGACGAGGCGGACCTGGCGCGGCTGCTTTCCCGCGAGGACGTTATCGGCCTGGGGGAATCCTACTGGCAGTCGATTCTCCAGAAACGCGACCGGTTCCTGCCTGAATTTCAAGAGACCCTCAAGGCCGGCAAGACCCTGGAGGGTCATTCGGCCGGCGCCCGGGGGAAAAAGCTCATGGCCTACGCCGCCGCAGGCGTCTCCTCCTGCCATGAACCCATCACGGCCGACGAGGTGCTGGAGCGGCTCCGGCTGGGGATGCACGTGATGATCCGGGAAGGGTCCATCCGGGCCGACCTGAAGCCCATCTCCCAGATCAAGGACGCCGGCATCGACTTCCGGCGGCTGATTCTCGCCACCGACGGGGTCGAGCCCGCGGATCTCATCGAAAAAGGGTACATGGCGTCGGTGCTCCAGAAGGCCATCGATTACGGATTTCCGCCGGTGACGGCCGTGCAGATGGCCACCCTCAACGTGGCCGAGCACTTCGGCCTGGACCGCCACATCGGCGGCCTCGGGCCGGGCCGGTACGCGGATATGCTGATCCTGCCGGATCTCGCGACCATTGATCCTGAATATGTCGTCAGCAACGGTCGGATCGTCGTCCAAACGGGCGAGCTGCAGGTCGAGCCCCGGTCCCACCGCTTTACGGAGGCCAGCCGCCGCAGCATCCGTCTCGACGGTGAGATGACCGCCTCCGATTTCGCCATTCGGATCGACGACAAGACCGATGAAGCGACGGTACGGGTGATGGAGATGATCACCGACCTGGTAACCCAGGAGACCCGCATGACGGCGCCGGTTCGTTCCGGAGAGATCGACGCCGATCCCAAAAAGGATCTGCTCAAGGTGGCGGCGGTGGACCGGCGCATACACCCCGGCAAGACCTTCACCGGTCTGATCAAGGGGTTCGGCCTCCAGAAGGGGGCCCTGGCGGCCAGCGCCGCCTGGGACTGCTCTGACATCATCGTGGCGGGCGCCTCGGGCGAGGAGATGGCCGCCGCCGTCAACCGGATCCGCGAGCTGCGGGGCGGGGTGGTCCTCTGCGTCGACGGCAAGGTGACGGCGGAGCTGGCCCTGCCAATCCTGGGGCTCCTGTCCGAGCTGACCATACCGGAACTGGCCGACGCCATCGCCGGCATCAAAGCGGCCGCGGCCGAACTCGGGGTCTCCTTCGCCGATCCGCTGCTCACCCTGGTTACCCTCACCGGAGCGGCCATCCCCTATTTTCGGATCTGCGAAGAGGGGTTGGTGAATTTGAAGGATGGGAAGACGGTGGGGGTGGTGGTGGAAGGGTAGGGTCAAGGGTATGGACGCCGAGGTCGGCTCTCCCCGTAAAGATTGAACTCGGCATAGTATTTTTCGGCGCATTCCGGGCGGATGCCGTGGCTGAACCGTGCTTCCGAATGATGCTGGATGTAGGCTTCCACCTGACTCCAGTATCCTTTGTCGTCCCTGAATCGTTTCGAGATCGTCCGGGTAGAGCCGGAGTTCACGTTCGATCTCATCTTTACGGGCGAATGCCTGGAGCAGGTTTCCGCACGGAAAGGAGCAGGAAAAATGGAGCTACGCGATTGACCTGGGAAAAGTACTCGACCTGCTGAATCTGGAACTATTTGCTGGATAAAAGGTATGCCGACGCTCAGGTGAAGTGAAGCTGTTTGTTCAGAATCTCCGAACAGCATTGAGCAATGGACAGCCTCATACACCCAGCTCTCTGACAACCGCACAGGCATCCCCGTACCACTCGGCCGCACGATCCAAATGATCCCCGGAACATCGCAGGCGCCAGGTGTTCCCGCTGCTTTCATACAGGCCGCCGGCGTTGAATGCCGCAGCAACCAGGATGGGGTCGTCGCCGGTACGCGACCAGCGCTGAAAGATCTCCGCGGCGCCGATATCAATGTTGACCGCATAGTCGTAAAGGGGATGCTGTTCGGGCGGTTCGGGCTGCTGGTGATAGGGCGGCGCCACTTCGAAGGGATCATAGCTCAAATTCCGCGTCCGGATCACCCATCGCGCGGTGGTGGCAAGAGTTTGCATGGGACCGGCGCTGTAGTCGCCCCTTGTGGGCGGACTGACGTCATTGACTTGCACGTGGCGCTCCCATCTGAAGGTCAGAGGGCCGGTAAAACCGTATTTTCGGAGAAAAGCGGTTTCGGTGGCGATGGTCATGAGGATCAGCGCCATCGGCACTTCGTATTTTATGGATGCGGCGATGATGCATTCGCCGCAAAGATCCATGATTTTTCGGCAGGTGATCGGCTCGCCGCGGGTTCGGAGCGGTTCGTTGCCGTTGGCGTGAGCGCGGATATAGACCCCCCTTGCGTCATACCGCCATTCCTGCCCGCCGAAATTACTATGCCAGCCTTCCGACCCGGCCAGCGGGGTGTTCTCCATGGTCATCCCCGCATCAACATTCAAGGCCTCCGAAGGTCGTTCTGCGATGACATCCTCGGGGGGGAACGGCGCCGAGGGCGTTCCTGTCCAGGCATAAACGGCAAGGGTCAGGTTTTCAGCCCAGGAGAGATCGCCTTCCGGCGGGTAACCGCCGTTTCGCAGATCCGATAGGGCCGCCTCCTTGAGCTGAAGATGCGGCTTCTCCCAGCTCAAATGCTTGAGGCCCACCTGTTCTCCCAACTCCTGAAGCCGGTCCCACCAATTCTTCTTCTCGCCTTTGTCGTCCCAGCTCCACCTTCCGTTTTCATACAGAACAAAGTCGGCCGCCACGCCGTACTGGTGAAGGGACTGCCAGGCGTTGGCATAGGTCACAACGGACCCCGACCGGGTGCGTCCTTTTGAATACAGGTACCGCTGCCTTTCGGGGGTTCTGTACCCCTCAAACAGGCGAAAGGGTAAATTTTCTTCCGAAAGGTGCTCCTGAAGTTTCACAACTTTGTCTCTAAATACCGGGTGAAGGTGCTCCAACTGGCTGTCTCGCGTCATTTTTCTCCTCCTTCACTACTTTTCAGTTTCGACCCAGGAATTGGTGCCAATATCGCAATCCCCGCGGGCGGCAGATCAATCCGGACAACAACCCGTCCGCCGAAATATTGGACCGCTCCGGGCTTTTCGGATCGAACAGCATTTCGCCGGTCTCGCGGCCGTTGCTGAACCGGTCGGGCAAAAGGAAATAGAAAATTTGGTCCCGCCAGTCCGCGGGACTGGGCGTCACTGGCCCGCGGGGCTCGAAGCGGGCCTGTTTCAGGGTGTCTGGGGCTTTGGCTTGGATTTGCACTGGCATAATCATTGCTTCCCAGGTCGTGCAAAAGGTAAGTTTTTATCCGCTCAAGCAGGGCGTGGGTGGCTGCGCCACGGTCGAAATCGGTGAGATGATTTTCAAATCATGTTGAAAAGTGGCGTGAATGTCAACCATTTTTTTTGGTCAGAAAAGGGGAAGCGGCGCCTTGAGCGGGTTGAACAGGAGGGGGCGCCGATTCCGTTGATTTTCACTGCCTGGATGCACATGTTGATGATTGGGTAAAGCGGCAGAAACAGACATTTCGAATGCTTCGGCACTGGTTCAGTTAAATGGGAATCGTCCGCGGGGCAGTGGTTTTTATCTATTAATTCCAGCATGTTAGCGCTTATCGTGCCACGATTCCAACCTGTTGAAATTACAGGCATTCCCATTCAACTGAACCAGTGCCCAAATTCCGTCAAAAGATTAAACGGTTCCCGATCACTTTCGCGCCGCCGCTGTTTTGGTTTCTCCACCTCCTCCACCGCCATCGTCGCCGCCCCCCACTCCGTTTCCACCCTCCCCGAAATCAGGAACGGCCGCCCCGGTTCGAGCAGATGGCAGAAACGGGCGTAGGGTTTCGGGAAAAAGGTGGTTTCCACCAGCCCCGTTTCGTCTTCAAAGGTCAGGAATTCCATGGTCTCGCCGTGCTGGGTCCGGACCCGTTTGCCGGTGATGAGCCAGGCGCGGAGGGTCGCCCGTTTTCCCACGTGGCGGTGGAGGTCGGCGGCCTTGATGCATCCGTTGTCGCGGGACGGGTCGGACCAGAAGGCGATGGGATGGCGGTCGCAGAGAAACCCCAGCACGGCGAATTCCCGGCGGAGGCGTTCCCGGATTTCCTCCGGCGGCGGGGGCGGGAGGGCGTCGTCGGTCAGGTCGTTGAAAAGGTCGCCGTCGACCGGGCCATGCCGCCGGCCTTTTGCCCATCGCGCCAGGATCCACATGAGGGCGGCCCGGTTGCCGCCGGGCGAAAAAGCGTCCATGGCGCCGCAGCGGATCAGGGCCCGGGCCTCGGCCGCATCGGGCCGGACCCGGTCCAGGAAATCGGTCAGGGAAGGGTAAGGGCCGGCCCGCCGCTGATCGACGATCCGCCGCCGGGTCTCCAGGGAGAGCCCCTTGACCGCCATCAGCCCCACCCGGAGGGTCGTCCCCTCGCCGGTCCAGCGATCCTCGCTCCGGTTGACGTCCGGGGGGCGGACCGTCAATCCCAGCCGCCGGGCCTCGGAGACGTAGGCGAAGGTGGAATAGAACCCCCCGCCGTTGCCGATGACCGCGGCCATGAATTCGGCCGGGTGGTGGGCCTTGAGCCAGGCCGCCTGGAAGGAGACCCGGGCGTAGGAAGCGCTGTGGGGCTTGCAGAAGGAGTATCCGTCGAAGCTCATCATCATTTCCCAGACCTGGGCGGTTTTGTCCGCCGCCACGCCTTTGGCGGCGGCGCCGGCGAAAAATCGCTCCCGGTAGTCCCGAAGGGGACGGTCTTGCAGGCGATGGGCCCGGTCCTTTTTGGAGAGAACCTTCCGGAGCCCGTCGGCCTCGGCGTGGGAAAACCCGGCCATGGAGACCGCGGCCCGGGAGACGTCCTCCTGGTAGACCATGATCCCGTAGGTGTCGTCCAGGACGTCGGAGAGGAGCGGATGGATGGGGTTCCACTCCCCGCCGTGGAGCCGCCGGAGATATTCCCGGATGTAGTCGTTGGCCGCCGGCCGGATGATGCTGCTGTGGATCACCATGTGGGCGAAGTCGCCCTTTTTCGCTTTTTTCTGCAGGAGCCGGGTGGCGGGACTTTCGATGTAGAAGCACCCCATGGTCTCGCCCCGGCCGACCATGGCCTGGGTCTCGGGATCGTCTTCGGGTTCCCATCCCGCCTCCTCGAAGGGGACGCCATTGCGCCGCACGTTGGCCGCGGCGTCCCGGATCACCCCCAGGCTCCGGTTGCCCAGAAGATCGATCTTGACCAGGCCGGCGTCCTCGGCGGCGTCCTTTTCCCACTGGATGATGGGGACCCCCTTGGCGGCCCGTTCCACCGGCACGTAGCGGTCGATGGGCGCCGGCGTGATGACCACGCCGCCGGGGTGGACCGACAGATAACGGGGCGCGCCGATGATCCGCCGGGCCAGGGCGAAGATTTCCGGCCAGGGGTCCGAGAGGTCGAGCCCCCGGGCTTCGGGCATGGCGGCGATCTCCGAGAGGAGGTCGGCGTCCGGACCGGCGGGTCGCCGGCGCCAGGGCATCCGCTCCGTCACCCGGCCGATCTCGGCGCCGGGGAGGCCGTAGACTTTGGCGGTCTCCCGGACGGCCATCCGGGGCTGAAACAGCACATGATTGGCCACCATGGCCGCGTGTCCCCGATGTTTTTCCAGCACGGCGGCCAGCACGTCGTCCCGCTCGTCCCAGGCGAAATCCACGTCGATGTCCGGCGGATCTTTGCGGCCGGGATGGAGAAACCGCTCGAAATAAAGGTTGTGCTTCACCGGGCAGACGTTGGTGACGCCGAGGCAGTACGCGACCAGGGAAGCGGCCCCCGATCCCCGGCCGCAGGTGCGGGGGCTGTGGATCACGATGTCCCGGACGATGAGAAAATAGGCGGAAAACCCCATGGCGGCGATGGTTTTGAGTTCGTGCTCCAGCCGGTCCACCACGGGTTCGGACAGCTCGTCGCCGTAGCGGCGCCGGGCCCCCTCGTAGGCGGCTTCGCGCAGGGCCGCTTCCGGGCAACGGCCCTTTCCGGCGGTCCAGGGCGGCATGACGATGCCGAAATCCGGCCCGGTGAAGCCGATTTCGTCGGCCAGTTGGTGGGCGGCCCGGACCGCTTCCGGACAGGGCGCGAATCGCCGTTCGTATGCTTCCGGCGGGGCCAGCCAGGCGTCCGGCGGCGCGGTTTCCCGGTCCGGAATCCGGGAGAGGATGGTGTTGAGATCGATGGCCCGCAGCAGCCGGTGGACGGCGTGGTCCCCGGGGGAGAGGAAAAAGCTGTCGGGCACGGCCACGCAGGGGACGCCGCAACCCCGGGCCGCTTCCCGGAGGGGATGGCGGCGGGGGAGGGGACGCCGGCCCATGGCCCCGGCCGTCCGGACCCCGGCCCCATGCCAGAAGGTCAGCAGCTCCGGGTCCGGGGCGAGGACGACGAGACCGTCGGCCAAATCCGCCACATCCTCCCGGAGGCGGAAGTCCGGCGCCGTATGGCGGCGGGTGAGGAGGCGGCAGAGGTGGGCGTATCCCCTCCTGTCCGCCGCCAGACAGACGGCCCGGCGGCTGGCGCCCGGCTCGGTGATCTCCGCGCCCACCATGGGGATGATCCCCTCCCGGCGGCAGGCGGCCAGAAAGGGCCACAATCCATAGAGATTGTCGGTGTCGGTGAGGGCCAGCCGGTCGTAGCCCATGCGCCGGGCGGCCCGGCACAGGGCTTCGGGGGAGGCGGTCCCGCGCATGAGGGAATAATGGGATCGGACGATGAGGGGGATCATGGCAGTGAAACCCCTCCCCCCGGCCCCCTCCCCGACGCGGAGAGGGGGAGCGCCGTTTCATCGTTCAGGGCTGCCGCATCCTGAAATCCGGCCTTCCAAATGCGGCCTCCCCCCTTCCCTCTCGGGGAAGGGGGGCCGGGGGGGTTAGGTTGCCGTCCGAACCCGATCGCCCCCCACCCGAACCGCTCCCGAATCTGGTCCACGGCGGCGGTCAACGCCTCGCGCCTTTCGGTCTTCTCCTGATCTTCGGGAAACAGGGAGAGCTGGGCCGGCGGGAAGACCAGCCGGTCGCAGATCAGGGAGAGGCGGCGGACCCGGACCCGCCGGTTCCAGGCGGCGTAGAGGGCGGCGCGGGCCGCTGTAAAAAGGACCCGGTCGTCGGCGGCGCCGGGGCCGGTGGACCGTTGGCGGACCCGGCGGATGCCGTCGGTGAAATCGAGGCAAACAGCCACGGTGCGGGCGGCCCGGCGGCGGCGTCGGAGCCGGTGTCCGGCCGTTTCGGCCAGGGCGTAGAGAACGGTTTCCAGCTTCTCGGCGTCGATGGCGTCTTCGGAGAAGGTGTGATCGACGACCTCCCGGTCGGGTTTCCGGTTCGCGGGCAGCACCGGCGACGGGTCGATGCCCCGGACGGCTTCGTAGAGAAACCCGGCCCGCCGGTCCACGGCCACCGCCAGTTGTTCCCGGGTCAGTTTCGCCGTTTCGAAGACCCGGGTGAGGTTGAAATCCGCCAACCGCTCCAGATCCGTTCTCTCGACGCCGGGGAGGAGGGAGAGTGGAAGGGGGGCCAGAACGTCGGCCTCCTCGCCGCCGGCCACGATGTATTCGCCGTCGGGCTTTACGATGCGGGTGGCGGCCTTGGCCACCAGTTTATTGGGGGCCACCGACCAGATGGGATCCATGCCCAGGTCCCGCCGGACCCCGTTGCGCATCCGCCAGGCCACGTCCATGGGCGGGCCGAAGAGGCGGCTTGTGCCGGTGGCGTCCAGGAAGAGATGGCCGTCGTCTTCCCCCGATTCCACCAGGGGCGAATAGGGGAGGGCCTGTTTGAGCAGGTCCGCCATGGCCTGTTGACACCGGTCCGGACGGGGCGGCCGGACGACGGCGTCCCGGCAGATCCGCTCGGCCCGGATCAGGGGCATGCCTTTGCGGACCCCGGCCCGGTAGGCCTCGTCGCTCATGTCGTGGACGGCGGCCCGGACCGCGCCCCGGGGCGCGACGATCACCGGGCGACCCCGGAGGCGGGGATCCACGGCCCGCTCCACGGCCACGGCGAAGTCGGCCACGTTGAGGTGGATGACGGCCCGTTCCCTATCCATGGGCGGACCTCTCCGTCAGCCCCCGTTCGGCCAGCATCAGGGTGAGCTGCCGGGCGTTCTGGGCGGCCTGGGCCCGGACGTGGTTGTTGAAAAACAGGAGCCCGGTCCGGGCCTGCCGGGCCATGGGTTCGATGCGGCCCTCGATCCATTCCGCCAGTTCGGCCTCATTATAAAGGTAGTCGAACTGCTGCTGCATGTTGCCGGAGCGCCATCCTTTGGCGTTGCGGCCGTGGAACCGGACGTAGAAAAGATCCGGGGATGTGACGATGTCCAGGGTGGGAAAGAGTCCCGGCAGGTCCGGCCGGTCGACGGCCGTCAGGGCCACGTTGCGCCGGGTCAGTTCTTCAAAGACCCGGTCCGCGGCCCAGGAGGCGTGGCGGAATTCCACGGCCAGGGGGAGTCCGTCGAGGGCGTCCAGCAGGGCCGCCAGGTAGCGGCGGTTGTCCGGCGTGCGGCGGAAGGACGGGGGAAGCTGCACCAGAACGGCCAGGAGCCGGCCGGCCTGGATCAGGGGGGCGACGCCGTCCCGGTACCGGTCGGCCTGGCCGCGCCAGCCGTCGGAGTCCACCTCGTGGGTGAGGGTTCGGGTGAGCTTGGCGGCGAACCGGAACCCCTCGGGCGCCTGGGCCTGCATCCGCTCCATGGCCTCGGCCCGGGGCATCTGGTACCAGGTGAAATTGAGTTCCGTGACCGGAAATCGTTGGGCGTAAGACGCCAGCATGTGGCCCGACCGGGTGCCGGGCGGGTAGAAGCCGGCCTCGGTCCATTCGGCGTAGGCGTACCCGCTGGTTCCCGCCAGCAGGCGGCCGGGGGCGTCGGGGGATGGGTGGGGATCCATGGCATTCCTTTCCGCTGTGTCGGAATTCCATGGCGGGCGATCGCGCCGGGGGAATCAGGGCTTCGTGTGGGCGATGCCCCCGGGGCCCCGCTGGAGGCCGACGACCTTTCCCTGGATCAGCACCTCGCTGAAATCGTACCGGGTCGGCTCGTAGGCCTCGTTTTCCGGCTTCAGTTCGATGTGGTCCGGGCGGAGGAAGAACCGCTTGACCGTGGCCTCTTCGTTGCGGATGAGGGCCACCACGATTTCGCCGTTGGCGGCGTACTGGCGCGGTTCGCAGACGGCCAGGTCTCCGCTGAGGATGCCGACGTCCTTCATGGAATCGCCCCGCACCCGCAGGGCGAAAAGGTTCTCCCCGTGGTAGAGGTCCCGGTCGATGACCAGGGCGCCGTCCCATTCCTCCTGGGCGTACATGGGCAGGCCGGCCGTGATCCGCCCGATGACGGGGATTTCCCGCCATCGCTGGAGACCGGCGGCCTCGCCCGCGGGGTTGAGCAGATGGATGGTTCGGCTGTAGCGCCCCTCCCGCCGGAGATAGCCCTTGTCTTCCAGGGCCTTCAGCATCTGGGCCACCGCCGTGTGGCTGACGCCCATTTGGGCGGCGGCCTGTCGCAGGCTGGGAATGCGGCCCTCCTGTCGGATCTCCCGCTCAAGGTATGTTAAAAAATGTCGCTGTTTGTCTGTCAGTGGCGATCGTTTGGCCATGTCGATCAAATCCCTTTCCGTGAAAACAATACAGGGCGCTGGCAGTAATGTCAATAAAAATGTAAATTAGAAGTAAAGATATATTTACTTTGCAAAGATGGAACCATTTCGATAAAAATGATTCTATTTCAAAGAATTATACGCAGGGCAACTGAAAATGACAAGTAATTTCTAAGCATTGTAAAAAAAATGTAAGCCGGGCTTAAGAGCGACACCCGTGAATGAATTCTCCGTAAAACAGCTTTCAAGTCTGTTTTACGGGTAAAAAATCGACTGAATCTCATTCGTTTACGGGCATTGGGCTGAAACCGGCCGGGTGTTGATTTAAAAAAGAGGGGATGGTATGCCATGGGGCGCGTCCCCGGAAAAAGGGATGATCGACGGAAGACGGGACCCGCGGAACGGAGAGACATGGAACAGGACGATCGGCAACCCAAAGGGATGGAAGAAGCGCCCCCGGAAACGGCCGCCGGGGTGGAAGCGGCCCTGGAAGACCTGCGGAACGAAATCGACGTCGTGGACGAGACCCTCGTGGGGCTTCTGGCCCGGCGGCAGAAGGTGGTGGACCGGGTGGTGGCCCTGAAAAAACGCCACAACCTGCCGGTCTATCACCCGGCCCGGGAAGAGGACCTGATCTCCAAACGGCGGCGGCAGGGCGCGGCCTCCGACCTGGACCCGGATTTCATCGAAGACCTCTACCGGACCATCATCCGCCGGTCCCGGGTCGAACAGGCCGGCAGCATGGCCCGGAAGAGCGTCCGGCCCGGCGCGACGGTCCTTATCGTGGGGGGCGAGGGCCGCATGGGCCGGTATTTCCGCGACTGTTTCGCCGGGGCCGGATACGCGGTCCGGTCCCTGGACCGGGACGACTGGCCGGATGTGGACCGGCTGTGCCGGGGGATCGACCTGGCGATCCTCAGCGTCCCCATCGACCGGACCGAAGCCATCGCCGCCCGCCTCGGCCCCCACCTGCCGCCCGAGGCGGTGCTGTCGGACATGACCAGTCTCAAGGCGGCGCCCCTGGCGGCCATGACCGCGGCCCATGCCGGCCCCGTGGTGGGCCTCCACCCGCTCTTCGGCCCCACCACCCCGACCCTGGACAAACAGATCGTCGTGGCCGCTCCGGGCCGGGACCCGTCGGCCTGCCAGTGGGTCCTGGACCAGTTCGTCTCCTGGGGCGCCGTCATCGTGACGGCCGACGCCCGGGAGCACGACGACATCATGGACATCGTCCAGGCCCTGCGCCATTTCGCCACCTTCGCCTTCGGCCGGTTCCTGAGCCAGAAGGGGGCGCGCCTCTCCCGGAGCCTGGAGTTCTCCAGCCCCATCTACCGCCTGGAACTGGGCATGGTGGGCCGGCTTTTCGCCCAGGACCCCGCCCTCTATTGCGAGATCATCCTGGCCTCTCCCCGGCGCCGGG
>CAZZBE010000054.1:0-6918 GCA_964652715.1 uncultured Desulfobacteraceae bacterium
GGCCCCAAGGCCCTGGCGACCCTGGCGCCCGCCCTCTGCAACGCGCTGCGCATTCCGATCTTCATCGTCCAGCACATGCCGGCCGGGTTCACCCGGTCCCTGGCCGCGAGTCTCGACCGCAAATGCGCCTACGCGGTGGTGGAAGCGGCGCATCGGCAACCCGTCGAAGATCGGCACGTTTACATCGCGCCGGGGGACCGGCACCTGTTGATCCGTCCCGGGGAAAACGGGGCGACGACGGTCATCAACCGGCAGCCGCCCGAAAGCGGGTCCCGGCCGTCGGCCGACGTGCTCTTCCGGTCCGCGGCAACGGTGTTCGGCTCCCGTCTCGTGGCCCTGATCCTCACCGGCATGGGGAGCGACGGCACGAAGGGGGCCGCCGCGATCAAGCGGGCCGGCGGCCGCGTCATCGCCCAGGACGAGGCCACCTCGGTGGTTTGGGGCATGCCGGGCAGCGCGGCGGCGGCGGGCCATGTGGACGGGGTTCTGCCCCTGGACCGCATGGCCGACGCCGTGGTCCGTCTGGTCAATGGTTGAAGGGGCACGGGACGTGGATCTTTCCCCGGAAGATTTCGACATCATCCGCGATTACATCCACCG
This sequence comes from uncultured Desulfobacteraceae bacterium, assembly GCA_964652715.1. Classification (GTDB taxonomy): domain Bacteria; phylum Desulfobacterota; class Desulfobacteria; order Desulfobacterales; family JAABSP01; genus JAABTD01. The sequence continues at coordinate 601 of CAZZBE010000054.1, forward strand.
GGTTTCGGGTATCGCCTTTAACCGGGAAAAAATGTACTTGATCCAGCAGCGCCTGGAACCCCTGGTCCGGGCCGCGGGGTGCAAGGATTTCTCGGAACTGAGCCGGAAGCTGGTCCACGACGATTCCGTGGGGTTGCGAAACGACGTGATCCTCTCCATCACCACCAATGAAACGTCGTTTTTCAGGGACGTCCACCCCTTCGAGGCGTTCCGGACGACGATCCTCCCCGAGCTGGCGGACCGGATCCGGCGCCGCAAGGCCGCCTTCCCCGGCGGCGGGTCGCCGGCCAAAGCCCACATCCTCAGCACAGGGGCCTCGACCGGTCAGGAGCCCTACAGCATCGCCATGCTGGTCCAAGAATTCACCGCCGGCCGCCCCGGTTCCGACCTGGCGCCCGACGATTTCAACATCCTGGCCACGGACATCTCCAAAAAGGTGCTGCAAAAGGCCATGGCCGGCGAATACACGAAAAGCGAAGTGGACCGGGGGCTGTCGGAAAAGCGGCGGGCGGCGTTTTTCACGGAGTCCGGCAAAACCTGGCGGCTCAGGGACGCCATCCGGAACCGGGTCCGGTGGCATCGGCTCAACATCATCGAGCCTTACGCCATCTTCGGCATCAAATGCGACGTGATCTTCTGCCGGAACATGATGATCTATTTCGACGACGCCACCAAACGGCGGGTCTTCGACACCCTGTTCCGGCTGCTAAGCGACGACGGCTATCTTTTTCTAGGGGCGATGGAAAGTACCTATATGTTGACGGACAAATTCGAATCGGTGCGCATGGGCGAGACGCTGGTCTATCGGAAACGGAAAACCGGATGAGAGCCCAAGAGCCTAAGCTCTTAAAACCGCGTTCCGGCCGCTCTGGCCGCGCTCAGGAGCTTTTCGGGAATGGCCGGGTCCTTTTTCGTTCCCGGTTTGACGAGTTTGGCGACGATTTTGTAACCGCCGGCGCCCAGGACCGACCGGACGGCCCGAATGGCGCCTCGGCTTTCCGGTGATATGACGTTGAAAGGCCAGGGAGCGGTGCAGGCGGTGGCGATCACCGCGGGCTTGCCTTTTTGCCGGGGGACCGGCATCCCCTTGGGGCTCTCTCCCATGAAGACCGGGACGTTGCGGTCGAAGAGGCATTTGAGCGGCGCGCTCATGTTTCCCCAGTGGGTGGGGGTCCCCACCGCCAGGGCGTCGGCTTCGCGAATCTTTTGCCCCACCCGGTGGCCGTCGTCCTCCGGCAGGACACACGTTCCGTCCGGCCGGCATTTCATGCAGCCGATGCAGGGGGCCACGGTCAGATCGTAGACATCGATCCATTCGGTGTCCCGATCCGCCGGAATCCCCTCGGCCGCGGTTTCCAACAGGGTGGCAACGGTTCCCTTTTTCCGGGGCCCGCCATTCAATATCAGGACATGCAAATGGCCTCCTTTCGGACTATCGCTTATTCTTCTATTATCCGGTCGCACTCATTGACCTTGAAATGATCGAACATCACACGGGTCGGGCAGGCCGATCCCCCGGTTTCTCCGGTTTCGTCGCTGGTCTGGAGCTTGAACCGGGCCCGCAGCTTTTCGGTGGAGGGTCGCTCGAACCGGCAAAACTCCGTCCAACCCGTTTCTTTCTGAACGAGAAAGGCGATCCGGCCGCCGCGGCGGACCACCCGGATCACGCCGGCGGTCCGGGCCTCGCCCCCCAGGTATTTCTCCCGGTTGATCTCCCCGAACCGGTCCAGCCGGGCCCGGTAGAGGAGGCCCTTGTCCGGCGTGGCCGCCACATAGCATTTGTAGTTGATCTCGCCGTCCAGGGTCTGGAGCACCAGTCCGGCGTTGAACCGGCAGCCCGTCAGGTCGGCGGCGTCCGGGACGCGATACTCGGTTTCGATGTCGAAATCCCCGGAAAAAATGAAGCGGGAATAGACCTGGATCTCGGTGGGTTCGGCCTGAACGGCCGACAGGGTCAGGGCCCCGTCGGCCACAAAAACCTTTCCCCAGTCCTGGGATGCGATGAAGATCCGGTCCGGCGCCGCCGCGGTGAACAGGACCTCCTGCCATCGGAGGGGGTTGAAGGCGTCGAACCGGTCCGAATAGACGCCGCGGTCGGCGGCGCCGGGGTCCGATGTCTGGGCCGCGGCCGGAAAAGGGCCGCCGAATCCCATCAAAGCGGTCGCCGTCAGAACCATGATCAAGACTTTCATCTCACGCCCTCTTCTCCATTTGGGTTCGGGTCTTCATGCGTCCATTTATCATGTTCGGGCGTCGGCTGCAAGAAAGGGCGACGCCAATTTTCATCCCCATCGGTTTTGACGGGTGTTTACTTTCCGGGTATCATGGATATAAGGAGCTTCGCCACGAAACACGCGCTTTTCGCCCTCCTGACCGTTTTCCTTGAGACGCCGGTCATCGCCGAACCCTTCGGCAATATTTTGCCGACCCTCTCTTCGGAATCTCCTTTCTCCCGCCGCATGGCCGCCGCCGACCGGATGATGGCGACGATCCGGGACACGTTGCCCCGGATACGGAAAGCCGAAACCCGGCTGGGCCGACGCCCGATCCCACGAACCGTAGGTTTTCTCCTACTGTCGCAGTTAACCGGCGATCTCCTTGTTCGAACCGGTTTAGACGTGTTTTTCTTTGACAAAGAGGGATTTGTCGCCGTATCGTGAAAGAGAGAGCGCAAGCGGTTTTTCCCAATTCCAACGGAAGGAGGACGACATGAAACTCCGAAAAATCATGGTCCCCGTGGACGGCTCCGACCATTCCATGCGGGCCGCGGAATCGGCCGCCGACCTGGCGGCGCTGGCGGGCGGCGAAATTTTGCTGGTCCACTGCCACAAGTCGTTTCCTTCGGTCATTGGCGAACCGTATCTCCAGGAAGCGATCACCCGCATCCGGGAAAATTCGGACGCTTTAACGGCCCCGTTCCGGGAGCTGTTCGAGAAAAAGGGGCTCTCCGTCGTGGAAAGGCTCCTGGAAGGGCCGCCGGGCAGCGTGCTGCCGGAAATCGCCCGGATCGAAAAATGCGACATGATCGTCATGGGTTCCCGGGGGCGCACCGACCTCCAGGGGCTGTTTCTCGGCAGCGTGACCCATCGGGTGCTGCGGTCCACGCCCTGCCCGGTGCTGGTCGTCCGGTAACCCGCATCATGCGCCTTCGCCTGATTCTGCTCGTATTGTCCCTGATCGCCTTCCTGTCCGCCTCCATCGGCGGGGCGCTCTACTACCGCTCCCTGAAACAGACCGCCATCAAGGAGGCCCAACAGCGGTCGCTGGACCGGGTGGACGGCATCCAGAAAAATCTCTCCTTTTTCCTGTCGGAAAATATCCGGCCGGCCCGGGCCATGTCCGGCATCGAGGCCTTCAAGAGGCGTTTTGAGCGTCGGACCGAGCGGCGGATGCGGGCGGCCGACGCAATGCTCGACCACTTCCGGACGGCCCTGGGCGTGGAGGTCTGCTACCTCATCGACCGGACGGGAACCACCATCGCGTCCAGCAACCGGAATGATCCCGACAGCTTCGTGGGCGAAAACTTCCATTTCCGGCCCTATGTCCGGCTGGCCCTGGCGGGCCGGGCCTCCACCTACCTGGCCCTGGGCGCCACATCCGGCCGGCGGGGGGTCTATTCCAGCCATCCGGTGTTCGTCAAAAACGATGCCGAACCGGGGGGCGTGGTGGTGGTGAAGGCATCCATCGAACGGATCGAAAACCAGTTCCACCTGGAAAAGAGCGAGGCCATGCTGGTGGTCTCCCCCCGGGGGGTGGTGTTCATCTCCAGCCGGGACGGATGGCTTTACGGGACCCTGGGCCGGTTGCCGGACGCCGACGCCGATTACATCGCGGCGTCCAGGCAGTTCGGCGCCGGTCCCTGGCGGCCCATCGGCCTGACCCTCGGACCGGACGGATACGCCGCGGACGGCCGGGGCGACCGGTATCTCTTCCACCGCCGGGAACTGGAGAACTTCCCCGGCTGGCACGTGGTCTATCTCCAGGATCTGAACGTCATATCCAAGCAGATGAGCGCGCCCCTGATCAACATCACCAAGGAGATCGTTTTCGCCCTCTGCCTCCTCGTGGGGGTGGGGGTGGCGTTTCTCTACGGCAAGGCCAACATCGAAATCCGGCGGCGGGAAGACGCCGAGGCGGCCCTGCGGGAGAGCGAGGAACGGTACCGGTCCATCTATCACAACGCCCCGGCCATGCTCCATTCGGTCAATCCCGAGGGTCGGCTCGTGCGCGTGAGCGACCACTGGCTCCGCATGCTCGGGTACGAACGGGAGGAGGTCATCGGTCGGGCCCTCGCCGATTTTCTGAGCCGGGAATCGGCCCGGTACATGACCGGCACGGTGATGCCCCGATTTTTCAGGGACGGGTCCTGCCACGACGTGCCGTACCGGTACGTCAGAAAAAACGGCGAGGTCATCGACACCCTGCTTTCCGCCGTGGGGGAGCGGGACGCGGCCGGCCGGATCATCCGCTCCCTGGCGGTGTCGGTGGATGTGACCGAGAGACGGCGGGCCGAAGAGGATCTGAAAAAAGCCAAGGAGGCCCTCGGCCGCTACTCCCGTGAACTGGAGCGGCAGGTGCGCATCCGGACGGAAGAGATCGCCAGCATTCTCAAATACACCCCGGATGTGGTATACATTAAAGATATCGGGGGACGGTACCTGACGGTCAACCGACGGTTCGAGGAACTCTTTGTCGGCGACGGCGGGGATATCCGGGGAAAAACGGCGGACCAGTTCATGGAACCATCCCTGGCCCGGCAGTTCCAGGAGAGCGACGCCCGGGTGCTGGCGGAAAAGGGGTCCGTCCGGGTGGAGAACCAGATCCCCCATCCCGACGGCCTCCACACCTACCTGTCGGTCAAATTCCCCATCTGGGACGAGGCCGGCCAGGTCACCGGCGTGGGCGGCATCTCCACCGACATCACCGCCGTCAAGAAAGCCCAGGAACAGCTCCGGCGGCTGTCGGGGAGCATTATGGCCGACCAGGAGCAGGAGCGCCGGGCCATCGCCCGGGAACTCCACGACGAGCTGGGCCAGATGCTCACGGCCCTGCGCATGGAAGCCGTTTGGATCCGGAACCGGCTGAAAGACGCCGATCCCCGGGTGGCGGTTCGGGCGTCGGACCTGTGCGGACTCATCGACAAAACCATCGGGGACGTGCGATCCATCGCCATCCGTCTGCGGCCGGGAATCCTGGACGACCTGGGGCTGGTGGACGCGCTGGAATGGTACACCGACGATTTCGAGAAACGGACCGGCATCACCTGCATCTTCGAACACCGCGACGTGGCTTTGGTGGACGGCGCCGTGGCGACCACCGCCTACAGGATCGCCCAGGAGGCCCTGACCAACGTGGCGCGCCATGCCGACGCCAAAAACGCCGCGGTGGCCCTCAAAGCCGACAACGGCCGCCTGGATCTGACCGTGACGGACGACGGCCGCGGATTCGACCCAGGGGCCATATCCGAAAACGAAGGGCTGGGGCTGGCCGGGATGCGGGAACGGGCGGCCCTGGTGGGCGGGACCCTGGAGGTCCGGTCCATGTCCGGCGAAGGGGTTCAGGTGGTGTTCGAGATGAAGATGGCGTGAGTAGCATGGGAAGGAGAACCGACCGATCATGATCCGAGTGTTGCTGGCCGACGACCACCATATCGTCCGGGCCGGGTTGAGCCGCATGGTGGCCGAGGCCGAAGGAATCGATGTCGCGGCGGAGGCCGCCGACGGCATGGCGGCGTTAAAGGCCGTCCGCGAGGAACGGCCCGACGTGGCGGTCATCGACATTTCCATGCCGGGTCTGGACGGTCTCGAGGTGGTGGCGCGGCTCCGGTCCGAATTTCCCGGCCTGCCGGTCCTGATCCTCACCATGCACGAGGAGGAGCAGTACGTGGTCCGGGCCATCGAGGCGGGGGCCATGGGATACGTCACCAAGCAGTCGGCGCCGGAACAGCTGGTGGAGGCCATCCGGCGGGTCCATTCGGGCGGCCGGTACCTGACGGAAGAGGTGTCCGAGATGCTGGCCCTGCGCGTGGCCCGGGGCGTGGACGGCAAGTCGCTCCTTGATTCCCTGTCCACCCGGGAACTTCAGGTGCTCCGACGCCTGGCCAAGGGACACACGAACCGCGAAATCGCCAGCGCCTACAACATCAGCATCAAAACCGTCGACACCTACCGGTTCCGGCTGCTGAAAAAGCTCAACCTGCGCAACAACGCCGAACTCTCCCGGTTCGCCATTCAGAACGGGCTCATCGAACCCTGAAGCGGCCATGATCCTTTTTTTCCTTGCATTCCCGCGCCGCCGTCGATAAAACCGCCATCGATA
>CAZZBE010000054.1:7018-20901 GCA_964652715.1 uncultured Desulfobacteraceae bacterium
TATTAAACGGATTAACGTCAATAACCCGGAAGGCTGCCAATCCCCATGAAAGTGTTTCAGGTCAGACAAGACGACGGCTGGCTCACCAAGGAGAATCTCCGGGTGGCCGCCAACCTTTTCATCACCCTCGTCGGCGTCCTCATGGTCCTCATCGGGCTCTATTTCGCCATCAAGCTGTTCTACCGGATCTTCGACGCCCTTTTGTACCCCGAACACATCCGGGAGCTGCTCATGGCCTGGTCCCAGACCCTGCAGTGGCATGTGCTGGACTTCGACCTCCAGGGCAAGACCCTCTCCCTCGGCCCCACCTTCGCCCTGGCGGTGATCGGCATCGGCGCCTTTCTGCTGGTCAGCATCGCCCTGGCCATCATCCGGACCGGGGCCCGGATCATCGCCTTCGCCGCCGAGGAGCGGGAAGCGATAAAGGACATCCTCCAGTACTCCCTGGGAGAGCTGTGGGAATCCGTTCACAAGAAAGAATCGGAACCTGAACCGGGCAAAAACCGATGAACGTCAAAGCGCTGTGGTCCTTTCATAAGGAAGAGGCGGCCTCGTGACGGCGGAGCACGGCATGGCGACCTACCTCGCGGCCATCACCCTGCTCACCCTCACGCCGGGGGTGGACACGGTTCTGGTGATCCGCAACACCGCCCGGGGCGGCTTCCGGGACGGCGCCCTGAGCAGCCTCGGCATCTGCGCCGGGCTCCTGGTCCACGCCGCCGTTTCGGCGGTGGGCGTCTCGGTGATCCTGCTCCAGTCGGCCTGGGCTTTCCGGGCGTTGAAACTGGCCGGCGCCGTCTACCTGGTCTGGCTCGGGCTGGTCAGTCTCAAAAGCGCGGCGACCCGGGACAGCGGGTTTTCCATCCAACAGAAAGGGGAATCCGGTCGCCGGGACGGGGCCCGGCGGTCCCTCCTGGAGGGGTTTCTTTCCAATATCCTGAATCCCAAAGCCGTGGTCTTTTACATGGCCTTTCTCCCCCAGTTCATCGATCCGTCCCGGTCGGCCCTGGCCCAGTCTCTTTTCCTGGCGGGGCTTCATTTCGCCATCGCCATGGTCTGGCAGTGTTTTCTGGCGTCGATGGTCGATCACGCCCAGGCCCTGATCGCGCGACAGGGCGTCCGCCGGGGCCTGGACGGCGCGACCGGGTCGGTCATGATGGTCTTCGGCGTCAAGCTGGCGTTGTCGCGGTAGCCCCGTTGCAAGAAAAAAGCGAGGGTGGACGAGGTGGACAAAGTGGACGGGGTGGACGGGGTGGACGGATGGCTGAAACAACGCCCCCTATTTTCGTGGGCGCTCTTTATCCTGGTCGGATTTGGCTTACTGTTGCCGTCATGGACGGCCGCCGGGGATGGATATCCTTTGAAAAGCGCCGCATGGATCCGCCCGGTGGACCGAAAGGATTTCCGGCTGCTCGACGCGTTGGGCGCCGACATCGACGGCGTCTGGGGGGACCGGGCCAGAATCTACGCCGCCGAAGAAACGCTGGACGCTATCCGGAAACTCGGGTTCGCCGTGTCGCCCATTTCCGGCGGACCTCGAACGAGAACGCCCGACGGGTACCCGACGCCGGCTGACGTCGGGGTCATCCTGTCGGATCTGGCCGACCGATACGCCGATATCTGCCGGCTCGTCTCCATCGGTTCATCGGCCGAAGGCCGGGATCTCTGGATGGTCCGCATCTCCGACCATCCCGACAAAGAGGAGGACGAACCGGAAGCCCTGTACATCGGCGGCTTCCACGGGGACGAACCGCCGGGGACGATGCTGTGCCTCGAGTTCATCTCTTTGCTGCTGGAAAATTATGGCGCGGATGACGCCGTGACGGCCATGGTGAACGAACTGGAGATCTGGGTGTTGCCGTTGATGAACCCCGACGGCTACGCCGCCGGAACGCGCTACACCGCCGAGGGCGCGGACCTCAACCGGAGTTTTCCCGACCGGATCCGCGATCCCGTCAATACCCCCGAGGGGCGGCCGACCGAAACCAGGCATCTGATGAACTGGGCCTTCGACCATTCCCCCGTGCTGTCGGCATCGTTTCACACCGGGGCCCTGGTCGTCAACTACCCTTTCGACGCGTCGCCCGATCCCGACGCCGACTATGCCGCGGCGCCGGACGATGCGCTCTTCATCGAACAATCGCTGACCTATGCGTCCCTCAACCCGCCTATGTCCCAAAGCCCCTGGTTTCCAGACGGGATCACCAACGGGCTGGCCTGGTACCCGGTTTACGGCGGGGTCCAGGACTGGTTTTATGTGTGGCGGGGGTGCAATTTGACGACGGTGGAGGCGTCGGATCGGAAAACCGTCTCACCTTTTGAACTGGACCGTTTGTGGGAGGAAAACCGACGATCCATGCTGGCCTATGCGGAATGGAGCCTGAAAGGCATTCGGGGCCTGGTGACGGACAGCGGAACGGGCGAGCCCCTGACGGCCGCCGTCCGGGCAGTGGGCATCCACCACGACGTTTACACCGATCCGGATGTGGGAGACTATCATCGGATGTTGCTGCCGGGGGTCTATGACCTGGAGATTCGGGCCGGGGGATATTACGGTGAGACGCTTTCGGATATCGTTGTCGGGGAGGGACCGGCCGCCAGACGGAATGTCGCCCTGGACCCGGTGATAAAGGGGGATGTGGACGGGAACCGGGATATCGACCTGGCCGATGCGATCCGGGCGCTTCAGGTCGCCGCGGGCATCGACGCGGACGGCGTCGAGCCCCATTCGGATGTAGATGGGGATGGGCGAATCGGGTTGGCCGAGGCGCTCTTCTCGCTGAAGGCCGTCCAGTAACAACAGGCGGTCGCAAACCGAAAACGCCGCGCGATGCGGCGCCGGACGGGTCGCTCTCAGGCGGGCGGCGCCTTGGGCAGGGTGAACCGGAAGGTGCTGCCCTTGTCCAGTTCGCTTTCGGCCTTGATGCGGCCGCCGTTCTTTTTTACGAACTCCTTGCAGATCACCAGCCCCAGATGGGCGCCCTCTTTGCCGGTGATGCCGGGCTTTTTGTAGGCCCGGTCGATCCGGAAAAGCCCGGTGAGATTCTTTTCGCTCATGCCCACGCCGGTGTCCGACACCGTGATCGCTTCCATGCCGTTCTCCGGCCGGTTCGACAGCGTCACCGCGCCCCCGCTCCGGGTAAACCGGACGGCGTTGGACAGAAGGTTTTCAAAAATCACCCGGACCATCCCCGGATCGGCATAGGCGAGGGTTCCGGGCTCAATGGCGTTGGTCAGCTCGATCTTTTTACGGAGGGCGTCCTCCCGGAAGGTCACCACCACCTCGGAGGCGCTATCGAAAAGGTCGATCATCTCGGGCCGGAACTCGTATTTGCCCCGCTGGATATCGGCCCAGGTCAAGACCTGTTCGAGCATGTGCATGGTGTCCTGGGCCGAGCGATGGAGCCGCTTGGCGATGAATTCGATCTCTTTTTTGCTGAAGATGTCGAAGGACTCGGCCAGTCGCTTGGACGGGCCGATCATGGTGTCGAAGACGTATTTGAGGTCCAGGGCGATGATGGAGAGGAACCGGTCCTTCATGGCGTTGAGTTCGGCCAGTTCCCGCTTCTGGCGCTGGATGGTCAGCTGGGTGTTGAGCCGGGCCAGCACCTCCTTCTGGCTGAAGGGCTTGGTAATGTAATCCACGGCCCCCAGATCGAACCCCTTGACCTTGTCGTCCGTGTCCGAAAGGGCGGTCATGAAGATCACCGGCACGTCACGGGTTTGGGGATCGGCTTTCAGGCGGCGGCAGGTGTCGAAACCGTCCATGCCCGGCATCATGATGTCCAGAAGGATGATGTCCGGCCTGGCCAGGGCCGCCTGGCGGAGGGCCCCCTCCCCGCTTTTGGCAATCAACGTCTTGAAATTCAGCTCGTTGAGGTAGTCGAGCAGGAGCTGCAGGTTGGTGGGGTTGTCGTCCACCACCAGAATCGTCGCCGTCTCCGGTTTGTCTATGCTCATCTTGGGACCTCCCTAAATTTTCCGATAAATTCCTGAAGCTCATCGACCATCAGGGCCTTTGCATAATGATATATTTTCTGGCCGAAAAGCCGGTGTTCTTCCGAGACCGCCAGTGTTTCGGCGCGCTGCTGGATCGCCTTGACATCCCCTCTCATGGCCAGATCGAAAAGAAGATTCAGCTCGGTCGCCGGAGGCGGAACCCACACCCCCTCTTCGATGGTGTCCTTGTAGGCGCTGTCCTCTTCCGATTCTTCCGCTTCGCCGGGCGCGGCGTTTTCGACCTCTCCCACCACCGGCAGCCGGATGGTGAACCAGAACCGGGTCCCCTCATCCCCCTCGCTCTCCACATGAAGCCAGCTGTCCATCATATGAACCAGGCGGGCGGAGATGGCCAGGCCGAGGCCGGTCCCCTCCGCGGTATCCTTCCGGTTGTCCGCCTGCTGAAAGGGCCTGAACAGCATCTTGAGCTTGTCCGGCGGGATGCCGATGCCAGTGTCCGCCACGTCGAAACGGATCTCGGCCTGGCGGGATCCGCTTCCATACGAGGCGGCGTCGACTTTTGCTTGGAACGTCACCCGGCCCTCTTCTGTATACTTTACCGCATTTCCCAGAAGATTCAAGAGGATCTGTCGCAGCCGCACCTCGTCCCCCCTCACGACCCGGGGCAGATCCGGATCGAAGTCGATGTCCAGGGCGAGTCCTTTGGACTCCACCTGGACCTGGATCAACTCCGAGATGGACTCCAGGAGCTTGGGCAGTGAAAAATCCCGCAGGTGAAGGTCCATCTTCCGCAACTCGATCTTGGACAAATCGAGGATGTCGTTGATGACCATCAGCAGATGGTCGCCGCTTCGGTGGATGATGCCGACGGCCTTCCGCTGCTTTTCGGTGAGGGTTCGGTCCCGCTTGAGGATCTGGGTGTAGCCCAGGATGCCGTTCAAGGGGGTCCGGAGTTCATGGCTCACGTTGGCGATGAACTCGCTCTTGGCCGCATTGGCCACTTCAGCCGCTTTTTCAGCCTCCCGGGCCGCCGCCTCGGCCCGTTGCCGCTCTTTCAACTCCACATTAAGGGCTTCATTGACCTCCGTCAGGCTCTGGGTCCGTTCCTGGACCGTGCGTTCCAGGAGGGCGACGTTGCGGGTCAGCAGCAGCAGAACGGCGAAGGTAAGCGCCGTGATGATCGTCACCCCCACCAGGTCGCGCCGGAAATCCAGGGGCAGTCCGGAACGGGCCAGAATGGCCGCTTCGGGCATGGAGATACCGATGATCCAGGCGTCGTCGCCCAGGTCGGCCGGCGTCCAGGCGGCGTATTCCTTTCCCCGCTTCTCGTCCCAGACGTACCAGCCAACCCCCGAAGCCCCCGCCATCACCCCTTCAACCAGGTTTTCATAATGACGGGCCCCTTTCTCCGCCTGGCGTGCGAAAATCTCTTCGATGGGTTTGTTCCGATACGTCTCCGGAAGGTCCGCCCGCCCGTCGTACACCACGCCCCGCCGCGTGTAAACCCACGAAATCCCCTCGTTAAGGAGCCTTAACGGGGCGATGAACTGTTGAATCGCCTCCTTTTTGGCCTCGGTCTCCCGAATATCCTGCTCGCCGGTGCGAACGTCCATCCAGGCCTCCGCGGCCCGGGCCGCTTCCTTAACAAGCTGCATCTGGAGCGCGGACCAGGAGTGGAACACCACCTCCTTGCGCCGCTCGTAGTGTTCGAAAATGCCCCACCACAGCAGACCTGTAACCAGCGCCAGCAGAACGGCCATGACGGATAGACGGTCCATATTTTCAGGCGGCCATCCTTTCCGAACCCCGGAACGTCCGATGCTTCCTCTCACCGGTCATCGACGAGGATCTTTTTTCATCGCTTTGAATCCGGGATCATTCATCCGGATTGCATCATACTTTATACCCATCCGGCCGCACTTTCAATGCACGGGGTCTCTTTTCGGTGTTTTTTCTTTGCTTCCAAAGCCCCTCCCGTTGTGATATGGCAGAATTCGCAGGATACCACAAGAGAAAGTTCCACCACAATGGTCCCATGGAAATGAGCCCCATTCAATCGAAAAAAAAAGGCGTCGCGGTCTGGGCGGTCACCCCGGGAGGGGGACGGATCGCCGCATCCATCGCAAGCCGGTTGCCCGATGCGACCCTTCATGTCTCCGCCGCGTTGCCGCTGGAAATGGATAACGCCCGACGGTTCGGGCGCCTGTCCGAAACGCTCCGGGGCTGCTTCGGGGACTATGCCGGACACATTTTCGTCATGGCCGCGGGGATCGTGGTCCGCGCCATCGCCCCGCTCATCCAAAACAAAACCGTCGATCCCGCCGTGGTGGTGGTGGACGAAGCCGGTCGCCACGCCATCAGCCTGATCTCGGGCCACATCGGCGGCGCCAACCGGCTGGCGGAAACCGTGGCCGGGCTGATCGGCGCCGCCCCGGTCATCACCACCGCCACCGATGTTTCGGGCGTGCCCGCCATCGACGCCGTCGCCGCTGAATCCGGATGGGGCATCGAAAATCCGGACGCCATCAAAGGGGTCAACATGGCGCTGCTGACGCGGAAGGCCGTTTCCATTTATGACCCCCGCGGCCTCCTCCGGGGAAAGCTGCCCCGGACCCTGATCCGGGATGCGCCCGACGCCGGGTCCCTCCTTACCCATGACGGCCCCGGCGTCTATGTGGACGATCTTCAGGTTGACCTTTCCCCCCGAATCCTGATATTGCGTCCGCGTTGGCTGTCGGCGGGCATGGGGTGCAATCGGGACACCCCGGTCCACGAGATGCGGGCGCTGCTGCTGGAGACCCTGGCGGCGCACCGCCTTTCGCCCGCCAGCCTGGAACGGATCGCCTCCATCGACGCCAAAAGGGACGAGGCCGGACTGCTCGCCCTGGCCGGGGAACTGGGGCTGCCCGTCGATTTCTTCGATCGGGACCGCCTCGACAGGACAAAGGGCGTGCAAACGCCGTCGGCGATGGTGGAAAAACATATGGGAACCCAAAGCGTATGCGAAGCAGCAGCGATACTGGCCTCGGGGAACGGGACCCTGATCGTGCCGAAACAGCGGACCCGGAACGTCACCGTGGCCATCGCCAGAAGAAACTGGCCATCGTCGGCATCGGACCCGGCGGCCCCGACCACCTCTCCGGACGGGCCCGGCAAGTTTTGACGGACGCCGACACGGTCGTCGGCTACACCACCTACATCGACCTGATCCGGCCGCTCCTGGCGGGCAAAGCGATCGTCAGCACCGGCATGACCCGGGAGATTCAGCGGGTGGAGCGGGCCATCGAGATCGCCCTGGAAGGCGGCGACTGCGCCATCGTCTCCAGCGGCGACGCCGGCATTTACGCCATGGCCGGTCTCGCCCTGGAAATCTGCCGGAACCGCGACATCCCGCTGGTTCCGGTTCGGGACGTCGATGCCGCCGAAAGGTCCGACGACGCCTTGACCGTCGAAGTCGTGCCCGGCATCCCCGCCCTGTGCGCCGGCGCCGCCCTCCTGGGCGCGCCGCTGACCCACGACTTCGCCGCCATCAGCCTCAGCGATCTTCTCACGCCGTGGGAGACCATCGAAGCCCGGCTCGACGCGGCGGCCCGGGCGGATTTCGTCATCGTCCTCTACAATCCCAAAAGCAAGAAACGGGACTGGCAGCTTAAACGCGCCCGGGAGATCGTCCTGCGCCACCGGGACCCTGAAACGCCCGCCGGCGTCGTCACCGCCGCCATGCGGGACGACCAGACGGTCCACCTCATTTCGCTCAAGGACCTGGACCGCGCCCCGGTGGGGATGCGGACCACGGTCTTCATCGGCAACTCCGCCACCCATGCCTACGGGGCGTTCATGATCACCCCCCGGGGCTATGCGAAAAAATACCGATTGTCCGACGAAACCCCCACCCCTTGCGGGAACGCTCCCGCGGGAGAAGAACAACCATGAAAGGCTACGTCCAGATTTATACGGGAGACGACGAAGACGCCGCTCCGGAGTTGGGGTTGTGCCTCCGCGCCGCCGGGGCCGGACTCAAAGTCCTGGTCATAGAGTGCATCGAAAATGACCGCGACAGCACAATCAAGACGCTGGAACGGTTTTCCGAACACGTCGCGGTGGAACAGTGCGGTACGGGCCGTCAGGCCCTGGATCGCATCCGCCGGGCCGTCTCCGAAGGTCGATACGACCTGGTGGTGGTCGACAAGGGGAACGCGGCGGTCGATCGCGGGCTTTTCCCCGCGGAAGACCTGCTGGAGATCATCCGGAACCGGCCGTCGCCGGTGGAACTGGTCATCACCGGCAAGGGCGCCGACCCCCGCATCCTCGAAGCCGCCGACCTCGTCACCGAGATGACCCGGGTCAAACATCAATCCAAGCGAGGTGAGCGTGTCGGAAACGGAATCCAAAACTAACGCCCCCTGCGTGGCCGTCCTGGGGACCGGCTCGGAAGTCGGCAAGAGCATTGTGACCACCGCCCTGTGCCGGCTGTTCGCCAACCGGGGAATCCGCGTGGCGCCGTTCAAGGCCCAGAACATGTCCAACAATTCCGGCGTGACGCCCGAAGGGCTGGAGATGGGCCGGGCCCAGATCGTCCAGGCCGAGGCGTCCCGGGCGCCGCCCCATGTCAACATGAACCCGGTTCTGCTCAAGCCCACCAGCGATATCGGCTCCCAGGTGGTCCTGCTGGGCAAGGTCCTGGAAAACAGCACGGCGGCGGATTACCACGCCCGGAAGGAACATCTCTTTTTCACCGCCTGTTCAGCCCTGGACCGGCTCCGGGAGCGGTACGACCTGATCTTCATGGAAGGCGCCGGCTCCTGCGCCGAGGTCAACCTCATGCCCGGCGACATCGTCAACCTGCGCATGGCCGGCTACGCCGGGGCCCCGGTGATCCTGGTGGCCGACATCCACCGCGGCGGCGTCTTCGCCCAGCTCGTGGGCACCCTGGAATGCCTGTCGCCGGAACAGCGGGACCGCATCGCCGGCTTCATCGTCAACCGGTTCCGGGGCGACATCGCCCTGTTCCGGGACGGCGTGGAGTGGATCGAGGAAAAGACCGGCAAACCGGTTTTCGGGGTCCTGCCCTGGTATTCGGATTTCAAGATCGAGGCGGAGGATTCGGTGGTCATCGAAACGCCGGAAAAGGACCGCCCCCCCAGCGAAGGGCTTCCGGCCATCGCCGTCATCCGGATCCCCCACATCTCCAATTTCACGGACATCGATCCCCTGGCCGCCCTCAAGGGACTGGAGGTCTGCTTTCTGGAAAAACCCAGGAACCTGTCCGGTTTCCGGGCCGTGATCCTTCCCGGGAGTAAAAACACCCGGTGGGACCTGGACTGGCTCAAGGAAACCGGGTGGGCCGAAGAACTGACGGCCTACGCCGGCGCCGGCGGTCATCTACTGGGCATCTGCGGCGGATACCAGTTGATGGGCCGGTCCATCCATGATCCCGAGGGACTGGAGGGGATCCCCGGCACGTCCGAAGGGCTCGGGCTTCTGCCGGTGGAAACGGTGCTGAAGGCCCCCAAGACCACCACCCTCACCCGGTTCGCCTGGAACAAATGCCGGGGCGCCGGTTACGAGATCCACATGGGCCGGACGAAACGGCTGGCCGGCGCCCCCATGTTCCGGATCTCCGAGCGCAACAGCGCCGCCTGCCGGGACGAGGACGGGTGCGTCGCCGGCGACGCCCGGATCATGGGCACCTACATCCACGGCCTCTTCGACGCCCCCGGCATCACCCGGCGGTGGCTGAAAAGCATCGGGCTGGAAGACATCAAGGTCTCCCGGACCGAGGGTCTGGCGGCCCGGGACAAGGCGTACGATCTACTGGCCGAACATTTCGAGCGGCATGTGGACATAAAAAAGATAGAGAAATATATTTTTCATTAGATTGTCAATTTTCCAGAAGGAACATACGCCATGACCGCCAGGGTTCAAAAAATCGCGGAACAGGTGAAGGCCCTTCCCGGGAACGAATTCGAGGAGTTTCTTGCCTGGCTCGCCGATTTTGAAATGGAGCATGAAGACGCCTGGGACAAGAAGATCGCCCGCGATTCACAGCCGGGAGGTCGCTTGGACAGTATTCTTCATCGCGTGAGAAAAGATATCGCCGAAGGAAAGACCAAGCCCCTTGATGAAATCCTCGACAACACCTGATTTCTGGGCATCCTACGAGGCGTTGCCATCGGATATCAAGAGCCGAACGAGGAAGGTGTATCGCCTGTGGCGCGAGAATCCCCGTCATCCATCCCTGCGATTCAAGAAGGTTGGGCGGCTATGGGCCATCCGCATCGGAAGAGGTTATCGCGCCCTTTCGTTGCTGCAAGACGACATCTACTTCTGGTTCTGGATCGGAACACACAATGAATACGAGCGATTATTGTCCCGTGATACATCCACTGAATGATCGATATCGAAAACAATTCGAACCGCGAGGTCTTCGTCGCGGTCGGACAAGGTTTAAACCGTGACCGACATCACCTTCGTCGTCGGCGGATGCCGCAGCGGAAAAAGCAGCCACGCCCTCCGCCTCGCCGAATCGACGCCCGCCGGGCGACGGATTTTCGTGGCCACCTGCGTCCCCCGCGACGACGAGATGCGGTCCCGGGCGGCCAACCACCAGGGGGAGCGCGGAGAGGGGTGGGAATTACTTGAAGTCCCCGAAGCTTTGGGGCAAACCATAAGCGCTCACAGCCGGCCCGGAACCCTTCTCCTGATCGACTGCCTGACCCTGTGGGCGAGCAACCTGCTGTTGGCCGACGACGACCCCCAAAGCATAGACCGCCCGCTGGATGAATTGATCTCGGCGCTGAAGGGCGCCGCCGGCCCCGTTATCCTGGTCTCCAATGAAGTGGGAACCGGCATTGTGCCGGAAAACCGGCTGGCGCGTCTCTACCGCGACATGGTGGGGAAAGTGAACCAGACGGTCGCCGCATGCGCCGACCGGGTGATTCTGACGGTGGCGGGGATACCGGTGGCGATTAAGGGCGGCGACTGAATCTTTGAGGAGCCGACGCATGACCAATTGCCTTGTCATCCCAACCCCAAATATGAGATAAATGAATGAGAGTATATGCGGATACATCTGTTTTCGGCGGCGTGTTCGATCCTGAATTCTCCGGACCCAGCAAAAGGTTTTTCAGCGAAATCGATGCGAGAAGATTTGTGTTGGTGATTTCAGCCGTTGTCGAAGCGGAAATCGAACCCGCCTCCGAAAATATCCGTAATTTTTTCGCCAAATATGCTGGAAACGCGGACATCGCGATGCCGACTGGGCCAGCCGTGGATCTGCAAAGAGCCTACATTGACGCCGGTATCGTCACCGAAAAATCACTCGGCGACGCACTCCATGTCGCCATCGCCACAACTTCAGAAAGCGATCTAATCGTAAGCTGGAATTTCAAGCATATTGTACATTTCGATAAAATACCAAAATACAACGCGGTGAACGTCCTTAATGGATATGGGCACATAGGGATATATTCTCCGCTGGAGGTTATTCAATATGAAAACTCATGAACCAGAATGTGTTGCCATGAAACGACGCGGCGCTGAGTACGTCGCACAGTTGCTGAGGGGCAAATCGAAGGCCGAGCAGCTTGAATTTTGGTCGAAACGAACAGAAAAACTGCTTTCCAGACAAAAACGGGCGAAACAGAAATCACCAACAGAACCCGCGGCGGTGGAAACCCGTTGACCCAAACATACAATCCTTCCAGACGATATCCGAATCTCTCAAAAACGCAGCCGCCCACGATAGTGAACTAAATTCCAATGAACCACCTGATCTCCGCCATACAATTCATCACCGCCCTTCCCATAAAAAAAAACGTCCCCTTCATCCCGAACCGGATGATCCCGTGTTTCCCCCTTGTGGGCCTCATCCTCGGGGCGGGACTGATCCTGTTCGACCTGACGGCCGGCGCGGTCCTGCCGCGATCCGCCGCATCCCTTTTGGACGTGATCCTGCTCATCGGGGTCACCGGCGCGTTTCATATCGACGGATTGGGGGACACGGCCGACGGGCTGTACGGGAATCGCCCGAGGGAAAAGGCCCTGGAGATTATGAAGGACAGCCGGGTCGGGGCCATGGGATTGGTCGCGGTCTGGTGCGGGCTCAGCGTGAAATGGGCCGGGATCGCCGGATTGTCGGACCATCGCCTTTTGCTGCTCCTGATCATTCCCGCCTATGCCCGGGGGGCGATGCTCTTCGGATTCCGGTTCCTGCCCTACGGCCGTCCCGACGGGACCGGCCGGGCCTTTTTCGACGCGCCCCTCCGGTGGACCGACTTCCGCTGGCTGCTCGCGCCGGTCTTTCTCTCCCTTTTCGCCGGCTGGCGCGGGGCGGTGATCAACATCATCTTTCTGGCGCTCATATGGGCGACTCTGGCCTTCTACCGCCGCCGCATGGGCTGCATCACCGGCGACATGCTGGGGGCCATGTGCGAGATCACGGAATCGGTCCTCTTCCTGGCGGCGTCCGCGACCCTGTTGGGAGGCGCCCAATGATCCGGGGACACGGCGGCAACATCCATGAACTGGCCCGGGAACTGGGGTGCGGTCCCGGCGACATCATCGACATGAGTTCCAACGTCAATCCCCTGGGACCGCCGGAGGGACTCGTCGATCATCTGCGGGAAAATCTTGACGCGATCACCTCCCTGCCCCAGGTGGACGCCGCCGGCATTATCCGATCCTTCGCCGCGTATCACGACCTTCCGGAAGACCGCATCCTGGCGGGGAACGGCACCACCCAGTTTATCTATGCCCTCCCCCTGGCCCTGCAAAGCCGCCGCGCCCTGATCCTCGGCCCGACCTATGCCGACTACGGCGACGCCTGCGCCATGCACGACGTCCCGGCCCACTTCCTTATCGCCGACGAACCCCGGGATTTCGCCCCGGACATCGACGCGGCGGCCCGGAGGGCGGCGGACGCGGACCTGGTCTTCATCTGCAACCCCAACAATCCCACCGGCGCCTTCATCCCCGCCGACGATCTCGCGGGGCTTTGCCGGTCCCGGCCGGACGCGCTTTTCATCATAGACGAGTCCTATCTCCCCTTTGTCGAGGACGGCGAAGCCCACAGTCTGGCGGGCCGGAACCTGCCTAATGTCGTCGTTCTCAATTCCATGTCCAAGATTTTCCGGGTGCCGGGGCTCCGGATCGGGTTTCTAGTTGGCCCGCCGTCCGTCATCGACCGGATCGGCCGCTACGCCCTGCCCTGGAGCGTCAACGCCCTGGCCCAGGCGGCGGTCGCGTTTCTCATGGAGACCCCGGATGCGCAAGCCGAATTCATCCGCCGGACCCGGGAGACACTGGCGGCGGAACGACGTGAATTCGCGTCGGCCCTGTCGGCGATGCCGTCGATCCGGCCGTTTCCCAGCCAGACTTCGTTCATCCTCCTTCGGCTGAGCGACGGTCTGACCGCCGAAGGGGTGTGCGGCGGGCTGGCCCGGCGGCGAATTCTCATCCGCGACTGCTCGAACTTCAAGGGGCTTTCGGACCGGCACATCCGAATTTCATTGAAAACCGGCGACATCAATCGCGTGGTGCTCGGAGCCCTGCGCGACATCGTTTCGACATCCACGACGCTGAAGCCGGCGCCGGAAAAGATCCGCCACAGGTCCGCATCGCGCCAGAGATAGAATCGGCGTTCCACGGCGAAGCCATATAAAAACCGTTCATGAACGTCCCCCAACCCATATCCTTTCTTTTGATGCCCGGTTTCTCCATGTTGGGCCTGATTTCATGCCTTGGGCGTAGATCGGAAAGGGCAATATGCCATCAGCATCAACCGCCTTTCACGGGATTTGGACGTGCCGCCGAACCGTATCAGCGAAATTGTCAACGGCAAAAGGGCCATCACGGCGAATACCGCGCTTCGATTGCAGCGCTATTTTGGCGTTGAGGCGCAGTCGAACCGCTTTTCGGTGCTT
>CAZZBE010000055.1:0-12604 GCA_964652715.1 uncultured Desulfobacteraceae bacterium
GGAAAAAAATTTATCATCGGCGCGGGATCCATGGTAACCAACGACATAGAAGCTTTTTCAATCCCAGAGAAATTCAGGCGGGCAAACATTCTTTCAGGTAAAATTCAAACCGATAAACGATCCGTTCAGTTATTATGCTTTGGCCCAGGCTCTGATTTCACGGCAACCGCTGAAACGGCGGAGGCATAGGAACCGCTTGATTCGGATGCCCGAATCCGGTAATAATCTCCCCGTCATGCTGACCTTTCGTATCCTGAAATCCCAAAGCGACCTGACCGAAACCCTTTCCGAAACCGAGCTGGCGTCTTTCCTCCACCGCCATCTGGGCCGCTTCGGCGACGCCGAGTCCGCCATCCGGAAGGCGATCCGGTACGCCCTTTCGGACGCGCCGGGAAAGGGCGGCTTCATTTTGACCGGATACGAAGGCGGTGAACTGGTCGCCGTCCTGGTGATGAACCGGACGGGCATGACCGACTATATCCCCGAAAACCACCTGGTCTACGTAGCGGTGGACGGCGAACGGCGGTCCCGGGGCATCGGCCGGCGGATGATCGAGCGGGCCGTATCCGAATGCGACGGGGACGTGGCCATGCACGTGGAACCGGACAACCCGGCCCGGCGGCTCTATGAAAAGATCGGATTCAAAGAAAAATATGTGGAGATGCGGTATCTGAGGCTGGGGCGAACGTAGGGGCGAAAAATTTTTCGCCCCTGCAGGCGGGTCGGCGTCTCCGTTACAGCAGCTTTTCCGCGTCTTCCCGTTTGGGGACGTATTTTTTCTCGTATTCCTCCCAGAAGTCCCTGTCCTCCTCCTTCCATCCCGGCCCGAACTTCCGGTCGAAAAAGGGGCGGAGCTTCGCGAACCATCCGCCATGGCGGGCCTTGCCGGCACGGGCGTTCTGGAGCAGGTCGGCCACGTGCTCGGCGATGTCGGCGATCTTGTCTTTGGGTATGTAGGCGCTGGCGCCGGACTGGATCGATTTCTTCAGGTTGTCGGGGCTCAGGGCGTGGGCCGTGAGCATGAGGGCGGGGATCCCTTTGTCGGTGCACAGGTCCAGCAGGTCGTATCCCCGGACGCCCATGATGTCCAGGATGGCCGCATCGTAGACGGTCTTGTCCAGAAATTTTTTGGCGGCGTCGTAATCGGGCGCGCTGTCGATGATGCACATGTCGAGCATCTCTTCCAGGGTGTCCAGGATATCGGGCTCGTCGTCCACGATCAGCAGGTGTTTGCCCCTGAGATAGTCCTCGGCGTTCTCCATGTTCTGCCTCCGGGTTAGCGTTCAATACAAAGGACACAATAAACTGAATGCGATTCATGGTCAATAAGAATTTTAAGGTCAAATGCCGGGGTCCACGGTTTGAAGGGCCGACGGGAAGAGGACGGAAAAGGTGGTCTCGCCGGAATCCAGGCAGTCGGCCTGGTCGTTGCAATGGACGCAGTCCGTGACGCAGCCGGGGCAGATGTCGCCTTCGTTGGGGAGATGCCGGCACCGGGTGGAGGTCATGTCGATTTCGAACCCGTACCGGGCCGAGAACATCTTCATCCGGAGCAGGTCGGCCCCCTTGCCCCCGGCGTTGAAGTCGTAGGGCTTTTTGGTGGAGTAGGCCTCCGTCTCCTGGGTGACGTAGAAGCCGTCGAAGATCCGCTTCCGGGCTTCGGGGTGGATGCCGACGCCGTAGTCGTGGACCGTAAACCGGACCCCGTCCCCGGCGTTTTCCACGATCACCTTGATCCGGCCGCCGTCCGGGGTGTTTTCCACGGCGTTTTTCACCAGGCCGTCGATGACTTTCATCAGGGGCTCCGAGGCCATGTTGACGGGCGGGGCCGGTTCGAGCCGCCGGACGATCTCCAGGTCCCGGTGGGCGAACAGGGGCCGGATCTGATCGAGCCGCCGCTCGACAAACAGGTGGAGTTGAATGCGGCGGGAGGGGAGCTGGTTCGGCCGGAACCGGGCGGAGATCTTCCGTCGGATCTCCTGGGCCAGCGCTTCATCCCCCTTTTCTTCGGCCACCATCCCCTCCACCTGATCCAGGAAATGCTCGTAGATCCGGAACAGGTAGGCTGGCGGGTTGTCCCCCCGGGCCTGGACGATGTCGTCCACCTCGTCGGCGATTTCGCTCAGGCGGTCGAGATTCCGATGGGCCCGGTCCAGGGTCGGCCGCCATTTTTCTTCGGGCAGTTCCTTGAGCCGGTTGGTCAGGATGTTGAGGCAGCCGGACATCACGGAAATGGGCGTCTTCAGCTCGTGGGAGAGGTGATTGATCATCCGGTTTTTGGCGGCGTTGACGGATTTCAGTTCCCGGTAGGCGACCTTGATTTCTTCGGAAAACCGGGCGTTTTCCACGGTGAGGGCCACGGTGCCGGCGATCATGTTGAGCAGTTCCAGGTCCCGGGGGTCGAAGGCGCCCTCCTTTTTATTAAGGGCCGCCAGCACGCCGATGATCCGCTCGTTGGACCGGAGGGGGACCTCCATCATGTTCCGGGTTTCGTAGCCGATGAGCTTGTCCCGCTCGGAATAGTCGTCGGGCATCTCGGCGGCGTCCTGGATCACCACGGGTTCCCCGGTGCGGATCACCTCCCCGGCATAGATCTGGTCCAGCCCGAACCGGATCCCCTTGACCCGCTGCTCGGTGGCGGGGCTGTCGTAGGCGGCGCCGGGGATGAAGAGTTCGTTGTTCTCCTCGTCCAGCAGCACCACCGCCGCCCCCTCGGTCCCCAGGAGCCGTTTGATCTCGGAGGAGATGTAGTCCAGCAGGTCCGGCAGGTCGGGATAGGCGGGCAGAGAGGTGGAGATGCGGAGCATGGCCGCGTTGTTGCGGGCGATCCGTTTTTCCTCGGTGATGTCCCGGTGGATAAGGAGAATGCCGGCTTCCTCGTTTTGGGTCTCCGGATAGACCGCGGCCCGGAGGACCATGTCCAACAGCCGGCCCTCTTTGGTGAGCCGCTGGGTTTCGTACCGGACCAGGAGCCGGTTTTCGATGAGGGCGTCGATCCGTTTCCGGGTCTCCTCCTCCAGCCCGGAAGGAATGTAGGGGATGCGCCGGTCCTGGAGTTCCTCCAGGGTCCAGCCGAAGACCTCGGTGAAGGAGGGGTTGAGATAAGCGACCCGGCCCGCCGGGGTGAAGACCACCACCGGATAAGGGACGAAGTCGATGAACCGCTTGTACCGCTCCCCCGACTCCCGGATGGCCGCCTCGGCCCATTTTCGGCGGGTGATGTCCTGGAGGGTTTCGATGGCGCCGTCGATCCGGCCGTCGCCGTCCTTCAGGGGCGCCGCGGTGAAAAAGAGCCATTTGCCGTCCTCGCCCAGATGGGGGAAAAAGCCTTCGGCTTCATAGGCGTCCTCGATGACCGCGGATTTCCGGAACCGGTCGCCGTAGTAGCGGGAAAGGGCCGCGGTGCTGACGCCGTCCACCAGCAGGTCGGCCATGACCGGCCGTTCGTGGTTGTAGAAGGCCTTCCACTGTTCACGGGCGCCGATCATTTTCTCGGACGAAAGCCCCGTGAGGTTCTCCAAGGCCCGGTTCCAATGGGTGATGCGATGGTCTTTGTCGATGACGAAGGTGGGGATGGAACTGCCCTGGATGATCTGGAACAGCCGGTCGTCCCATTCCCGGGGGGCGGTTTCGGGAGACCGGCGCCGTCGGTTCCCGGCTTCCAGCCGCGCCAGTCGTCTTTCCAGTTCCGCATAGGTCGGTTTCTGAGTCATCGGATTAGATTTACATGAAAGTCGGCCGGTTTGTCAATTTGGAGTTTGGCGAAATCATCCTGTGGGAAAGGTGAAACGGCCCGGCGAAAAAATATTTGACATATTCTGAACGAGACTATAAATTAGTAGTTTTTATGATTAATCGAGTTATAGTTGATCGAGCGCTCGGTTGGAACGAAGGAAAATCCCGAGACACGAAAAGGAGACGTGATGTCCCATCAGCACAATATGACTGATTACGACAAAACCTATAAAGAATTCGAATGGGAAGTGCCCGAATACTTCAACTTCGCCGGCGACGTCATCGACAAATGGGCGGAAGATCCCGACAAACTCGCCATGTGGTGGGTGGACGACGACGGCAACGAGGTGAAAAAGACCTTCGCCGACATCAGCCGGGCCTCCCGGCGGTTCGCCAACGTCCTCGAAGAGCAGGGCGTGGGCCAGGGCGACGTGGTCATGGTCATCCTGCCCCGGAACTACGAATGGTGGGAGGTTTTCACCGCCTGCATCCGCATGGGCGCCCTCCTGGCGCCGGGGACCACCCAGTTGACCTCCAAGGACCTGGACTACCGGGCCAACGCCGCCCAGGCCGCCTGCATCGTCACCAACGAGGAGATCGCCGCCAAATTCGACGAAGTGGAAGACCATTGCCCCACGGTCAAGGCCAAGGTCATCGTCGGCGGACAGCGGGACGGCTGGACCTTCTACACCGACGCGGTGGAAAAGGCGTCCGACGGTTTTGAAACGGCCCAAACCAAAAGCGACGACAACTGCCTGGTCTACTTCACCTCCGGCACCGTGGGCATGCCCAAGATGGCGCTGCACACCCACGCCTCCTATCCCATCGGCCATCAGGTCACGGGCAGGTTCTGGCTCGACCTCAAGCCCGATGACCTTCACTGGAACATCTCCGACACCGGATGGGCCAAGGCGGCCTGGTCCAGCTATTTCGGCCCGTGGAACCAGGGCGCGGCCCAGTTCGTTCATCACACGAACCGGTTCGATCCCAAAAAGACCCTGGATCTGCTCTCCCGGTACCCGGTGACCGTTATGTGCGGCGCCCCCACCATCTACCGGATGCTGGTGCTCCAGGACCTGACCGGCTACAGGTTCCCCAGCCTCCGCCACTGCGTCGGCGCCGGCGAGCCCCTCAACCCGGAGATCATCGAGGTGTGGAAAAAGGCCGCCGACTGCACCATCCGGGACGGCTACGGCCAGACCGAGACCGTGCTGCTGTGCGGCGCCTTCCCCTGCATCGAGCCGCGGTTCGGTTCCATGGGCAAGTCGTCCCCGGGCTTCGATCTCCAGGTCGTGGACGAAGACGGCAACGTGCTGCCCCGCAACACCGAGGGCGACATCGCCGTGCGGGTGAAGCCGAATCGCCCCGTGGGGCTGTTCAAGGAATACTGGAAAGAGCCGGAGCGGACCGCCTCCGTCTACCGGGGCGACTGGTACCTCACCGGCGACCAGGCCTATGTGGACGAGGACGGGTATTTCTGGTTCGTGGGCCGGGCCGACGACGTGATTCTCACATCAGGCTACCGGATCGGTCCCTTCGAGGTGGAAAGCGCCCTCATCGAGCATCCGGCCGTGGCCGAATCCGCCGTGGTTTCCAGCCCCGACGAAACCCGGGGCGAAGTGGTCAAGGCCTACGTCATCGTTTCGCCGGGCTACACCCCGTCCGACGACCTGGCCAAGGAACTCCAGGACCACGTCAAGAAGGTGACCGCGCCCTACAAGTACCCCCGGAAGATCGAATTCGTCGAATCGCTGCCCAAGACCATCAGCGGCAAGATTCGGCGGGTGGAACTGCGGAACAAGGAGTGGGGGAAATAAGGATTGAGGTCTCGCATCAGGCCGACGCCAGCCAGTTCAGCACCTTCCGGGCATCCGCGTCGCCGGGGTTCGGGGAGAGGCGAAGCGCCACGCCCAGCCCTTCGCCGGCCTCGTGAAAGTCCGATTCGTCCAGGGCGCTGACCACGGCGGTGTTGAGAAAGGCGTCCACCGCCAGCAACCGCTTTACCCATTCCAGGGCCGACATCCCCCCGACCGTCTCATCCATCACCACCAGGTGGGGGCGCTGGCCGGCGCCCATCTCCGGGGCGATCTCGGGGTTCTCCGCCCATACGCATTCAACCTGACCTTCTTCCCGAAGGGCTCTGGCAAAATCCGTAAATTTCGGGGGCGACTCCGTCACTACAAGCACTCGCCACATGGCGTCTCCTTTTTCTGTTGGGTCCTAAGCCCGCTTGCCGCAACAGGAGCCCGGCCCGGAGCATCCGGCCGTCGAAGGCGCGCCGCCGCAGCAGGACGTGTCGCCGGGACCCGGATACGCCTGGCGGGCGGCCCCTGTCAACGAGCTGGTGGCCGACATTTTTTTGATCGTATCCATCGAGCCGCAGGCCGGGCAGGCGAGCCCCTCCTCCGGTCGGGTGCTGAGGATTTCGTTTTCCTGTCCGCAGTTTTGACAGGCAATATCATAGATGGGCATGGCAATGACCTTGAAATAGGAGTTGATGTTCAGGAATTTCGTGGGGTTGCGCGACGTCCCCAACGCTTTTGCAGATAGGCGTCGATGGCCTCCCCCAGGGTGTTGACCGCCAGCCGGGCGCAGTGAAGGTGGTCCGGCGGCAGGCCGCCCAGTTCCTCGGCCACGGCCTCGGGCTGCAATTCCAGGGCATCGGTCAGGGACCGGCCCCGGGCCAGCCCGCACAGCGCGCTGGCGCAGGCGATGGTGTAGACGCAGCCGGCCGGGAGAGCGCTGATGTCTCCGATGGCCTCGTCCGTCACCCGGATCTGTACCGTGAGCCGGTCGCCGCAACCGCCGACGTTGGAAGCCGCGGCGTCCGGCCCGTCCATGGGATGCGCGCCCTGGGGAAAATTGGCGTGGCCCAGGAACCGGGGGCTCAATCCGCCGACGGCGTGGGGGTGATGGTCCGCTGGTGTTGCATCTGTTTTCATATCTGTCGCCCCCCCCGTCCCGTCTATCCCTGGTGCATTCCCCCGCCGCCGCAGGTATGCTCCTGCCGGAATTCCGGCAGGCTGCCCTGGAGGAAGCCTTCCACAGCCGCGCCCACCGTGGGGGCCTCGCCGCCGAAATAGACCTTGATGCCCACCTGGTTGAATCCCATGAGAGGCCGCAGGCCCATGCCGCCGGCGATGAGGGCGTTGGCGCCCTTGCCGGCCAGGTACTGCACCGGGGCCATGCACCCGCCCTGCTGGTGGGGCACGTTGGGGACGACTTCGACATGGGTGGTCTCGCCGTTTTCAACGGTAATGAGGGTGTAGAGGTCGCAATGGCCGAAATGGGCGCCCAGGGGCGCCTCCATTCCGCCGGGGTTGGTTGAGGGAATGGCGATAATGGTTTTCATGGTTGTGTTCCTTTCTTGTTTTGAGGGAAAAGGGACAGAGGGACGAAGGGACAAAGAGTCCCATCTTCCTCTATGCCGGTTCTTTGGTTCATAATTCTTTGGACGGGCCGCTGTGGGTCATGCTGCTTCGCTCATGTGGGCCCAGGCGATGATCCGTTGCCAGAGGGTTCGGACCTGCTCGCCGATGCCGGCATCGGTGTATTCCGTGACCGTTTGCCGCCGGACCATGGCTTCGACCATTTTTGGATCGTAGTCGATCCGGCCCAGTCGGTGAAGTCCGCGGGATTCGCAAAACCGGTCGATGGCCGCGACCTCGTCCGGGTTGAGATCCTGTTTGTTGATGATCACGCCGGCCGGGACTTTGAAGTGATCGCACAGCGCCACGATCCGCTCCAGGTCGTGCCGCCCCGATGGGGTCGGTTCCGTGACGATGACCGTCAGATCGATGCCCGACAGCGAACTGATCACGGGGCACCCGATGCCGGGCGGGCCGTCGGAGAGGACGAGGGACCGGTTTTCTTCCTTGGCCATGGCGCCGGCCTTTTGCCGGAGCAGGGTCACCAGCCGCCCGGAATTCTCCTCCCCCGGCAGCAGCTGGGCGTGGACCATGGGGCCGAACCGGGTGTCCGACAGGTGCCAGTGGCCGCACATCCGGTCCGGAAAATCGATGGCTTCCGCCGGACATTCGACCACGCACAACTTGCACCCCTCGCACCGCATGGGATCGATCCGGTACGCCGAAGGCCCGGAATCTCCGGGATCCGCCCCCTTTGTCCCTTTGTCCCTTTGTCCCTTTGTCCCTCTCAAAACGGCATCAAAGCGACACACCTCGGCGCAAAGACCACAGTCCTCGCACTTCCCGGGATCGATGACGGCCTCGTGGCCGGAAACGAATTCCTCGGTGACCCGCCGGGACGGATCCAGCAGCAGGTGGAGGTCCGGGGCGTCCACATCCAGGTCGCAGATGACGGGCCGGTCGCCGGCCTCAAAGGCGAGGTGGGCGAAGGCCGCCGTCAGGGTGGTCTTCCCGGTGCCCCCTTTTCCGCTGATGACAAGAATCTCAGGCATGGGCAGCCTCCTTTCGGACGACGTTCGAAACCGCCAGATCTTTGATCTTCCCGGCCAGGTCGGTGAAAACCCCCTTGAAACGGTCCGACGTTTCGGAGATGATCCGACCCTGGGAATAGGCCTGGGCGACGGCGCGCTCGTAGGGGATCTCCGCCAGGATGGGCAGGCCGGCTTCCCGGCACTGGGCGTAGATCGCATCTTCCCCCAGTCCGGCGCGGTTGATCACCACGCCCATGGGCTTGTCGATGGTTTTGAACGCCTCGTGGGCCAGGGCCAGGTCGTAGCACCCGAAGGGGGTGGGTTCGGTGACCAGTACGATGACGTCGGCGTCCATGACGGCGTTGACCGCCGGGCAGCTCACGCCGGGCGGCGCGTCGATTATGGCGTCGGCCCCGGTTTCGGCCAGCCGGTCCCGGAGCCGGGCCTTGACCTGGCGCATCAGCGGCGGGCTCATGGCCTCCCCGACCCGGAGCCGGCCCATGAGGAATTCGGTCCCGTGGGCCCGATCCCACAGGATGTCGCCCAGGGGCCGCCGGTCGTAGGCGATGACGTTCTCCGGGCAGACGGCCATGCAGGCGCCGCACCCGTGGCACATTTCCGGGAAGGTCAGAATCACCTCGCCCAACACGCTGATGGCCTTGAACTGGCAGATGTCGGAACAGGCCCGGCAGTGGGTGCAGCCGGTCTCGTCCACTTTGGGGACGTCCATATAGGCCGGTTCCTGACCGGTGATCTCGGGTTTTAGAAAGAGGTGGAGGTTGGGTTCCTCCACATCCAGGTCCACGGCGATGGCCGGCGGCGACAGGACGGCGGCCAGCGAGGCCGAGACGGTGGTCTTTCCGGTGCCGCCTTTTCCGCTGGCAATGGCGATAATCATCTTCCGTGCCCCCTGCTGTTGGGCGCCGTGGCCACATCGATCTGACCGTTTTTATACCGGTCGACGGCTTCGCGGACCGTCATGTTTTCGATGTTTTGGACGATGGTAATGCCGGCGGCGGACAGGGCCTGGAATGCCTTGGGGCCCACATAGCCGGTGAGCAGCACCTTGGCGCCGGCGGCGACGACGGTCTCCGCCGCCTGGATCCCGGCCCCCCTGGGCATGGTCTGGGCCGCGCCGTTGTTTTTATATTCGGATGTCATGGACTCCGGGTCGATGACGACAAAACCGGCCGCTCGTCCGAATCGCGGATCGACCGCGTCGTCGAGCGTGGGACCTTCGCTGGTAACGGCGATTTTTTCCATTGGACAACTCCTTGATGTCATCTCAGTAAGCGTAATCAATATATGAGCATATGCTCGAAGATAAATTAGTGATAATTCCCGCAAGCGTCAAGGGGGAGGTGGCGAAAAATAACCTTTTTTTTATGAATAGCGGTTCATTTGCCATTCTGTCCCGACCGTGATATCGATTGCCGGAAAACATGCATGGGTTGGATGGATTACTTTTAAGGATTCGATATCGATGAAAACACAACTGAAACGCGCCGCTTTGGGCGTGAAATTGTCGGCGGGGTTTTCCCTCGTATTGGCTTTGACGGCGGTTGTCGCCGTGGTGGGGTTTCGGGGCCTGACGCAGGTGACGAACGGCGTGGCAAAGCGCGACGCCGCCGCCGATATGGCCGCGTCCATGATGGACGCCCGGCGGGAAGAGTTGAAATTTGTCGTCCGGGAGGACCCGGCTCATGTCGAGGGGGTAAACCGGCATCTCGATCGCCTCGCCGACCAGGCCCGATTGATGGGGGATGAATTGGACAATCCGGACAACCGGCGGCGGCTGGATCAGGTCGTTGACGGCGCCGGCGCCTATCGGTCGGCGTTCAGCGACTATGTGACCCTCGGCAAAGAGCGGACGGAGACCATGGCGGAGATGGACCGCCGCGCCGAAGCGGCGCTGGCCCGGGCCGAGGCCATTGGCGCCGACCAGAAGGCCCAGCTGGCCCGCCGGCGGAAGGAGGCCGGCGACCTCATGGCGCGACGCATCCGCCAGACGGAAATCGCCAACCGGTTTATGATGCGGTTTATGGACGCCCGGCTGGACGAAAAGGCCTTTCTGCGCTCTGGCGGAGAGACCCAATGGGCCGACGCCGTCGCCGAAGGGGTTCGGGAGATCAAGGCGGGGATCGAATCGCTAAAGGAAGCCCTCACGGAACCGGGCCAGATCGCCCAGGCGGAAACCATCCTCCAGTGGGTGACGGATTACGGCGAAGATTTCAGAGAAGTGGTCGAGTTGACCCGCCGGCAGACGGCGGACAAGGCGGCCATGACCGAAGCGTCTACCGCATTGTACGATGAAATTGAAAAGATCGCCCGGGGTCTGAAAGTGGAAGTCTCCATGGGCGGCGGCGGGTCCGGCGGCCCGGATGGGGCGGGGACCCTGGACACGAAGCTCGCCATGCTCCTGGACGTCACCGAGGCCATGCGGTATTTTTTCCAGGCCCTTCAGGCGGAAAATGACTTTATCGTTTCCGGCGGGGCCGACCGCTGGGAAGACGCATTCCGGCAGCAATTCGCCGCCGTGAGGTCCCGGTTTTTCCTCATCCGAAACAATGCGAAGGTCAAGGACACCGACTGGACCCTGAAGCGGCTGGACGGCATTCAGCAGGGGATCGACGCCTACGGCGCCGCATTTGACGCCTTTGCGGCCCATTTGAGAGAGCGGAAGGAAACGCTGGAGAAAATGACGGCCAAGGCATCCCTGGCCCTGGAGCAGTCCGCCTTAATCCAGTCGGAGCAACAGGACCGGCTGCTCCTGGCCCATCAGCGCGGGACCCGGTTCCTGAACGAAAAAATGGTTATGGTCGACTACGCCGACGCCATCATCCGCTCGTTTTTGTCGGCCCGGACCGAAGAGAAGATTTACATCCTGTCGGAGGGCGATCCGGAACTGAAAGCCGGGGTCCAGAAACGGGTCGACGATATCCTGGCCTTTGCCTACGAGATGGCCCGGGCGGCCAGGGAGAACGAAAACCGCGAACACGTCGACGAGGTGGTCGGCGCGGTCACCGCCTACGGCAAGGCGTTTTCGGCGTTCAGCGACATGATGGCGCGCCAGGATGCGGCCGGGGAGACCATGACTGCCGCGGCGCGGGGCGCCCAGGAGGCGAGCCGGTCCATGCGT
Source organism: uncultured Desulfobacteraceae bacterium (assembly GCA_964652715.1). Classification (GTDB taxonomy): domain Bacteria; phylum Desulfobacterota; class Desulfobacteria; order Desulfobacterales; family JAABSP01; genus JAABTD01. Next base: position 11,274 of record CAZZBE010000055.1, read on the forward strand.
GCGGAGCAGGAGCGGGTCATGACCGCCGCCGCGGCCCGGTCCCGGGTCATCATGGGCGTGGCGACGGGCGCCTGCATCGTCCTGGGACTGTTGCTGTCCTGGGGCATCGCGAGGGCCGTGAGCCGGCCCCTGAAGCGGGTCATCGACGGGCTGGGCCGGGTGTCCGAAGGGATCGCGGCCATGGCGGGGCAGGTCTCGTCGTCCAGTCAATCCCTGTCTCAGGTTGCATCGGAACAGGCCGCCGCCATGGAGGAGACGTTTTCGTCCCTGGAAGAGATGAACGCCATGAGCACGGATGCCTCGGAGCTGACCCGGGGGGTGGAAAAACTGATGAGTCAAAATATCGAAAAATCCGCCGATTCCCTGAAATCGCTGGTGGACCTGACCCGGGAGATGGGCCGGATCGAATCCGACAGCGCCGACATGGGGCAGATCATCGACGCCATCGGCGAGATCGCCTTCCAGACGCGGCTGCTGGGCCTCAACGCCGCCACCGAAGCGGCCCGCGCCGGCGAGGCCGGCGCCGGGTTCGCCGTGGTGGCCAACGAGGTGCGGAACCTGGCCCAGCGGGCCGGCGTTTCCGCGGAGGGGACCCAGGATCTCCTGGAGACCAACATCGAGCGATTCTCCACCGCTTCGGCGTCGATCCGGGCCATCAACGAGGATTTTGAAAGCATTATCGAATCCGCCACCCTCATCGGCGAAAAATCCGCCGCCATCACCGAGGCGAGCCGATCCGTCTCGGACGGCATCGACCAGATCTCGGTATCGGCCCGGGAGGTCGACCGCATGATCCAGACCCTGGCCGCCAACGCCGAAGAATCCGCCGCCTCGTCGGAGGAACTCGCGGCGCAGGCGGAGAGCATTCAGGGGATGGTGGGGGAATTGGCGGCGCTGGTGGGGGGAAAGAAAGGGGCGAAGTCCGGCGGCGTCGCGCCGATGGTGGAGAGGGTGGAAAATGAAGCACCGGTGCTTTTACCGGAGGACGGAGGCGAGGAACGGCGCCGGTTGTCGCAGTAAAGATTCTCGAAACTGTTTTCCCGTCTCAGATCGTCGATCTGCTCCTTGTTGTCGTGATAATAGGCCAGAGCGGCAAAAACCTGGGCCGGGCTCAGGTAGTCCCATTCCGCCAGAATTTCTTCCGCGGACATACCGGCTTTATAATAGTATCCGACAATGTGCCTTACCGCGATGCGCGTGTCTTTGATGACGGGTTCTCCGCCGCAGACGCCTTCTGTTTTGACGATATGCGGATAAGGCGTATTATGGGCTTTATCGGCATTATTTTTCATTCGGTAAATTCCTCGTCTTTTGTTTTGTAGACTCGGATC
>CAZZBE010000055.1:12704-17299 GCA_964652715.1 uncultured Desulfobacteraceae bacterium
CATGCCAGGAGCCGCTCATGCCCGCCACGAAAATGAAAGCGACCATCAGGTCCGTCGCCATTGATCTCTTCTACCGTCAGGGGTATTTCGCCACCTCCATCAGCGACATCGCCCGGGGCAGCGGCATCCAGAAGGCCAGCATCTATTATCATTACCAGAGCAAGGAAGAGCTGCTTTTTTCCATCCTGGAATCGACCATGGACGACCTGACCGACTACGTCCGGGAGAATCTGGACAGGGTGAGGGACGTGGAAGAGCGGCTGCGGGTGGCGGTCCGGAGCCATGTGCGGTTCCACCTGACGCGCCAGAAGGAGAACTTCATCGCCAACAGCGAGCTGCGGGGCCTTTCCGAGCCCAACTACCGGGCCATCGTCCGGATGCGCGACGCCTACGAGGGGATCTTCCAGGACCTGATCCGCCAGGGAATCGACGACGGGGTTTTCGCGGTGGTCGATGTGAAGATTCTCTCCTACGCGATCCTGACGCTATGCACCGCCGGGGCGTCCTGGTTCAAGCCCGACGGGCGGCTGAACGTGGACGAGATCGCCGCCATCTATGAAAACTTTATTGTCAGCGGGCTCAGGGGGGAGGACGGCGCGGCGGCATATCTGCCCCGGGCCGCTTCGGGCCGGTGATGCGGGGCGCTGAAAAATCCATGGATTATCCGCCAAAAGCGGGCCGGATTTTTTCCTTGACAATCCCGCTCCAGGGGGTCCATAAATGATCATTAGCAGCCTAACGACCGGTCGGTAAGCCCCGCTTGCCGATCCCTGAACATACGTAAGGAGGCGCCGTGGATTTTGATCTAACCAAAGAGCAGGAGATGATCCGCAAAGAGGTCCGGAAATTCGCCCAGAGCGAGATCTCGCCGGTGGCCGTCGAACTGGACGAGGAAGAGCGGTTTTCGGTGGAGCTGACCCAAAAGATGGGGGAGATCGGCCTGTTCGGGATGTTCGTGTCGGAAAAATACGACGGCCAGGGCATGGACTACATCTCCTATATCATCGCCGTGGAGGAGATCGCCCGGGTGGACGGCTCCCAGGCCGCCACCATAGCGGCCGGCAACTCCCTGGGCATCGGTCCGCTCTATTATTTCGGCAGCGAGGCGCAGAAAAAGAAATACCTCCCGCCCCTGTGCCGCGGCGAGGCCCTGTGGGGATTCGGCCTCACCGAGCCCACGGCCGGGTCCGACGCCGGCGGGTCCAAGACCACGGCGGTCAAGGACGGCGACGAGTGGGTGATCAACGGCTCCAAGATCTTTATCACCAACGCCGCCTGCGAGATGACCCTGGGCGTCACCGTCCAGGCGGTCACCGGGACCCGGCCCAGCGGCAAGCCGGAATACACCTGCTTCATCGTGGAGCCCGGCGCGAAAGGGTTCAAGGGGGTGGAGATGCACGGCAAGATGATGTGGCGATCCTCCAACACCGCCGAACTCTATTTCGACGATGTGCGGGTGCCGGCGGAAAACATCCTGGGCCAGCAGGGGGACGGCTTCCACCAGATGCTCAAGACCCTGGACGGCGGCCGGCTCTCCATTGGCGCCATGGGGCTCGGCGGCGCCCAGGGGGCCTACGAAATGGCCTTGAAATACGCGAAAAAACGGGAACAGTTCGGCCAGCCCATCGGCAAATTCCAGGCCGTGGCCTTCAAGCTGGCGGACAGCGCCATGGAGATCGAATGCGCCCGGAATTTGCTTTACAAAGCCTGCTGGTTGCGCAACAATAACCGCCCTTTTGAAAAGGAAGCGGCCATGGGCAAGCTCTATTGTTCGGAACTCATGGGCCGCGTCGTCAACCACGCCGTCCAGATCCACGGCGGCTACGGGTTGATGAAAGACTATCATGTGGAGCGGTTTTACCGCGATCAGAAGCTGCTGGATATCGGCGAAGGGACCTCCGAGGTTCAGCGGCTCGTCATTTCAAGGTACATCGGATGTTAGGAGGAATCAGGAAGTGAAGTTGCCAAAGTTCACGGTCGGAGAGACCACCATCGGGCAGCTGGTCGATACGGTTGCCGAACAATTCGGAGAGTACAAGGCGCTGGCGTACCACAAGCTGGGCATCCATTACAATTACCGGGAGTTCCGGGACGTCTGCAACGCCGCCGCCAAGGGGTTCATGGCGATGGGCATCGAAAAGGGCGAGCATATCGCCATCTGGGCCAACAACGTGCCCCAGTGGGTCTACACCCAGTTTTCCACCGGCAAGATGGGCGCGGTGCTGGTGACGGTCAACACCAACTACCGGTCCTTCGAGCTGGAATACCTGATGAAGCAGTCCGACGCCACCACCCTGATGCTCATCGGCGGCGTCCGGGACGACGAGGACTACCTCCGGGTGATCTACGAGATTTGTCCCGAGCTGACGGAGTGCGCTCCCGGCAAGCTGGAGAGCGAGCGGCTGCCCCTGCTCAAAAACGTCATTTTCCTCGGAGAAGGCCGCCATCCCGGCATGTTCAACTGGGACGACATCGTGGAGATGGGCCAATCGGTCACCGACGACCAACTGGCGGCCCGCCAGAAATCCCTCGACCCCGACGATGTGATCAACATGCAGTACACCTCCGGGACCACCGGGTTTCCCAAGGGCGTGATGCTCACCCACACCAACATCATCGGCAACGCCAAATCCCTCGGCGAGTGCATGCAACTGTCGGCCGGCGACAACCTTTGCATCCCGGTGCCGTTTTTTCACTGTTTCGGCTGCGTATTGGGGACCCTCGCCTGCGTGGTGTCCGCCACGACCATGTCGCCGGTGGCGGCCTTCAAGCCCGAGGAGGTGCTGGAGACGGTCGAAGCCGGCAGGTGTACGGCGGTCCACGGCGTGCCCACCATGTTCATCGCCGAGCTGGAGGAGATGGAGAAAAAATCCTATGACACCTCCTCTTTGCGGACCGGCATCATGGCCGGGTCTCCGTGCCCCATCGAGGTGATGAAACAGGTGGTGAATACCATGGGCGCCTCGGAAATGACCATCGTTTACGGCCAGACCGAGGCCTCCCCGGGGATCACCCAGACCCGGCCGGAGGATTCCCTGGAACGGCGCGTATCCACGGTGGGACGGGCGCTGCCCAACGTCGAGGTCAAGATCGTCAACGAGGCCGCGGGCGAGGAAGTGCCGCGCAATACCCAGGGCGAACTTTGTACACGGGGCTACCATGTGATGAAGGGATACTATAAGAACCCCGAGGCCACGGAAGCGGCCATCGACCGCGACGGCTGGCTCCACACCGGCGACCTGGCCGTGATGGACGACGACGGCTACTGCCGGATCACCGGCCGGATCAAGGACATGATCATCCGGGGCGGCGAGAACATCTATCCCCGGGAGATCGAAGAATTTCTCTACACCCACCCCGACATCAAGGATGTCCAGGTGGTGGGGGTCCCCTCCCGAAAATACGGCGAAGAGGTGGCCGCCTTCATTCAGCCGAAAAACGGCAAGCGCGTCTCGGAAGACGAGATGCGGGACTTCTGCAAGAACAAGATCGCGTTCCATAAAATCCCCGCCTTTTTCCTCTTCGTGGAGGATTACCCCACCACCGCCAGCGGCAAGATCCAGAAGTACAAGCTGCGGGACATGGCCACGAAGGAGCTGGGGCGGGAGGCGGACGCGACCATCGAAACGGCATAGGCGAGGGTTCGGAGTTCCGCCTTCAGGCGGCAAAGCGCCGCCTGAAGGCGGAACTCCATACGGAGAGCATAAGGGAGAACCGATATGACCGACGACATTCTGTTGCGGGAAGAAACGGACGGGACCGTTCTGCTCACCCTGAACCGGCCCGAGGTGATGAATTCCCTCAACTTCGCCCTGCTCCACGCCCTGATGGACGAAGTCGAGGGACTCCGGTTCCGGCGGGACGTCCGGGTCCTCATCGTCACGGGCGCGGGGGAAAAAGCGTTCTGCTCCGGGGCGGACCTCAAGGAGCGGCGGACCCTGACGCCGGAGCAGGTCAAGGAATACATCTTCACCATCCGCGACCTGTTTTCCACCATCGAGAATCTGAACAAGCCGGTCATCGCCGGGGTCAACGGCGTGGCCCTGGGCGGCGGCACGGAACTGGCCCTGGCCAGCGACATCCGGATCGCCTCGGCCAACGCCTCCATGGGGCTGACCGAAACCCGGCTGGCCATCATCCCCGGCGCCGGCGGCACCCAGCGGCTGCCGCGGCTGGTGGGGCGGGGCAAGGCCAAGGAGCTGATCTTCACCGGCCGCCGGGTGGGCGCCGACGAGGCCCTCTCTATCGGTCTGGTCAATCATATCTGTGAACCCGGCGAGCTGATCGACAAATGCCGGGAGATGGCCGCCATGATCTGCGAGACCGGACCCGTCGCCATCGAGCAGGCCAAGTACGCCATCAACCACGGCATCGAAACGGACCTCAACACGGGGCTGGCCATCGAATCCAACGCCTACTGGGTCACCATCCCCACCGAGGACCGTCTGGAGGGACTGGCCGCCTTCCGGGAAAAACGGAAGCCGGTCTATAAAGGACAATAGCGAGAGCGGCGTTCGCAATTCCGCCGAAACGCCCCAACGGTTCAACAAAAAGGAGCGAGACACCATGACGGAATACGATTACTGGAAGATTTT
>CAZZBE010000055.1:17399-20547 GCA_964652715.1 uncultured Desulfobacteraceae bacterium
TCCACCGAGGAGGCCCATCACTTCGCCAACTCCGGCACCACCCTTCCGGAGTACTGGAAAGAGGCCGAACGCTGCATCAAGAAGTGTACGGACGCCGGCATCAAAATGTGCGGCACCGTCTCCACCATCTGGGGATCGCCCATCGGCGGGGCCACGGAATTAAAAGACGCCGTGGAGTTCACCAAGCGGTGGCTGGAGATCGGGGCCCACGACATCGAGCACGCCGACCACGACGGCAGCGCCTCGGCGCCGGAGGTTTACCGGTATTTCTCCATGATCCTGGACGAGATTCCCGACACGAATCTCCATATCGCCCATTTCCACGAGACCAAAAGGGTATCCTCGGCATCGGTGCTGGCGACTCTCCAGGCGGGCATCACGAATTTCGAGGCCACACTGGGCGGCCTGGGCGGTCAGCCCGCCAATTTCCTGGACGACAGTCCCGTCCCGGGCACCGGGGAATACTACTACGAAGATCCGCGTTACGTGGGTCTCACCTGCCTGGAGGACATGCTGGTGCAGATCGACGAGATGGGCATCGAGCACGGGTACAATGTGGACCGGATCCTGTGGCTGGGCCGTCAGATGGAAAAAACCATCGGCCGGCGCCTCCGTTCCGAGGCGGCGATCAACGGCCGGACCCTCAAGGCCGGGCACCCCAAGTTCGCCCGTCCCGGCCTGAAGAAACTAAAAGAGAAGCTGGGCGAAGCGCCGGATCAGAAATTGCCCGAAGGGTGGGGGGCGGAGGCCCTGTTGCCGGAGCAATACCGGCCCTAAACCGAGAACCCTTTTGCGCCTGTCCGGAGGCGGCGTTCTCCGGACGGGCCGAACCCATCTCAGGAGTCCGCCATGGAACCCAAAACCCAGAAACCCCACATCAATGTCGATTATTTCGAGGACCTCACCGGCGACATCGACGAGGGCGACGCCGCCTCCGTGCCGGAGATCGGCAAGCGGATCCGGACCCTTCGGGAGGAACGGGGCCTCACCCTGGAATCCCTGGCCGAGGTGACCGGCTACGGCGTGGACCTGCTTTCCCGGATCGAGAACAACGAGGTTCAGCCCCAGCTGGGGACGGTGATGAAGCTCTCCAAGGCCCTGGACGGCGCCTTCGGCCGGATCATCTCCGGCGCCGGCGACCGGCCCTATACCATCACCCGGAAGGCGGAGCGAAAAAGCGTCTCCCGGTCGACGACCCAGAAAGGGCAGCGGCATCTCTACAGTTATAAAAGCATGGCCCCGGATGTGAAGAACCGCCATATGGAGCCCCTTCTGGTGCAGTTGGAGGAAAATCCCGACGAAGAGACCTCGCTTCACGACGGCGAGGAGTTCATCTTCGTCCTGGAGGGGATCGTGCTGCTCAAGGTGGGCGAAGAGCGGTTCGAACTGGAGCCGGGAGACAGCGCCTATTACCTGTCCACCACGCCCCATCTCATCGCCGCCAAGGAGAATTCCGCAACCATACTGGCGGTGCTGTACGAGGGCTGAGGCAACCAAATCAACGGAAAGAGGGAGGAAAGAAAAATGGGCAAGCTGCTCTGGACGCCTTCCGAGGAGCGGGTCAAGGCGACCAACATGTACCGGTTCATGACCCGGATCAACGACAAATTCGGCAAGAATTTTCATGATTACAACGGCTTGTATGAATGGTCGGTGGAAAACCTCCCGGCTTTCTGGGCCGAGATGTGGGATGTCGCGGGAATTAAAGCCTCGGAACCCTACACGGCGGTCATCGACGACGAGCACAAGATGCCCGGCGCCAAATGGTTCGAGGGCGCGAAGCTCAATTTCGCCGAAAACCTGCTCCGGTACCGGGACGACGGGACCGCCCTGGCTTTCAAGGGGGAGGGCATGGCGCCCCGGTTCCTGACCTACGCCCAGCTTTACGACGAGACGGCCCGGGTGGCCAGGTCGCTGCGGGAGATGGGCATCCGGTCCGGCGACCGGGTCGTGGGATTCATGCCCAACATGCCCGAGACCATCATCGCCATGCTGGCGGCCGCCAGCATCGGCGCGACCTGGTCCTCCTGCTCCCCCGATTTCGGCATCAAGGGCGTCCTGGACCGGTTCGGCCAGATCCGGCCCCGGGTCCTGTTCACCGCCAACGGGTATTCCTTCAAAGGGAAAAAACTGGATTCCCTGGCGCGGATCACCGACATCCTGAAGAGGATCGGGACGGTGGAAAAGGTGGTGGTGGTTCCCTACACCGAGGACGCGCCGGACATCTCCGGGGTCCCCAACGCCGTGATGTACGACGATTTCAAGGCGTCCGAATCGGGGTTGGAAATCGACTTCGCCCAGCTCCCCTTCGATCATCCCCTCTACATCATGTATTCCTCCGGCACCACCGGGCTGCCCAAGTGCATGGTCCAGAGCGCCGGCGGCATCCTGATCCATCATTTAAAAGAGCTGATGCTCCACACCGACCTGACCCGGGACGACGCCATCTTCTATTTCACCACCTGCGGTTGGATGATGTGGAACTGGCTCACCTCTTCCCTGGGGACCGGCGCGACCCTGGCGCTTTTCGACGGCAATCCGTTCCACCCCCATCCGGGCGCCCTTTGGGAGATGGCCCAGGATCTCAAGATCAGCGTCTTCGGCGCCAGCGCCGGCTACCTGTCGGCCCTGGAGGCCGCCGGCGTCAAACCCGGGAAGGAATACGACCTGAGCCCGCTGCGGGCCGTCCTCTCCACCGGATCGCCCCTCTCCATCGAGGGGTTCGAGTTCGTCTACCGGGACATCGCTGGCGCTAAGGAGGATCTCCAGCTGGCCTCCATCTCCGGCGGCACGGACCTCAACGGCTGTTTCGCCCTGGGCAACCCCATGGGGCCGGTCTACGCCGGCGAACTCCAGTGCCGGGGGCTGGCCATGGCGGTGAAAGCCTTCAACGAGGACGGCGAGCCCGTCATCGGCGAGCAGGGCGAACTGGTCTGCACCAAACCGTTTCCCTCCATGCCCATCTATTTCTGGGACGACCCCGACGGCAAGAAGTACCATGACGCCTATTTCGACGTATATCCCGGCGTCTGGCGCCACGGCGATTACATCAAGGTCAGCGAGCGGGGCGGGGTGGTCATCTACGGCCGGTCCGACGCCACCCTCAACCCCGGCGGGGTGCGCATCGGCACCGCCGAGATCTACCGCC
>CAZZBE010000056.1:0-13137 GCA_964652715.1 uncultured Desulfobacteraceae bacterium
GCCAGGCGTTGGTGGTGATCGTGGTCCATCACATCGTCCATTTGATGATGGACGGGTATTTGGTGGGGCGGTTAAAAATGACATCGAAAAAGGAGAAACCATGAAGTTGTCGCCATTGCCCGATTGGGTCGTCAGGCCCTTGGTCCCTGAAGCGGTTTACACGGATCGACATGAATTTATTGACTATTTTTACAGGGAAGCCCTGAAAGCGGCCGAAAGACGCGCCATGTCCACGGTATTTTTGGGACAACGCCGAATGGGAAAGACCGAGATATTCAAACGGGTGGTGAACCGGCTTTTTTTTGAGCAGGACCCCAAGTCTCCGGATGCGGCGGCCCCTGTTTATTTCAGTTTCCCGGACACTGCTGTTGATGAAAAGCGTTTTGCTACAGACTATGTGGAAAATTTTCTGCGCCATTATGTTGGATTTTATACAAAACAGCCTGACATCGTAACTGAAGATGTCAGGGGAGAAAAACTGCTGGCGAAAATTGAGCAGTCCAGGTCTTTATATCCTTTTACCAGGACCCTTGACATGATTTTGCATCTGCGCGAGGACATTGAAACAGGAAACAGCGTGTTGCCTCAAAGGGACGCTCTTGGAATGCTTAGAAGGGTGTCGGACATTGACGAATCAACCATCGTTGTTTTTCTTGACGAATTCCAGAACACCCGCCTGCCGCAATATAACTTCGACATTGCCGGATGCATGCAGGAGGCCGTGGAATCCCCTACCTGTCCCCATTTTGTCACCGGATCGGCCATGAGCATTCTTGCCAGGGAAATCATCGGCAGGGGTTCTCTGTTCGGGAGGTTTGACAGCCATGAAATTGAGGGCATGACCGGGTACTGGGGAACAAAACTCGCGCTCAACGCAGCCAGATATTACCGGGCGGACGTCCCGGAAGTCATGGCGCCCGCGATCGCGGAGCGTTGCGGGGGAAATCCGTTTTACATCAACGCCCTTGTCAGACAGAGCGCAAAACTGAACGAACCGGTTTCAGATGAGGAAAAACTGAATAGAATCCTTGCGGTTGACATCAGTTCCGGTTTTATTTGGGGGGAACTCAACGATCAAGTGTCCCGGTGGATTGAGCGCATAAACGAACATAAGATCACCAAATGGGTTCTCTACCTGTCGGCCCTGGAAGAAAATGAGGATAAAGATCGCGGAAACGAACTCGATTTAGAGCGGATTCAGCGGACCATCCGGGAACGCGAGGGAGGGCGCGTGTCCCTGGAAACCATCCGGGACGTGCTTGTCAGGCTGTCCAGGGGCGATCTCGTGGAATATTTGGAGCTGGGCAACTGGTTCCGAAGGGTGAAAGACCCCATTCTTCTGGCGTTTTTAAAAGTATGGGGGAAAATAGAGGTTGAAGGGCTTGGCAAGGCCGCTGTTCGGGAAACGCTGGTGGATGAATATCAGGGGCTGAAGCGGAGAATCAGTGAATACAAAGGCTACCTTGCGGAAGTGCATATGAGCCAGGTTCTCCTAAATTCGCAGAAGAAAACCCTTCCCGGGTGGTTTTTTCATTCAGACGCGGACGTGCCGGTGCCGTATTTTGTTTATGTCCGCCACAGGGTCCGCCTGGGTTCGGGAAAGGGAAGGGAAATCGACGTTTACGGCGCGGGTCCTTCGGAAAAATGGATATGCCAGAGCAAATGGGTGACCGGCCAAAAAATCGGCATGGCCGCAATGGATGAACTCATGGCCCAGGCTGACATCGTCCGGCGGGAAAAAAACCCGAAGATCATCCGCTTATGGCTTTTTGCCCACGACGGCCTGACGCCCGATGCGGAAAAATTCGCGGAGGATCAGGGTGTTTTCTGGTCAACCCGGAAGGAATTCGACGCGTTGCTGTCTCATGCGGGGTTAAGGAATTTGCCTGATCTGGGGTGAAACAAGTACCTGGACAATCGTTTTCCGGTATTCGGAGACCTGCGGGGTTTTGGAAACCCCGCAGGTCTGACCCGCAGGTCTGATCGGATGAATCTCATTCATTCAGGGGTGTTGGGGTTAAAGTATCTGGCTCAAAAACAGCTTCGTCCGGTCGTGGATCGGGTTGACGAAGAAATGCTCCGGGGTGCCTTCTTCGACAATGGCCCCGTGGTCCATGAAGATGACCCGGTCGGCCACCTCCCGGGCGAACCCCATTTCGTGGGTCACCACCACCATGGTCATCCCCTCCTTGGCCAGGGTCTTCATGGCTTCCAGCACCTCGCCGATCATCTCCGGGTCCAGGGCCGAGGTGGGCTCGTCGAAGAGCATCACCTTGGGGTCCATGGCCAGGGCCCGGGCGATGGCCACCCGCTGCTGCTGGCCCCCCGAGAGGTTGTCGGGATAGACGTTGGCCTTGTCGTGGATCCCCACCTTCTGAAGCAGCTGCATGGCCTTTTCCCGGGCCGGCCCTTTGTCCCGCTTGCGGACCACCCGCTGGGCCAGGGTCACGTTCTGGAGCACCGTTTTGTGGGGGAAGAGGTTGAACTGCTGGAAGACCATCCCCACCTCGGCCCGGACCTTGTTGATGTCGGTTTTGGGATGGAGCACGTCCACGCCGTCGATGTAGATATGGCCGCCTTCGTCCGCGGTCTCCAGCTTGTTGAGGCATCGCAGGAAGGTGCTTTTTCCCGACCCCGACGGCCCGATGACCACCACCACGTCGCCGGCTTCGATGGACGTGGTGACATCCACCAGGGCCTTGACCTCTTCGGCGCCTTCGAATGTTTTGGATATGTTGCGAACGTCGATCACGAGATCAGGGTCCTCCTTTCCAGATATTGCACGAACATGGACAGGGAAAAGGTCAGCACGAGATAGAGGATGGCGCAGACGAACCAGAGTTCGTAGGGCTGAAGACTGGTGGTGACCACTTCCCGGGTCGCCTTGGTCAGCTCCCGGATGGCGATGATGCCCAGAAGGGACGAGTCCTTGATCAGGGAGATGAACTGACCGGCCAGGGGCGGCAGGATGCGGCGCATGGCCTGGGGGAGGATGACGTGGACCATGCTCTGGATGTAGTTCATGCCCAGGGACCGGGAGGCTTCGGTCTGTCCCCGGTGGATCGACTGGATGCCCGCCCGCACGATTTCTCCCACATAGGCGCCGGCGAAGATGGCCAAAGAGGCCACGCCGTACCAGAGCGACGAAATGGGCGGAATCCCCTGCTTGGAGAGCAGGTTGTTGATGATGGTGCCGAAGACGAAATACCAGAGGTAGATCTGGACCAGAAGCGGAGATCCCCGGATGAACTCGATGTAGGTGATGGCCAGCCACCGCAGGCATGGGTTGTCGGAGATGCGGGCCAGGCCGGTGAAGAGGCCTAACAGGATGCCGAAAATGATGGCGATGAAGCTGACCTTGAGGGTGATCCAGAGCCCCTGGAGGAGAATGCCCGGCCGTGTGACCTGGTAGACGGCCAGCGGGTCGCCGGGGAAGGCGAAGTCCCCCTCGTAGACCCGGGCGCTGCCGGCGGGGGCCGCATAGGTCTCCTTGTCGTATGGGCCGGCGACGGTGATGAAGACCTTGTCGCCTTTTTCCTCGACGGCCTTGACCGTGCCCTCGACTTCGGCGTTGATCTCGACGTCCATCTGGGCGACGAAGTACTGGGGCACCCGGTACCATCGCCAGACGTATTCGACTTCGCTGGACGCCCACCAGAGGAGGCCGATGCCCAGGGCGATGATCCCGAAAAAGGCGGCCTGCCAGAACGCGTGATAAGCGCTGCGCTTTCGTACTATCATGGTTGGTTGCTCGCGGGGTGGGGGTGAACGAAAAAAGGGAGGCGGGGCCGCCTCCCTTTTGCTGGCTTACGCTACTCCTGGATGTCTTTCATCCAGTCCGTACCCTTGATCCATTTGTTGTAGATCCGCTCGTACCGACCGTCGTTTTTGACCTGGCGCAGGAAGTTGTTGAGCCAGTTCAGGAAGTCGGGGTCGCCCTTGTTGATGGCCCAGGCCAGCGGCTCGTAGGTGAAGGGCTCGTCCAGGAAAACGACCTTGCCCTTGCCCTGCTGGGCGTAGAGGTAGACGCAGTTGGGCAGGTCGTAGACATAGGCGTCGGCCCTGCCGTTGAGGACTTCCAGAAAAGCCTCGGTTTCGGTCTCGAAGGATTTGTACTTGGCCTTGGGGATATGGCGTTTGACCGCCTGCTCGCCGGTGGTGCCCAGCTTGGAGGTGACGGTGTATTTGGGATCGTTGAGATCCCGGTAGGATGCGACGTCGCCTTTGTGCTTTTTGTGGAGCAGGATGGTCTGGCCGACGATGATGTAGGGATCGGCGAAGAGCACTTTAAGGTTCCGCTCCTGGGTGACGGTCATGCCCGACATGATGATGTCGAACTTGTTGCTCAGAAGCGCCGGGATGATGCCGTCCCAGGCGGTGTTGACGGGGACGAACTTGACGCCCATGGCCTTGGCCATCTCCTTGGCCATGTCGATGTCGAACCCGACGAAACGGCCGTTCTTGTCGGTCATTTCAAAGGGGACGTAGCCCGCCTCGAACCCGACCCGCAGCTCGCCGCGCTTCAGGATGTCCTCGATGGTCGATTTCCGGGACAGTTCGATGTCCGCGCCGATGGCCGCCGCCGAAAACATCAGGGTCAGGACGGTGGCGATCGCCGCCAGTTTCGCCAAATGCTGCTTCATGTTTTTTCCTCCTTAAAGCTTGGGGTTAATAAGATTTGCCTTCTTTGAGCAGTTCCCGAAAGACCATCCGGCCTTTCCGGCAGTCCGGGCATATAGGCATCTCCTGCTGGGGCAGGTAGATAATTTCGGTGTAATGGCATTTCGGGCAGATGACTTCCGCCGGCTCTTTGGGGGTTCGGTCGGGATTGACTTTTTTGGGCATGACGCCGTTCCTTGTGTGGGCGGGGTGAACTTCCCTTAACGGATGAAGCGATCACCATTAAATAAAGATGGGTTTTATATCAGTTCGGCGCGATTGTAAATGATTATTTTTCCATCCGATTGAGAAGAAACGGCGGGGCATAAACTGTTTACAGGACGCTTCGCGAAATGGTATCCTGATTGTCTGATCCCGGCATCGGCGTGCAAGAACGCCGGCGCCGGGAGACGGTTTTCCCGGAAACCCGGTCGACCACAACCACAATGGAGGGGAAAAGCCATGTCTGACAACAAACCGATATCGGCGGCGGAACTGCTCAACGATCCACGGGTTCAGGAGGTGACCGACAGCGTCAACCGGGAGCTGACGGAACGGCGGAAATCGGTTCCCCCGCATTGCGGGGTATTCCAGACGCCCTATACGCGACTGGCGCCCGCCGACGAGTTTCGGTTTCATATTCAGGGAGAAGCGGCCCGTCAGCTGCCCGACATCATCCACAACAAGGTCCAGCGGGTGGAAGGCGAGGAGACGCCGGACGCCGATTTCAAGGCCCGCTACACGAAGCGTCGGCACATCGGCATCGTCTTTTCCGGCGGACCGGCGCCGGGAGGGCACAACGTCATCGCGGGAATCTTCGACGCGGCCAGGGCGGCCAATCCCGACAACCGGATTTACGGCTTCCTCATGGGACCGGACGGGATCATCGAGAACGAAAGCATGGAACTGACCGCCGACATCGTCGACCGATACCGGAACCTGGGCGGCTTCGGCATGATCAAGACCGGTCGGACCAAGATCGACACCAAGGAGAAGATGGAACTGTCCCGGCGGACCTGCAAGGCGCTGGGGCTGGACGCCCTGGTGGTGGTGGGGGGCGACGATTCCAACACCAACGCCGCCTTCCTGGCCCAGGAGATGACGGCCGACGGGATTCAGGTCATCGGCGTGCCCAAAACCATCGACGGCGACATCCAGGTGCGCGACGCCGACGGTAAGGTTCTCTGCGCCATGTCCTTCGGGTTCCACTCGGCGGCCCGGGGCTTCGCCGCCGAGATCGCCAATCTCTGCACCGACTGTTCCTCCGACGTCAAGTACTGGCATATCTGCAAGGTCATGGGCCGGGTGGCCAGCCACCTGGCACTGGAGACGGCCCTCCAGACCCACGCCAACATCACCCTCATCGGCGAGGATCTGGCCGATTATGTGGACCAGCGGCGGATCGACAAGGCCGAAAAGGAGGGGAACGTGGATTACACGGCCTACGGCGTGACCCTGCGCCATCTCTCCCGGGTGATCTGCGACGCCATCGTCCGCCGGGCCGCCGCGGGCAAGAATTACGGCCTTCTGGTCATTCCCGAAGGACTGCTGGAGTTCATCAACGAGATCCAGATCTTTATCATCAAATTCAACACCATCATCGCCGACTACAACCGGAGCCACGACAACGATTTTCATTCGGAGTTTCCCACCCTCAAGGACAAGCTCGACTATTTGAACCGGTTGGCGCGGATGTCCCGGGAGGAGGAGACCTTCACCATCTGGAACACCCGGGACGACGACCTGTTCGCCGTGATCCCGTCCTTTTTCCAGGAGGGGCTGTTGACCGAGCGGGACAGCCACGGCAATTTCCAGTTTTCCCAGGTGGAGACCGACAAGGTCGTCATGGGGCTGGTGAAAGATTATCTGAACACGTTGAAGGAAAAGGGGATTTACAAAGTCGGCATCCATCGGAGCTACTACGACAAGATCCTCAAAAACGGCGGTCTGGACCCGGATTATTACGGGGCGGTCCTGTTCAAAAACTACCACGGCGACGACTCCCATCTGCTGGTGAAAGAGGCGATCATCTCCCTGAAGACCCTCCGCCAGGAGTTGGAGCGGTCCGGGGTCGTGAAAGAGACCGAAAACGTGCCGGCGCCTGTGGAGAAGATCTACTTGAAATCGGTGCCCAGTTTCAAAACCCAGACCCATTTCTACGGATACGACGGCCGGGGGAGCAACCCCACCTGGTTCGACCGGACCTATACCTATAATTTGGGGCTGACGGTCTTTTCCCTCGTCGCCAACGGCGCCACCGGACAGATGGCCGCCATCCGGAACCTGGAGCAAGAATTCGATCGGTGGGCCCCCATCGGCATCCCCATCGGCCCTCTCATGCACCTGGAGGAGCGGAAAGGCCGGCTGGAACTGGTGATCGAAAAGAGCGTGGTGGACATCGAATCCCCGGCGTTTCTGGCGGTCAAGGCGCTGCGTGAAAAGTGGCTGGCGGCCCATCCGGGCCCCGACGATTACCGGATTCCGGCGTCCTTCCATCATGAGTGCAACACCGAAGAGGACCGGCCGTTGACCCTGTTGCTCAACTCCATGTTTTAGCCCGGTCCATGGGCGTCAAAGGGTATCTCTTCATCATTCTGGCCGCGGCCCTGTGGGGCATGATCGGACCCTTCGCCCGGATCGCGTTTCACGAAGGGGTTTTGCCCATGGAGGTCGCCTTCTGGCGGGCGACCCTGGCCTGGGGCTTTTTCGCGGCCCACGCCGCGTTCCACCGCCAGGTCCGGTTCCGGGGGGAAGACGTCCCGGCCCTGGCGGCCTTCTCGCTGACCGGCGTGGCCCTCTTCTACGGCCTCTATCAGTTGTCCATCAGCCGGGGCGGCGTGGCCCTGGCCTCCGTGCTGCTGTATACGTCCCCGGCCTGGGTGGCGGTCATGTCCCGGGTCGTCTTCAAAGAGGCCATGACGCCGGCGAAGATGACGGCCCTTTTCCTCACCTCGCTGGGCGTCGTGGGCGTCTCCCTTGGAACCGGCGAGACCGGACTCGGCGCCGGCGTCGCGGTGGCCGCCGGGGCCGTCTTCATCGGCCTCGCGGCCGGGTTCTGCTTCGCCCTTTTCTACGTCTTCGGCAAGCATTTTTCCGGACGCTACACTTCCCCCAACCTTTTCCTCTACGCCATGCCCCTCGGCGCTCTGGGCCTTTACCCATTCGTGGAATTTACCCACAAAACCCCGACCGCCTGGGCGGTCATGACCCTGCTGGCGTTTTTGTGCACCTACTGTTCCTATTATTTCTATTATCTGGGACAGCGGTATCTGGAAGCGACCCGGGCCGCCATCACCTGCACCCTGGAACCGGTGGTGGCCGCCATCGTGGCGTTTTTTCTGTGGGGAGAGTACTTCTCCTTCCTGGGCTATGCGGGAAGTTTTTTGATTCTGGCCAGCGTGGTGCTGATTATTCGGGACGGGGCGGGGAGGGGCGAGGCGGGGGCGGCGGCGTCATTATGAGATCCTGCGGTTTAAAGTGGGCGTTGGCAGGCAAATATCTTTCCCTGCTTTCTGGAGGAGATCGACCGGATGCTCAATTTGAGCGGATCCCGTTGATAGCGCGGAATGGTTCTCACAGGAGGCTTTAAATGATCCGCCCCCGATCCGGGTCGGATAAGGAGTCGGGGGCGTAAAGAAGAAAAAACGTCTATGGCAGCCAGGACGCCACCAGATCCGGGTGCTCTTTCATAAACTGGAGGGCCTTTTCATAGGTGAACAGGCCGCCTTCCTCCTGGATGCGGACCATGAGGTTGGCCATGTCGTCGGGGGTCCAGTGGAAGGCGTCCAGAAAGGCGTAAACGGTCGGCATCTCCGCTTTCAACCCCTTCCGGACGATGGTGTTGATCCGTTCTTCGTCGCCGTAAATCTTCTCGGGGTCATCCAGAAACCGGAGGTTCCACAGGGCGAACATCCAGTGGGGCCGCCAGCCGGTGACCACGATGGGCTTTTCGCGCCGGACGGCGTTGGAGAGTTCCGCCGCCATGGTGTGTTCGCTCCCCTC
Organism: uncultured Desulfobacteraceae bacterium; assembly: GCA_964652715.1. Taxonomy (GTDB): domain Bacteria; phylum Desulfobacterota; class Desulfobacteria; order Desulfobacterales; family JAABSP01; genus JAABTD01. The sequence continues at coordinate 8,662 of CAZZBE010000056.1, forward strand.
GGTCAATTCGTAGTTCTCCAGGCCGTAAGTTTCCATGGCCTCTTTCGTCCGCTGCATGATGCCGGCTTCCGGGTCGATGCCCACGATCCGGCCGTTGAACAGTTCCGCCTTGCCCTTCAGTTCCGAAATGGCGTTGACGGGGATATAATCCTTGCCGACGGAACCGACCTTCTCTGAAGCGGCCGGAACCACCAGCCCGATCCGGGTCCCCTGGAGGTTCGGCCCCAGATCGACGATCCGGTCCTTGACCTTCTCATAGTAGTCGCCGTGGGTGGACGGCAGCCAGGCCGCCACCATGGCGTCGGCCGAGCCGTCGGCCACGGCCGCCCACATCTCGTCCGCCTTCATGGGGACGATGTCGCAATCCCGGCCCAGTTTTTCCTGGATCACCGCTTGCACCAGGTGGGTGGAGGCGATGGCGTCGGACCATTCCACGTATGCCAGCTTAACGGGTTTTTCCGCGGCCGCGCTCACGGGCGCGAGGACCAGAGATAAGAAAAAGATCGCCGCGACTGTTTTCCATCCCATCCATCTTTTTTCCACAGCAGGCCTCCTTTGCGTTGAATTAGAGTTTAGACTGAATTGTATTGTACACAAACGAAACTGTCAACCATTACCGTCCGATAAAGAGATAAATATCTTAATAACGCTCAGGCGAACATCCTTTTCCGGCATTTCCTCTTCAAAATCGGCCCTTAAAAAGTAAGTAGGAAATAACTTGCCCATTGGGCGATTCCCTTGCGGCCGGGAATGAATCCCCCGGCGGCGTATAATTTGAGTTCCAAGTATCTATGAGGGGAATCGCGGGCATGTCCGTGAATACCGGGCTTTCCATGGTCAACCGGCGCCGATTGTGGTATCGTTTCTTCGCCTCGGCTTGGCGGTGATGGCTTCGAAAGAGAGAACCCGTTGTTTTTTCGGAAAAAGGGAGGGACGATGGAGACCCGGGAACAGGTATCGGACAGGCTGCGGGAGAAGCGGGAAGCGCTGATTCAGGATTTCCTGGCGGGCACGGTCCCCGACTTTCTGACCAGACAGACCCGGTTGCTGGACGATTATCTCCGGGAGATCTGCCGGGTTCTGGACGACCGGCCGGCCTTGTCGCCCCGGGATCCCTGCGCCATCGTGGCCCTGGGCGGATACGGCCGGGGCGAGATGTGCATCCATTCGGATGTGGACCTCCTGTTTCTGTTCGACGCCGCCATCCCGGAAAACGCCGTGGATTTCATCCGCGCCGTGGTCTATCCCATGTGGGACCTGGGCCTTTATGTGAGCCACAATGCCCGCGTCCTGGCCGAGCCCGTGGAGCTTCCCGACGACGCCGTTTCCTCGTTGACGGCCCTTCTGGACGCCCGGTTCGTGGCCGGCGATCCGTCGCTTTTCGCGGCCTTCAAGGTTAAATTCCGCAGGGACCTGGTCGAACCCCGGTCCGGATCGCTCATCGACTGGCTCATCGAAACGAACGGGGACCGTCACGATCACTTCGGCGATTCCTCCTACCTGCTGGAGCCCAATTTAAAGGAAGGGCAGGGCGGTCTGAGGGATTACCATACCCTGATGTGGGTGGCCCGGATTCAGCGGGACCTGAAGGAATCCCGGGATCTGGAGTTTTACGGCTGCCTTTCCCACGAAGAATACCGCGAGCTGGACCGGGCCCTGGGGTTCATCTGGATGGTCCGGAACCATCTCCATTACCTGGCCGGGAAAAAGCACGACCGGTTCGGATTCGAATACCAGAAGCGGGTCGCCGATCTGTTGGGATATGTGGAAAAGGAGGGCCAGCAGCCGGTGGAGCGGTTTTTGGGCCGGCTCCAGGAAGAGATGAGCTTTTTGAAGGACCTCCACCTGATGTTCGTCTACGAACTGGAGAGTTTTCAAGAGGCCCCGGACCCGGACGTTCCGCCGGCGGCGGGGCCGGCCGAAGGATTGCAGATCCACCGGGGGATGCTCCGGTTCGATTCGCCCCAGGCGGTCCTGAACGCGCCGGTCCTGCTCATGCGGATTTTCGAGGAGAGCGGCCGGATGCAACTGCCCCTGGGGATCGAGGCCAGGCGGCTGGTGAAAAACATGCGCCGGTATCTCACCGACAGCGTCCGGTCCTCCCCCGATGGGGTCGCCTCCTTCGAGAACATCCTCTCCGCGCCGCCCTTCCGGTTCACGCCCCTGAACGAGATGCTGTGGACCGGCCTTCTGACGCGCTTCATTCCCCAGCTGGAGGCCATCCGCCATCGCATCCAGTACGACCAGTACCATCTTCACCCGGTGGACAAGCACTCCCTCAAGGTGGTGCGGACGCTCAAGATGTTCGGCGGGCCGTCGGACCCGTCCCGGGGCCGGCTGTGCGGCGAACTGTACGCGGCCCTGCCCGACCGGCGGCCTCTTTTGTGGGCGGCGCTGCTCCACGACATCGGCAAGGGGGAGATCGGGGGGGATCACGCCAAAAAAGGGCCGCCCATCGCCGCGGAGATTTTGCGGGAAAAGGGCTACGGCGAGGACCTGATCGAGACGGTCTCTTTCCTGATCCGGGAACACCTGCTGCTGGCCAAGACCGCCACCCGGCGGGACATCCACGACGAAGAGACCGCCATTTTCTGCGCCCGGCGGGCCCAGGACCCGGACCGGCTCAAGATGCTCTACCTCCTGACCGTGGCCGATTCCATCGCCACCGGCCCCAAGGCGTGGAACGACTGGTCCCTCTCCCTCATCCAGGGCCTCTATTTTTATACGCTGCGGCTGCTGGAGCAGGGGGAGCTGGCGTCCAAAGAGGCGGTGGAACGGGTGGAGGCCAAGAAGACGGCGCTGATCCGGCTGACGGCCACGCCGGGGGAACGGGCCGCGGCCCGGGCCGCGATGCCGTTCATGTCCCCCCGCTATCTCCTCTACGCCGAGCCGTCGGAGATGCTCGCCCACATCAACCTCCACAAGCTCATGGGCGATGGGCTCTTCGCCTGGAAGATCGAAAAAAAGCCGGACCCCGCCACCCGGACCGTGACCGTCTGCGCCAGGGACAAGCCGGGGCTTTTCTCCAAGATCTCCGGGGTGTTCACCATAAACGGCATCGACATCCTCAACGCCCAGATCTTCACCTGGCGGAACAACGTCGCCCTGGACATCTTCCGGGTCACCCCGCCGCCGGACCCCATCTTCGAGGCCGACAAATGGAAAAAGGCCGAACGCCAGCTCCGGGAGGCCATCGACGGCCGCCTTGATCTGGGCGCGGCGGTCAAAGAGCGCATCGGCGAACGCCGCCCGCCCCGGTCGCCCCTGCACCATCGGCCCACAAAGGTGGTGATCGACAACCGGAGTTCCAGTTATTTCACCATCGTCGAGGTGTTTGCCTACGATTTTACGGGATTGCTGTTCCTCATCACCGAGGCGCTTTTCCGCCTGGAGCTGGATGTATGGCTGGCCAAGATCGCCACCCAGGTGGACCAGGTGGTGGATGTTTTTTACGTGCGGGATTTCAACGGCCAGAAGGTGGATGACCCGGAGGCGGAGGCGACGGTTCGGCGGACGATCATCGAGGCCATCGATTCATAGGTCGGGAGGGAAACTGGAAGGCGGAAAGCGGCGGCGCGCCGCTTTCCGGGTGTAACAGTCGCTTAGCCGACCTTTTTGTAAACCTCCCGGTAATCGGCATAGAGATCATGGACTTTCCGCTTCAGGGCCTTGATCTTTTCGGAGTCCTCCTTCGCGGCCCAGCGGGGCTCGCTGATGGAAAAGAGCGAGTTGCTGATTTCGTCGATGACGTGCTCGGTGCTCTCGCACCACTCGTCGGTGCAGATGTTCGCCATCTCGTTGGCCTCTTTGATGTCTTTTTCCAGCTGGTTGATGGATTTCTCCATGGAATTGACAAAAGTCCGCCAAGATTCGACGATCTCTTTCTGGGTTTCGTTCTTCGGCATCGACATAACGGGTCTCCTTTCCGCCCGGACGGGCATTTGCGTCAAGCGTTCTCGTTAATTTCCCTCATATGGTTGCATTCTCCCCTGCGATCCACAATCGGGCGGGTCATGTATTTGGTGAAAGGAAAGACGGTATTCACCCCCCAATATAGACCCGACCCCGGCGAAAAAAAGATTGACAATGGAAGTTCTCCCCTGTTACTTAGATTCTAAATTTTAATTTTTTGGAATTATCATGATCGGTAGCGTCGCCATTATCAATATTGTTCTCCTTATTATTGTCGTCGGAATTCTTCTCCTTCCGGCGGAAGGGGGTTGATAATGGCCTAAGCACACCGTTTATACAGGCGACGCAAAATCCGTTATCAGCCCCCGAAAAAAGGGGGGTGATAACGGATTTTTTTTGGCCGGGATATTCAATCAAAATCACCCTGTCAAACATCCTGATGATTCAGATTCACACTCACTGAGGAGCCGGCAGCAATGAAGAGCGACAATGTAAAGCAGGGAATCGAACGGGCCCCCCACCGGGCGCTGTTCAAGGCCATGGGGTACACGGACGGCGAGATCG
>CAZZBE010000056.1:13237-14358 GCA_964652715.1 uncultured Desulfobacteraceae bacterium
CGGGCCCCCCACCGGGCGCTGTTCAAGGCCATGGGGTACACGGACGGCGAGATCGGCCGGCCGCTCATCGGCATCGCCAATTCGGCCAACGCCATCATTCCGGGGCACGTCCACCTCGATAAGATCGTCGAGTCGGTCAAGGCGGGAATCTATATGGCCGGCGGCACGCCGGTGGAATTCGGCGTCATCGGGGTCTGCGACGGCATCGCCATGGGCCACACCGGCATGAAGTATTCGCTTGCCAGCCGGGAACTCATCGCCGATTCCATCGAGATCATGGCCACGGCCCACGCCTTCGACGCCCTGGTGCTGGTTCCCAACTGCGACAAGATCGTGCCCGGCATGCTCATGGCCGCGGCCCGCCTCGACATCCCGACCGTCGTGGTCAGCGGCGGCCCCATGCTGGCGGGCAACCATCCCACCCAGGGCGCGTCGAAGAAGATCGATCTGATCACCGTCTTCGAGTGCGTCGGCGCCGTCCGGGCGGGAAAGATGACCGAAGACGAGTTGTCGGCCATCGAGGACGCCGCCTGTCCCACCTGCGGCTCCTGCTCGGGGATGTTCACCGCCAATTCCATGAACTGCCTCACCGAGGCCATCGGCCTGGGACTGCCGGGAAACGGCACGGTCCCGGCGGTGATGGCGGCCCGGCTGCGGCTGGCCAAGGTCGCGGGCCAGAAGGTGCTGGAGATGCTGGAGAAGGGATTGACCCCCCGGAAGATCATGAGCCCCGAGGCCTTTGAAAACGCCCTGACCGTGGACATGGCCCTGGGCTGCTCCACGAACACCGTGCTCCACCTGACCGCCATCGCCGACGAGGCGGGCGTCCCCATGGACCTGGACCGGATCAACGAGATCAGCCGGAAAACCCCCCACCTCTGCTCCCTGAGCCCCGGCGGCGCCCATCACATCGAGGATCTCGACCGGGCCGGCGGCATTCAGGCCGTGATCAAGACCCTGGCGGACGCCGGCCGGATCAATCCCGGGTGCATGACCGTCACCGGCCGGACCGTGGGCGAGAACATCGGCCCCATCAACGTCCTCGACCGGGAGGTCATCCGGTCCCCGGACCATCCCTACCACGACCAGGGCGGCCTGGCGGTGCTCTTCGGCAACCTGGC
>CAZZBE010000056.1:14458-20093 GCA_964652715.1 uncultured Desulfobacteraceae bacterium
CGGACCATCCCTACCACGACCAGGGCGGCCTGGCGGTGCTCTTCGGCAACCTGGCCCCGGACGGCTGCGTGGTGAAGCAGTCGGCGGTGCGCGACGAGATGCTGCGCCACGAAGGCCCGGCCCGGGTCTTCGAGTCCGAGGAAGCCGCCTCCGGGGCCATCATGGCAGGAAAGATCCAGAAAGGGGACGTGGTGGTGATCCGGTACGAAGGCCCCATGGGCGGTCCCGGCATGCGGGAGATGCTCGCCCCCACCTCGGCCATCGCCGGCATGGGGCTGGACGCCCACGTGGCCCTGATCACCGACGGCCGGTTTTCCGGCGGCACCCGGGGCGCGGCCATCGGCCACGTCTCCCCCGAGGCGGCCCAGGGCGGCCCCATCGCGGCGGTCCGGGAGGGCGATCTCATCGCCGTGGATATCCCCGGAAAAGCGGTGGCATTGAAAGTGTCCGAAGAGGAAATCACCCAACGGATGGCCGGCTGGACCCCGCCCGAACCCGCCATCGCCCACGGCTACATGGCCCGTTACGCCCGGATGGTCTCGTCCGCCAGCCAGGGCGCCGTTTGCCGGGGCGTTTCGGATTCCGGAAAATAAAAGAGGAGGCACGACATGAAATTATCCGGCGCGCAGATTCTGATGAAGACCCTCCGGGAAGAGGGCGTGGACACCATCTTCGGCTATCCCGGCGGCGCGGTCATCGACATCTACGATGAACTGGTCAAGACCGACATCCGGCACGTGCTGGTGCGCCACGAGCAGGGCGCGGTCCATGCGGCGGACGGCTACGCCCGGGCCGCCGGCAAGGTGGGCGTCTGCCTGGTGACTTCGGGGCCCGGCGCCACCAACACGGTGACCGGCATCGCCTCGGCCTACATGGATTCCATCCCCATGGTGGTCGTCACCGGCCAGGTGCCCCGGGGCCTCATCGGCAACGACGCCTTCCAGGAGGTGGACATCGTGGGCATCACCCGACCCTGCACCAAGCACAACTACCTGGTGGAATCCACCGACAGCCTGGCCCGGGTCATCAAGGAGGCCTTCTACATCGCCCGGTCCGGCCGGCCGGGACCGGTCCTCATCGACATCCCCAAGGACGTGGTCAACACAACGGTCGACTACAAGGAACCCGGCGACGTCCGGATGCGGTCCTACAACCCCACCATCAACCCCAACAAGCGGCAGCTTCAGAAGGTGGTCAAGCTCGTCGAGAAAGCGCAACGGCCCGTCATCTTCGCCGGCGGGGGGATCATCCTCTCCAAGGCGTCGGAGGAACTGACCCGGTTCGCCCGCCAGGCCCAGATCCCGGTGACCACGTCGCTCATGGGGCTGGGCGCCTTCCCCGGTTCAGATCCGCTCTGGTTGGGGATGATCGGCATGCACGGCACCTACCGGGCCAATATGTGCACCAGCGAGTGCGACCTGCTCATCGCCATCGGGGTCCGGTTCGACGACCGGGTCACCGGCAAGACCGATTCCTTCGCGGCCCAGGCCGAGATCGTCCACATCGACATCGACCCCACCTCGATCCGGAAAAACATTCCGGTGACCGTTCCGGTGGTGGGGGACTGCCATGCGGCGCTCTCGACCCTCAACGGGATGCTGGACGAGGCCGACCTGTCCGACATCGACGGAAAGCGGGAAAAGTGGTTCGCCCGCATCGAGGAATGGAAGAACCTGAGCCGCCTCGCCTACGTCCAGGGCGAGACCATCAAGCCCCAATATGTGGTGGAAAAGCTCTACGAACTGACCGGCGGCGACGCCATCATCACCACCGAGGTGGGCCAGAACCAGATGTGGGCGGCCCAGTTCTATCATTTCAACCGGCCCAACCATTTCATCACCTCGGGCGGTCTCGGCGTGATGGGATTCGGCCTGCCGGCGGCCATCGGCGCCCAGATCGCCCGGCCGGACCGGCTGGTGGTGGACATCGCCGGCGACGGCTCCATCCAGATGAACATCCAGGAGATGGCCACGGCCGTCCAGTGCCGCCTGCCCGTGAAGGTGGCGATCCTCAACAACGGCTACCTGGGCATGGTGCGCCAGTGGCAGGAACTGTTTTACGACAAGCGGTACGCCTGCACCTGCATGGACCACGCCCCGGATTTCGTCAAACTGGCCGAGGCCTACGGGGCCGTGGGGCTCCGGGCCACGACGCCCGATGAGGTGGAGACGGTCCTGAAGCAGGGGCTCTCCAATTACAAGGACCGACCGGTGATCATGGACTTCGCGGTGGACAAGGAGGAGAGCGTCTACCCGATGGTGCCCGCGGGCGCGCCCATCACCGAGATGCTGCTGGTTTAGGGAAGGGAGGCGATCATGGCGGAAGAAAAACATGTGCTCTCCATCCTGGTGGACAACAAGCCGGGCGTCCTGTCGCGGATCGCGGGGCTGTTTTCCGGCCGGGGCTACAACATCGAAAGCCTCTGCGTCGCGGAAACCATGGAAGAAGGCGTCTCCAGGATCACCCTGGTCACCCAGGCCAACCTCCCCCTCGTGGAGCAGATCAAAAAGCAGCTCAACAAGCTCATCAACGTCATCAAGGTCTTCGACATGACGGAGGCCAAATACGTGCAGCGGGAACTGATCCTGATCAAGGTGACGGCCAAGCCGGAAAACCGGGCCGAGATCCTGCGCATCGTCGATATCTTCCGGTGCAAGGTCGTGGACGTGGGCGCCGAGCACTACACCATCGAGGTGACCGGCGACGAAGGCAAGCTGGCGGCCATCCGGAGCCTGCTGAGGCCCATGGGCATCAAGGAGATCGCCCGGACCGGGATGATCGCGCTGTTCAGAGACGTCAGGTAGGGGCGAAAAATCTTTCGCCCCTGGCGTAAACATTCCAATGAATATAACCAATGAATATAAATAGATAAGGAGACTTCAATGGCGGAAATCGATTTTGGCGGCACGACGGAAGAGGTGATTACCTCGGATGAATTCACGCTGGACAAGGCCCGGGCGGTGCTGAAGGACGAAACCGTGGCGATTCTGGGGTACGGCGTCCAGGGGCCGGGGCAGGCCCTCAACCTGCGGGACAACGGCATCGGCGTCATCGTGGGACAGCGGGAAGGCGGCGCCTCCTGGGACCGGGCCATTACCGACGGATTCGTCCCCGGCAAGACCCTCTTCTCCGTGGAGGAGGCGGCCCAGAGGGGAACGGTCGTCCAGTACCTGCTCTCGGACGCCGGGCAGGTGGCCATGTGGCCCAAGGTCAAAGCGTGTCTCAACGAAGGCGACGCCCTCTATTTTTCCCATGGGTTCGGCATCGTCTACCGCGACCAGACCGACATCGTGCCGCCGGAGAATGTCGACGTGATCCTGGTGGCGCCCAAGGGCTCTGGCCGGACGGTCCGGACCAATTTCCTGGACGGCTCGGGCATCAACTCCAGCTTCGCCATCCACCAGGATTACACCGGACGCGCCAGGGAGCGGACCCTGGCCCTGGGCATCGCCATCGGATCCGGCTATCTTTTCCCCACCACCTTTGAAAAAGAGGTCTTCAGCGATCTCACCGGCGAACGGGGCGTGCTCATGGGATGTCTGGCCGGCGTCATGGAAGCCCAGTACACCGTCCTCCGGAAGAACGGGCACAGCCCCAGCGAGGCCTTCAACGAGACCGTCGAGGAACTGACCCAGAGCCTCATCCGGCTGGTGGCCGAAAACGGCATGGACTGGATGTTCGGCAACTGCTCCACCACGGCCCAGCGGGGCGCGCTGGACTGGTCCCCCAAGTTCCGGGACGCCGTGGCCCCGGTCTTTGCCGACCTCTATGAGAGCGTCAGGAGCGGCAAAGAGACGGCCAGGGTGCTCGACGTCAACAGCGCCCCCGACTACCGGGAAAAGCTCCAGAAGGAACTCGACGAGATCAAGAATTCCGAAATGTGGAAGGCCGGCGCCGCCGTACGGGCGCTCAGACCCGAAAACCGACGGTAGTACATAACCATAAGGAGGGACAGCGCAATGGAACCGGTTTTACTTTACGACACCACCTTGAGAGACGGCACCCAGGGCGAAAACATCAACTTCTCGGCCGAGGAAAAGATCAAGATCGCCCGGCGTCTGGACGACTTCGGGATCCATTACATCGAAGGCGGGTGGCCCGGTTCCAACCCCAGGGACAAGCGGTTTTTCGAACTGGCGGCCGATGTCGAGTTCAAGAACGCCCGCCTGACCGCCTTCGGCGCCACGCGCCGGCCCGGCATCGCGCCTGAAGAAGACCCGAACCTGGCGGCCCTCCTGGAGACCAACACCCCGGCGGTGGCCGTGTTCGGGAAAACCTGGGACCTCCACGTCCGGATCATGAACAACACCCTCGAAGAGAACCTGGCCATGATCGGCGACACGGTCGCCTATCTAAAGGGCCGGGGACGCGAGGTGATCTACGACGCCGAGCATTTCTTCGACGGGTATAAGGACAACCCGGACTATGCGCTATGCACCCTGAATTCGGCCATGGAAAACGGCGCCGACTTCATCGTGCTGTGCGACACCAACGGCGGAACGCTCCCCTTCGATCTCCAGCGGATCGTCGGGGACGTCCGTCGCGCCCTCGCCGGAGCCTTCGGAGAGGATCGCGTCCGGCTGGGCATCCATACCCACAACGACAGCGGCATGGCCGTGGCCAACACGGTCATCGCCGTCGAGGCCGGGGCGGTCATGGCCCAGGGCACCATCAACGGATACGGCGAGCGGTGCGGCAACGCCGATCTGACGTCGGTGGTCCCCATTCTCCACGAGAAAATGGACCGGACCTGCGTATCGCCGGACAACCTGCCGAAATTGCAGTCCCTCTCCCGTTATGTGAGCGAGACCGCCAATATGATCCCCCAGAACAGCCGTCCCTTTGTCGGCAAGAGCGCCTTCGCCCACAAAGGCGGCATTCATGTGAGCGCCGTCATGAAAGAGCCCCGGGCCTACGAGCACATGGATCCCCGGCGGGTGGGCAATGAACGGCGGGTGCTGGTGTCGGACATGTCGGGCAGGAGCAACGTGGAGTACAAGGCCCGGGAGATGGGGGTCCGGCTGGGGGGCAACGGCTTCGACAGCCGGCGGATCGTATCGAAGATCAAATGCATGGAGCAGGACGGCTACCAGTTCGACGTGGCCGACGGCTCCTTCCAGATCCTGATGGAGAAGTTCACGGAACAGTTCCGGCCGGCATTCGAACTGGAATCCTTCCGGGTGACCGTGGAAAAGGACAAGGACAAGCCCTGCACGGCCCACGCCACCATCAAGATCTCCGTGGGCGATCAGCACGAAATCACCGCAGCGGAAGGCCACGGCCCGGTAAGCGCGCTGGACAACGCCATGCGAAAGGCCCTCGGCCAGTTCTTTCCGGACATCGACGCCATGCAACTGGTGGATTTCAAGGTGCGGGTCATCGACGGCCGGGAAGGCGCGGCGGCCCGGGTCCGGGTGCTCATCGAATCCCGGGATGAGTCGGAGATCTGGTCCACCATCGGGGTGTCCGAAGACATTATCGAAGCCAGCTGGCAGGCTTTGGTCGACAGCTATCAGTGCAAGCTGGCGGTTCCTTCGCTGGCGGAGGAGCGGCGGAAGGCGGGGTGAAAAAAGGGGACAGAGGGACAGAGGGACAGAGGGACAGAGGGACAAAGGGACAGAGGGACAAAGGGACA
>CAZZBE010000057.1:0-16176 GCA_964652715.1 uncultured Desulfobacteraceae bacterium
TTCTATTACCACAGTTCTCGCCCCCGGTAAACGCGCAATGCCGAACCCGGACCTGCGAGGTTTTCAAAACCTCGCAGGTCTTCGTCCATATGATCGAGGTCAAAATTTGTCTTGACAACTTCATCGGGTTCCGGGTAATAGAATGGTAACGGAAAGGCGACTGTATGAGAAAGACCAAATGAGAAAAAACAAAACGATTCATCGCATTGAAGACAACAACCAGCGCTGGTGGCGGCCCGCTTAAGGGGGCGTGCCGCCGGGATGCTGGTTGCCTGACCGTCGAAGGACAGAGCCAAGCAACACAAGGACCGCGGGCCGCCCGAGCCCACGGTCCTTTTTCGTCTGAACAGAAGGGGCCGTGGGACGGATACCGCGGCCCCTTTTTATTTTTGGACCCGAACACGCAACTCGCGGAGAGAGGGAACGCCAGATGCTGATTCAACGATTTCCCGACAAAGACCGATTTCTCCAACTGGCCGGAAGCCACAACGTCATTCCGGTCTGCGCGGAGATCCTGGCCGACACCGAGACGCCGGTCTCCCTGCTCAAGAAGATCTATGACGGCAAGGGCCCGGCCTTTTTGCTGGAAAGCGTCGAGGGCGGCGAGCGGTGGGGCCGGTACAGCTTCCTCTCCACGTCGGCCCGTCGCCACATCCGGGTCTATGCCGACCATGTGGCGGTGCAGGACAACGGGATCCCCATGGAGATCCCCCACAACCGCGATCCCCTGCCGGTGTTAAAGGAGCTGATGTCCCGGTACCGCCCGGCGCCCATGCCGGAGCTGCCGCGGTTCTGGGGCGGGATGGTGGGCTACATGACCTACGAGATGGTCTCCTTTTTCGAGGCCATCCCCAACCTCCTGCCGCCGGACAAACCCATCGCCCATTTCGTGGTGCCGGACGAACTGCTGATCTTCGACAACATCAAAAACACCCTCATGGCGGTGGTCATCACCTTCGGGGACGACGATTCAACGCCCGCCGATCGCTACGACGCGGCCCAAAGCCGGCTCGACGCGCTGCTGGCAAAGACCGACATCCGCCTGACCGGGGCGCCGCCCAAATCCCGGAAAGAAAAACCCGTCACCCTTTCCCAGCAGTGGGAAGACGACGTCTACCGGTCCATGGTCAAGACCGTCAAGGAATACATCCTGGCCGGGGACATCATCCAATCGGTCATCTCCCAGCCCTTCACCTGTTCGCCGCCGCCGGATCTCTGGTCCCTTTACCGGGCCCAGCGGTTCATCAACCCGTCCCCCTATCTCTATTTTTTCCATTTAGACGGGATGGCGCTGGTGGGCTCCTCCCCCGAGACCATGGTCCGCCTGGAAAACCGGGTGGCCACCCTCCGGCCCATCGCCGGCACCCGCCCCCGGGGAAAGACGGAACAGGAGGACCGGGCCCTGGCCAGCGAACTCCTGGAGGACGAAAAAGAACGAGCCGAACACCTGATGCTTGTGGACCTGGGAAGAAACGACCTGGGGCGCGCGGCCGAGACCGGCTCCGTCCAGGTGACGGACCTCATGGTGGTGGAGCGCTACTCCCACGTCATGCACCTGGTCTCCAACATCCTCTGCGACCTGAAACCGGAACTGGACGCCTGGGATCTGCTCCGGGCCACCTTTCCGGCCGGCACCCTCTCGGGGGCCCCCAAGGTGCGGGCCATGGAGATCATCGCCGAACTGGAAAAAGCCCCCCGGGGACCCTACGGCGGAGCGGTGGGCTACGTCTCGTTTTCCGGCAACATGGATCTGGCCATCACCATCCGGACGGCCTGCGTGGAAAACGGCGAGCTGACGGTCCGGGCCGGGGCCGGCATCGTGGCCGACTCCGACCCCGAGCGGGAGCGGATGGAAACCGTCAACAAGGCCATGGCCATTCAAAAGGCCCTGCAACTGGTTCAGGGCGCATAAGGAGGGGACATCATGCTGGTGATGATCGACAATTACGACTCCTTCACCTATAATCTCGTTCAGTACCTGGAGGAGATGGGCGCGCCGGTAACCGTTTTCCGCAACGACGCGGTCGCCGTGGACCGGCTGGCGGAGCTGAACCCGGCCGGCATCGTCATCTCCCCCGGGCCGGGACGGCCCGAGTCCGCCGGGATCTCCCTGGCCGTCATCGAGCGGTTTTCCGGGAAAATCCCCATCCTGGGGGTTTGCCTGGGGCACCAGGCCATCGGCATGGCCTTCGGCGGCCAGGTAATCCCGGCCAAACGGCTGATGCACGGCAAGACCTCCACCGTCGCCACCGACGGACAGGGGATTTACAAAGGCATCAAAAAGCCCTTCCAGGCCATGCGGTACCACTCCCTGGCGGTCTCCCGGGACGGACTGCCCGGCTGCCTCGCGGTGGTCTCGGAATCCGAGGACGGCGAGATCATGGGGCTGCGCCACGGGGACCATCCCACGGAGGGGATTCAGTTCCACCCGGAATCGATCATGACGCCGGTGGGCAAGCGGCTGCTGCGGAATTTTCTCAACACCACCCGGAACGGTACGGAATCGGAAACGCCTTAAAAAAGGAGATCGACATGAGCTTCAAGGAGAACCTGAACGCCATTGTCCGGAAACAAGATCTGTCCGAAGAGGCCATGGCCGGCATGATCGCCGACATCTTCTCCGGAGACATCACCGACGCCCAGATCGGCGCCTTCATGGCGGCCCTGGCCGCCAAGGGCGAGACCTTCGAGGAACTGGCCGGCGCGGCCCGGGCCATGCGCCGGAAGGCCAGGCGGATCCATACCACCGCGTCCACCGTGGTGGACACCTGCGGCACCGGCGGCGACGCCTCCAACACCTTCAACATCTCCACCACCACCGCCTTCGTGGCGGCCGGGTGCGGCGTGACGGTGGCCAAGCACGGCAACCGGTCCATCACCAGCCAGTGCGGCTCCGCCGACCTGCTGGAGGCCATGGGCATGAAGCTCGACATCGAGCCCGAAATCGTGGAAGAGGCCGTGGGGGAGATCGGCATCGGGTTCCTGTTCGCGCCCCGGTTTCACGGGGCCATGAAATACGCGGCCAAGGCCCGGAAGGAGGTGGGCATCCGATCCATCTTCAACATGCTCGGCCCCCTCACCAATCCGGCGGCGGCCAACTGCCAGCTCCTGGGGGTCTTCGCCCCGGAACTCACCGAAATGTTCGCCAACGCCCTGAAGCTGCTGGGCTCCAAACGGGTCTTCGTGGTCCACGGCCACGACGGCCTGGACGAGATATCGGTCTGCGCCGCCACCCGGATCTCCGAATTGAACGATGGCATGATCCGGACCTACGATATTTCACCGGAGCAGTTTTTCGGCAAATCCGCCGATCCCGAAGACCTCGCGGGCGGCACGCCCATGGAAAACGCCGCCATCACCAAAGCGATCCTCGGCGGCGACGAAAAAGGGGCCAGGCGGGACGTGGTGCTGCTCAACGCCGGCGCCGCCCTGGTGGCCGCCGGCCTGGCCTCGGACCTGAACTCGGGGATTCAACTGGCCAGGGAATCCATCGACGGCGGCGCGGCCCTCCAGAAACTGGATGCGCTCGTGCGGTTTACGCGGGAGAATGGTTAAGTAGGAGAGGTTTCAGCCACTGGTGAAGCGGCGGCGGGAGGTCCAACAATGGGCGCGACGGGTTGGTATTCCCGCATTTGATGCCAAAGATCCCAATCCCTCTGGAGATTGAGCCAGAACTCCGGGCCCGTGCCGAAAGCGTCTCCAAGCGCCAGCGCGGAATCGACGGTGACTGCGCGTCGGCCGTTGATGATCTCATTGAGGCGACCATAAGGCCATGCGAGATGCTTTGCCAGGGTCTTCTGGCTGAGATGGAGCGGTTCCATGAATTCTTTCAGAAGCATCTCTCCGGGGTGGGTCGGGGGTCTGTTTTTTGGCAGCATAAAATTGACTCCTAATGATAATCCATGATGCTGACATCATACGCATCGTTGCCCGCCCATCGAAAAACGACCCGCCACTGGTCGTTGATTCTCAGGCTCCAATGGCCTGACAGATCGCCATAGAGCTTTTCGAACCGGTTGCCCGGCGGGACGAGGAGGAAATCAAGCGATGGGGCGGCGTTCAATTGATCCATGAGACGCCTTGCTCTTCCATGGAGTTCTTGGGGCAGTTTTCTCGCCTGTTTGCTGTTGGCCCCATGGTACACATCACGGGCGGTTTTATTGGCGAATCCCCTGATCATCGTCTTTGTAAACTATTATATCCCGGAACGACAGTCAACCTCTATAGATTGAGCTTATGCCATCCGATATCCTGAAAAAAATCGTCGCCACCAAACACGAAGAGACGGCCGACGCCCGCAGGAAAATCCCGGAGAACCGTCTCCGGGAAGAAGCCCGGGCGCCGCGGGACAAGCGGCCCTTTTTCGACCGACTCGCGGCCCCGGGTCCGGGCGGCGTCAATATCATCGCGGAGATCAAGCGGGCCTCTCCCTCCAAAGGGATCATCCAGGGGGATCTGGATGAGGCGGTACAGGCCCTCCGATACGAGCGGGGCGGCGCGGCGGCCCTGTCGGTTCTGACGGACAGAACCTATTTCAAGGGCAGCTTCGAAGACCTGAAAGTCGCCCGGGAATCCTGCCATTTGCCGGTTTTGCGAAAGGATTTCATCGTTTCCGAATACCAGATCTGCGAAAGCGCCGTCATGGGCGCCGACGCCATCCTGCTCATCGTCCGGATTCTGGCCGAAACGCAGCTTTCGGACTACCTGGCCCTCGCCGGAGAATTCGGCCTCGATGTGCTCGTGGAGACCCATTCGGAAAGCGAAATCAGAACCGCCTCCCGGGCCGGGGCCCGGCTGGTGGGGATCAACAACCGGAATCTCAGTTCCTTCGAAACGAGCATCGACACGTCGGTCCGGCTGGCGTCTCTCCTGTCCCCGGATCAAACGGCCGTCGCCGAAAGCGGGATCCGCGGCCCGGACGACATCCGGAACCTAAAGGCCGCCGGCTTCCACAATTTCCTCGTCGGCGAGAGCCTGGTAAGGGCCGAGGACCCGGCCGGGTTTCTGAAATCGCTGATCCGGACCGGAGGCGGCCGGGGATGATCCAGATCAAGATCTGCGGACTGACCACGCCGGAAATGGCCGTCCGGTGCGCGGAGATGGGGGCCGACGCCGTCGGTCTGGTCTTTTTCCCCAAAAGCCCGCGACATGTGAGCGACGATGCGGCCCGATCCATCTGCGACGCCCTGCCGGCCGGCGTGCAAAAGGTGGGAGTCTTCGTGGATGAGAGCGAAGAATCCGTGCGGCGAAAGGCGCGCGATTGCGGCCTGACGGCGGTCCAGCTCCATGGGCGGGAAACGCCGGAGACCGTCCGGCGGTTGCGCGGGGAGGGGTTGATCGTGCTCAAGGGCCTCTTCGCCTCCCGAGAACCGACCCTGGCGGCCGCCCCCGACTACGCGCCCACCGCCTTTCTGGTGGAATGCGGCAAGGGGGTGCTGCCCGGCGGGAACGCGGCGGTCTGGAACTGGTCCGGCGCCCGGGAATTCGGCCGCCGGCATCCCCTGGTGCTGGCGGGCGGCCTCTCCCCGGAAAACGTGGCCCAAGCCATCGCCGACGCCGAACCCGATGCGGTGGACGTGAGTTCGGGGGTTGAAGCCGCCCCCGGCGTCAAGGATGCCGCCAAAATCGAGGCGTTTATCGGCGCGGTGAAGGGATCGGCTGAAAGGAGAAGGGCGCGGCCCGTTTTCACCTCATCCCGGCCGTCCTGATTCGATCTTCGCCGTCAACCGCCCCAGGGTCTCCCGGGCATCCCGAAACGCAAACGCCTCCACCTGCTCCGAAAGGGTTTGCAACTCGGCGGACGCCTCCGGGTCCAGACCCGGTCCGTCCGCCAGCCGGTTCTTGAGCCGGTCCAGGCACTCCTCGGCTTTCAGGCTGTTTTTCTCCAGGTAGGCGGCCATCGTCTCCATGAGCGCTTCGACGCCCGCGGCGGTCTCCGGGTCGCCGGAAATGCACTTCTTATCCCGCCGGGTTTCTTTTCGTCGGTCCCGATAGGGCCGGGCGGTAGCAAGGATCTCCGCCAGGGCCTTTTCCAGGCGCGACAGCCGGCCGTCGGCGCCGTCGGTTTCCCCCGCCCGGACCGCCGTTTCCAGGTCCTGGCAGGCGTCGTGGAGGTCCCGGGCCGACAGGTTGCCGGCCACCCCCTTCAGGGTGTGGAGGTAATCGAGCGCCGCTCCTCCGTCGCCGTCGCGAATGGCGGCCCGGCCCGCTTCCGAGAAGAGGGGCGCTCCCCCGTCCCCGTAGTTTCGGTAGAACTCCCCCAGCAGTCGTTCCAGAAGCGCCCGGTTGCCGACCATCCGCTTCATGGCCGCGTCCAGATCGATCCCGGGATAGGGGGGTTGGGGGACGGCGGGCGACGGGGCCGGTCCGGCCGCCGCCTTTTCCCTGTCGCCGACGACCCGGGTTTCCGAATCCAGGAGCCATTTTTCCAGGCGGGAGAAGAGAGCCCGGGGCTGGATGGGCTTGGCGATGAAATCGTTCATGCCCGCATCAAGACACTTCTGACGGTCCCCTTCCATTGCGCCGGCGGTCATGGCGATGATGGGGATCGGGTCTCCGGCGGGCTCTATCCGCCGGATGCTCCGGGCGGCGTCGCAGCCGTCCATCCCGGGCATTTGCACATCCATCAGGATGGCGTCGTACCGGGTCCGGCCCACCGCCTCCACGGCTTCCCGGCCGTTGGCCGCCACATTGATGCGCGCCCCCGTGTGAGCCAGCATCTCGATGGTCACCTCCTGGTTGATGACGTTGTCCTCCACCAGCAGCAGTTTCAGATGGCCAAAACATCCCTTTTCCGGAAATGCATCGTCGATCATGGTCCCGTGTTCCTCCCCCGGGATGCATACCACAAAGGGGATGGTTCCGCAACGCCCGGGGGCATGCAATCGCACGGTTCGATTTCTTGACAACGGCCATTTCATTCCATATTTTTTGCACCGTTTGGATACCGTTTGTTTTGACCCCATTTAATTCCCGGAGAGGAGACCCCATGGATTTCAAATACCACCTGGAAACCGCCTGGAAACTCACCATCAAATTCATTCTTCCCCTTGTCTTTCTCACCCTGGTCTGGCTGGGGGTGAGCATCGTCACCCTGGGGATTCTGGCGCCCGCGACCTTCGCCGGATATGTCCACGCCGTCCTGCGGATGGTCCGGGAAGGCCGGGAGCCCAAGCTGCCCGACATCTTCTCCCAGATGCACCTGTTCATCCCCCTCCTGGGTTTCGGGCTGGTGGTGGTGGTGCTCTGCGCCATCGGATTCATGCTCTTCGTGCTGCCGGGCATCGTTCTGGGCCTGGGGATCTCCTTCATCTGCCTCTACATGGTCCCGCTCATGGTGGACCGCGACCTGGGGATCGCCGACGCCGTCAAGCTCAGCACGGCCATGACCACCCAGGACAACCCGGTGGACCACGTCATCGTGCTGATCATCGTCTGGGCCGTGACCGCCATCGGCTCGTCCTTCTTTATCACCGCCCTGTTCACCCAGCCGTTCGCCACCATTTTCCTGGTCTCCGTCTATGAAGAAAAGTTCGGGGGACGCCAGCCCGTCCGCTCCGCCCATTAGGGGATCGGGGCCGTCGTTTTCCCGGTGAAAACCGCCCGGCCGTCCCCCCCGGACGGCCGGGCCATACCGCTCCCTCCTCCCCCTCTCCGCTTCAGCCTTTCCGATCATTTTCACGCGTCAGCCGATTCCGGGATTGACTTTCGTCCCGTTTTCCGTTTTGTTGGGGATGTCATACCCATCGACCGCCTTAGACGCTAAAGGATCGCCTTATGATTCAGCCGGAGATGCAAACAGACGCCCCCGTCCATCCGTCGCGAATCCATCGCCTCAATTCCGCCCCGTCCCGGAACGGCGACTACGTGCTCTACTGGATGCAAGCCGCCCAGCGGGCCGGGGAGAACCCCGCCCTGGATCACGCCGTCCTGGAGGCCGACCGGCTCGGCCTGCCGCTGGTCGCGGTCTTCGGTTTGACGGAAAACTACCCCGAAGCGACCCTGCGCCATTACCGGTTCATGCTGGAGGGGCTCCAGGAGGTCCGGGCGGCCCTGGCGGAAAAATCCATTCAACTGGTCCTTCGGATCGGCCCCCCGGACCGGGTGGCGATCGAAGCGGGCCGCCGGGCCGCTTCAATCATCTGCGACAGCGGGTATCTCCGCCGCCAAAACGCATGGCGGAAGGCCGTGGCGGAGGCCGCCGGCTGCCCGGTGACGGCGGTGGAAGGGGACCTGGTCGTGCCGGTGGAGACGGCGTCGGACAAGCGCGAATGGGCGGCCAGGACCCTTCGCCCCAAAATTCACCGCCGCCTGGACGATTTCCTCGTCCCCGGGGCGGACCTCCGGCCCTCCCGCGGCTCAATGGACCTGTCCCTGGACGGCCTGTCCGACCTCTCCCCCGACGCTGTTTTGGAAAAACTGAAGATCGATCGGACCGTCGAACCGGTGGGCCGCCATTTCAAGGGCGGAGCCGCCGAGGCCGAAAAGCGGTTCAAAACCTTTATCCGGGACCGCCTGGCCCGCTATGACGAAAACAGCAATCAGCCCCAGACCGACGATGTCTCCTTCATGAGCCCCTACCTCCACTTCGGCCAGATTTCGCCGGTTTATCTGGCCCGCCAGGTGCGGCGGGCCCCGGCCGTCCCGGAAGATCAGAAAGCGGCGTTCATCGAACAGCTCGTCGTCCGGCGGGAACTGGCCTTTAATTTCGTCCACTACACCCCGAACTACGACGACTACGCCTGCCTCCCGGAGTGGGCCCGGAAAACCCTGGACGTCCACCGGACCGACCCTCGTCCGTATCGGTACACGGAAGCGGAACTGGTCGAAAGCCGGACCCACGACCCGTACTGGAACGCCGCCATGACGGAGATGCGAAAGACCGGCTACATGCATAATTACATGCGGATGTATTGGGGGAAAAAGATCCTGGAATGGCGGGAAACGCCGGAGGACGCGTTCCGCGTCGCCCTGAAGCTGAACAACCGGTACTTCCTGGACGGCCGGGACCCCAACTCCTACGCCGGCGTCGGGTGGGTCTTCGGCCTCCACGACCGGGGCTGGGGGGAGCGGCCGGTTTTCGGCAAGGTCCGGTACATGGCCGCATCCGGTTTGAAACGGAAATGCGACATCGACGCCTACGTGGCAAAGACGGCCGCCCTATGAGCATTGGAGCGCGAATGACGGCGACGAAACCGAAGATCCTCGTGGTGGACGACGACCCTTTTGTCCGGAAGATGCTCTCGGACATCCTCCAAAACGAAGGATACCGGACGGAGACGGCGGTGAACGGGGCCGAGGCCCGGGACGCCGTCCACGACCAGGGGGACCTGGACCTGGTCGTCACCGACATCAACATGCCGGTGATGGACGGCCTCCGGTTCGTGGAGGAGATCCGTCGGACCGGCTCGGATTTGCCCATCATCATCCTGACGGTGGTGGACGAGGTATCCGTGGCGGTCCAGGCCCTGAAAACCGGCGCGGACGAGTATCTGCTCAAGGAGGAAAACATCCGGGACACCGTCCTGATCGCCGTCAAAAAGGTGCTGGAGCGGGCCGCCCTGAACCGGAAAACCGCCCGGCTGGCCGAAACCGTGGCCCGGAAAAACGCGGAACTGGAAGCGTCCAACCGCCGGCTCCGGGAATATGCCGACGAGCTGGAAAAAGCAAAGGACGCCGCCGAAGCCGCCAACCGGGCCAAGAGCGAATTTCTCGCCAACATGAGCCATGAGATCCGCACCCCCCTGAACGCCATCCTCGGGTTCAGCGACATCCTCGGCGACACCGTCCGGGACCCCCGGCGCCGGAGCTGGCTGGAGAACATCCACGCCAGCGGCCAGACCCTCCTGACGATCATCGACGACATCCTGGATCTGTCGAAGATCGAAGCCGGCCGGATGGAGATCCGGCCCGAACCGGCGTCCCTCCGCGCCCTCCTGGAAACCATCCGGGGGATCTTTCTCCGGAAGGCCGAAAAAAAAGGCCTCGCACTGGACATTCAGATCCAGGAAGGGATGCCGGACCGCTTGGTGCTGGACGAAGTCCGGCTCCGCCAGATCCTCGTCAACCTCATGGACAACGCGGTCAAGTTCACCCGCGAGGGGGCCGTCCATGTACGGGTCGGGGCCGCCCCTGAAACCGACGGCCCGTCCGGGCCCGACGTCTCATCCCACCGCATCGTCCTGGAGGTGGCCGACACCGGCATCGGCATCCCGCCGGACGGGCTGGACCGGATTTTCCAGAGCTTCTACCAGCGGGACGGCCGGAGCCGGAAACAGTACGGCGGCACGGGATTAGGGCTGGCCATCGTCCGGCGGCTGGTGGAGATGATGGGGGGCGAGATCGCGGTGGAAAGCGAAGCGGGCAAGGGGACCTGCTTTCGGGTGACCCTGCCCCGTGTCCCCGGCGCCGGAAAAAGCCGCGGCGGGTCCCGGCCCCCGGAAGACGGCCCCAGCGGCCCCGGGGTATTTCGGTCCGCCCGGGTCCTCATAGTGGACGATGTCTCCGCCAACCGGGAACTGGTCAAAGGGTATCTCGCCCATTCGGAAGTGACGGTTCTGGAGGCCGGGAGCGGCCGGCAGGCGCTGGCGCGTCTCCGCGCCGACCCGGACATCGATCTGGTTCTGATGGACCTCCGGATGCCCGGCCAGGACGGATACGAGACCACCGCCGAAATCCGCCGGATGGACAAAGGCGAAAAGATGCCCGTCATCGCCTTCACGGCGTCGGCCATGAAAGAGGAGATCGACCGGATCGACGCCCTCTTCGACGGCCGCCTGCTCAAGCCGCTCACCCGGGCCGCCCTGTGGGAACAGCTGAGCCGGTTTCTGGACCGCCGGGCGACCGCCGGTTCCGACGCCCCGGGTCCATCGGAGGCGCCGGCCGACGCGCCGGCGCCCGACTACGCCCGCCGCCTGTCGGCCGAGCTGGCCGCCTGTCCGGCCGAGGTCCGCGGCCGGCTGACGGACCGGATGATGGCCCGGTGGCGGGAGATCGGCGACGCCTATTTCATCGACGACATCGTCGAATTCGCCGAAGACCTCGACGCCATCGCCCGGCGTCACGGTCTCGACGCCCTGGCGGCTTACAGCCAAGACCTTCTGGACCTCTCCCGATCCAGCAATATCGAAGACATGGAAGCCCGCCTGACGGATTTCGCGGCGGCCATCGATTCTCTCGACAAGGCCCTGTCCGATCTGCTATGAGGGAGAGTACCGATATCCAGCAGCAGTCGTCCAGGGACCGGACTTGTCGAAAGGAGACAGCGAATGCCGGCTGACAGCGCGCCCACCGTATTGATCGTCGATGACAACGCCCAGAACCTCCAGGTGCTGGCGAACATCCTGAGGGAACGGCGCTTTCGGGTCGCCACCGCCCGGGACGGCTTCAGAGCCCTGGATTTTCTCCGGAAACGGACCCCGGACCTGATCCTCCTGGACATCATGATGCCCGGCATGGACGGTTTCGAGGTCTGCCGGCGGTTGAAATCCGACAAAGCCTCCAAAGACATCCCGGTCCTTTTCATCAGCGCCCTCTCGGAAACCGGCGACAAACTCAAAGGCTTCGAGGCGGGGGCCCTGGACTACATCACCAAACCGTTCCAGAAGGAAGAAGTCTTTGCCCGGGTCAATGCGCATCTCAACCTGAAACGGGCCCGGGAGGCGACCCAGGCGGCCAACAAGGCCCTGAAAAAGGCCAACGCCACCAAAGACAAGCTGTTTTCCATCATCAGCCACGACCTCCGGAGTCCCCTGGGGGGCCTGCTCAACTCCCTGGAACTGCTCACGGAAAAATGGGAGGCCCTGCCCGACGAAACCAAACGGGAGATCCTCACCGACCTCCGCGGGTCGGTCAAAAGCGCCTACGACCTCATGGAGAACATGCTGTGCTGGGCCAACGCCCAGCGGGGGAAAATCGATTTCCATCCCGAAAACACCCCTCTCCGCCAGATCGTGGACAACAACCTGCGGGTGCTGTCCGGCGTGGCCAGGGAAAAATCGATCCGGATCGAAACCGACATCGATCCGCAACTGCTGGTCTACGCCGACCCGAACATGGCCATGAGCGTGCTCCGGAACCTCATCTCCAACGCCGTCAAATTCACGCCGGAGGGCGGACGAATCGATGTGACCGCCGAGGAAGGGGAGGCGGAAGCGGCCGTCTCCGTGGCCGATACCGGGGTGGGCGTCGGCCGGGATCGCCTTCCCCGGCTGTTTCAGCTCGACGCCCATTTCACCACCCCCGGCACCCGAAACGAAAAGGGCAGCGGACTGGGCCTGCTGCTGTGCCGCGAATTCGTCGAGCGAAACGGCGGCCGGATCTGGGCGGCGGACCGATCCGGCGGGGGGACCGTCTTCACTTTCACCCTGCCGACATACCGCGATCCGGAGACGCCCCGATAGTCAACGATGCCGATCGTTCAACCCCACACCCCACGCGGAGGACGCGTTATGCACCCGGAATCCCCTTCGTCCGTTCTGATCGTCGACGATAATTCCAAAAACCTTCAGGTCCTGGCCGACATCCTGGGCAACGAACACTACAAGGTCGCCCTGGCCAGGGACGGCGGCAAGGCCCTGAAATTCGTCCGCAAACGGCGGCCGGACCTGATCCTTCTGGACATCATGATGCCCCAGCTGGACGGCTTCGAAGTGTGCAAGCTGCTCAAGGCCGACGCCGAGACCCGGGACATCCCGGTCATTTTCATCAGCGCCCTGACCGAAACCGAGGACAAACTGAAGGGATTCCGGGCCGGGGGCGTCGATTACGTCGCCAAACCGTTCCAGAAAGAGGAGGTGCTGGCCCGGGTCAAAACCCACCTGGAACTGAAGCGGTCCCAGGAAGCGCTGAAGACCGCCTATTTCAAGCTCCGGAAGGCCTACGAGGAGCTGGAGATCGCCGCCCGCACCGACAGCCTCACCCGGTTGTCCAACCGGCGGGACATGATGGACAAGATCAAATATGAAAAGAAGAAGACCGACCGGAACGGAAAGCCCTTTGCCCTGATCCTGGCGGACATCGACGATTTCAAGGCCTTCAACGACCGGTACGGCCACGACTGCGGCGACTCCGTGCTGGTGACGGTCAGCGACGTCCTCCGCGGCCGGGTGCGCAAGCAGGACACCGCGGCCCGATGGGGCGGGGAGGAATTCCTCCTGCTCCTGCCGGAGACCGAAGGGGACGGGGCCCGGACCCTGGCCGCCTCGATCCAGACGGCCCTGGCGGAAAGCGAGATGGTCTACGACGACCAGTCCCTCCGCGTCACCCTCACCCTCGGGATCAGCCTCTGCGGACAGGGCGCCGACATCGACCACTGCATCAAGGCGGCCGACGAAGCCCTCTACGACGGCAAACGGGCCGGAAAAGACCGGATCATCGTGTCAACAGAACCCTAAGAGTCGTCGAAGCCTGAATCGAACCCCGGCGCCGTCTCCGGGGATCCGCCCTCGTCGAATCCCGGCGCGCCGCCCGAAGACGGCGCCGCCGGGGAGGGGTAGCCCGCCGCCGCATCCGTTTTGGATTTCAGCGTCAGCCGGAGCCCCCGGCCCGTCGCCTCCCTTTTAAAGGACCCCTCCGGCAACCGCAGCGCGCCCATGGCCGTCACCACGATGGCGGCCTCGTGGTACACCGGGCAGAAGTGCTCGCAATACCCGCAGCCGGCGCAGCGGTCCTCCCGGACATGGGGGACGGCGTAGGGGTTGCCCGGTTCCCGCCGAAAATCGATGGCGTCGTAGGGGCAGACCTCGTCGCAGACCATGCAGCTTTTCTTGTGCTCCCAGGCCAGGCATTTTTGGCGAAGGATGATGGCCGTGCCCGTCTTGGCCCAGATGCGCTCGTTGTCGGAAACCGGACGAATGGCGCCGGTGGGGCAGCCGTCGGCGCACCGGTGGCACCGGGGGTCGCAATAGCCGCGCCGGGGGGTGAGCGCCGGGCTGAACAGGGCCATCCAGCCGGCCCGAAGGCCGATGGGCTGGAGGGTGTTGGTGGGGCAGGCGGCCATGCACTCCCCGCAACGGACGCATTGGGCGAGGAATTCTTTTTCCGGCAGGGCGGACGGCGGCCGCAACAGCCCGACGGCCTGAACCTGACCTTCGCCGGCCCCGGGATAGGGGCCGTAGAGCCCGGTCAGGCCGACGGCCGCCGTGCCGGCGCCGGCCAGCCCGGCCACGAGGATGCGCCGGCGTTCGAGGGAAGCAGGGGTGGACGCGGTGGACGAAGTGGACGGGGTGGACGGAGTGGACAGGCCGGCGGGAAAAACAGCCCGGATCGGCTTATCTGCTGGAAACGCCGCGGCATCCACCGGGCAGACCGCGGCGCAGGTTCCGCAGGCGATGCACTCGCGGTATCGGGTCGTCCGGGGGGCGTCGCCGGGGATGGCGTCCATGGGACAGCGCCGGGCGCATTTGCCGCAATCGATGCAGTCGTCGCCGACCCGGCGCCGGATCAGCGGCCTGCCGGAGACCGCGCCCAGCAGGGCGCCGGCGGGGCAGAGATACCGGCACCAGAACCTTGGCGAAACCCTGGCCAACCCGAACACCGCGCCGAAAAACGCCAGCAGAAACAACTGGGTCCCGAACCGGGGCGGGTCGATTTGGGCGAACATCAGGGACCGGAGATCCAGCGCTTCGGCCGCCGGACGGATCGCCGCCAGGCCGCCGTCGGCCAGCCGTTCCGCCACCGGATAGACCAAAAGCCCGTAAAACCGGGTGATCAGGGACAGGGGCGCCGCCAGAAACACCAGGGAGACGCCCGCCAGGGCCGCCCCCAGGAGCGCCGCCAGCACATAATACTTGATCGGTCGAAGTCTGCCGCCCGACCTTGGCGGTTTTCGGGGATAGCCAACCACCCGGTCTCCGCCGTCGATGGTGGTCCCCATGGGGCAGATGTGGCCGCAGAACGCCCGTCCCATCAGCAGGGCGGATATCAAAACGATGACCGCGGGCAGAAAGGCCCAAACGAGCGCCCGTCCGGCCAGCGCCGTCGCGCCGACCAGGACGGGGTCGAGCCTCAAAAAGAGATCCGGCGACGCCAATAGCCCGGCGGCGGCCCCGGCCAGCGCCGTGAGAAACAGGCCCAGGCAGATCAGCTGGGCCGCGCGTCGAAACGGCATCAGGCGGTGATCGACTCTACCCGGAGGTTTTCGATGTCCATGCGGCCCAGACCCCGGGCGTGGGCCTCCCGGATGTGGCGGACCTGATCCGGCCGGTAGGATTTGCCGTACCACTCGAAGGCGGAGACCGTATAGGCGTCCGCCGCCACCATGTCGGCCGAGGCGACGACCGTATCGGGGGTCAGCACCTTGCCCGGCCCGCCGGGGCCGCCCGTGGACAGGACCCGGGTGGCGTCCACCACCGTCAGATCCGCCTTGAGCACCGTTGAGAGATCGACGATGGCGGTGTGAAGATCGCGCCGATGAAAGATCATCCGGTTGTAAACGAGCCCCATCATCCCCTTCATGGAGAGGCTTACCCCGGCCCCGGAATGGGATTTGGCCACCGGCGCCGCGATGAGCACGTCGGCGCCGAGCACCTCTTTCATGATATCGGTTTCGGTAAGGCTTTTCCCGCCGGGGATCGCCTTCTCGGCGTACTGGGACGGATCCGAGACCATGTGGACCATTCGGCGGTCGATGGGCTCGCAGGCCTCGGCGATGCCGGACGACTCCATGCACAGCTCCGCCGGCCCCAGGGGATTGTCCAGGACCAGCACGCGCCCGGCGCCGGCCGCCTTGCACAGGGCCGCCAGTTCCCGGACCACCTCCGGGTGGGTGTTCGACGCCCGTTCCGGCGGCGTCGGGAAGCTCATGTTGGGCTTGATCACCACCCGCTGCCCCTTTTTGACGAACCGCGACATGCCGCCCAACGCCTTGACCGCCGCCCGCGCGGCGGCCCCCGGCGTCCCCTTGGCGACAGCGATATCCGGCGGCGTCTCCGCGAAGAGCAGAGTCGGGGCCATCATCCCCGAAGTCAGGCAGATCGCGCCCGTCACCTGATATTTCAAAAAATCCCGTCGATTGATCTTATGTGTCATCGTTCCTCCTTTACCATGCGCGCCCGTCGATCCATCCTTTTCATGGACGCCCTCCTTTTCCCCTATCGAAAATGCGGAACTGTTGCCTATCCATTACCAAGTGATAGCCAATATTATCACAGAATCATCCGCCGGGAAAGGGGAAAG
>CAZZBE010000057.1:16276-20008 GCA_964652715.1 uncultured Desulfobacteraceae bacterium
AGAATCTTCATGCAGCCTCCTTGATTTGAATATCCGTCCTTGACTTTTGCTTGCATATCACCTTATCAAACCGGATCATAATTGAAAAAGGCTTTTTTACAATCACCGGAGCCCCCATGAAAAGGATAAAAGACCCCCTCAAACGCACCGTCGCCTTTATCCGGACCGATCTGTGGCAGGTGCGCAAAAAGGATTTGACGTCGCTCCAGTTCGCTGGGGTGCGCATCCTCCGGATCATCTCGCTGGTGGTCCGGGGGTTTCCGAAACACATGTGCGGCCTGCGGGCGTCGGCCCTCACCTTCTATACGGTGCTCTCCATCGTCCCCCTCCTGGCCATGGCCTTCGGCGTGGCCAAGGGATTCGGGTTCGAAAAAGTGCTTGAACGCCAGCTCTATGCCAATCTGCCCGGCCAGGAAGAGGTGCTCAACCGGATCACCGAGATGGCCCGCACCCTTCTGGAACAGACCCGGGGCGGGGCCATCGCCGGCATCGGCATGGCCATCCTCATCTGGACCGCCATCAAAGTGCTCAATCATATCGAAAACTCCATGAACGAGATATGGGAGGTAAAAGAGGCCCGCCCCTTCCAGCGGAAACTGAGCGATTATCTGGCCATCATGTTCATCAGCCCCATTCTGGTCATCGTCTCCAGCAGCCTGACCGTCTTCATATCGATGCAGGTCGCCACCATCACCGAAGAAATAGCGCTGCTGGGGATGATCAGCCCCGTGATCTACACCCTTCTCAAGCTGCTTTCCTACGCCCTGATCTGGGCGCTGTTCACCCTGACCTACCTCATCATGCCCAATACCGGCGTCAATATTTCTTCCGCCCTGATCGGCGGGATCATCGCCGGCGCCACTTACCGGCTCGCCCAATGGGTCTACATCAACTTCCAGATCGGCGTCGCCGGCTACAACGCCATTTACGGCAGTTTCGCCGCATTGCCGCTGTTTCTCATCTGGGTTCAGGCCAGCTGGCTCATCATGCTGATGGGCGCCGAGATCTCCTCCGCCCATCAGCACGTGGACGCCCACGGACTGTCGCCCTCCGCCCCGGCCCCCAGTTTCTCCCTCAAAAAGCTCATCTCGCTGCGCGCCATCCATTTGCTGACCCGCAATTTCTCCAAAGGCCGTCCCCCCATGACCGCCGGGGAGATCGCCGACAAGATGGGCATCCACCTTCGCATGATCCAACCGGTTCTCCGGGAATTCGTCGAGGCCAACATCCTGTCCAAAACCCAGGCCCATAAAAACAACGAACCCGCGTACCAACCGGCCCGGGACATCCAGGATTTTACCATTAAGTACATCATCGATACCCTGGAACACCACGGCACGGACACCCTCCCGGTGGAAAAATCCGAGGAGATGGAGGCGTTGTCCGCGGCCCTGGAACGATTTGAAGAGGCCATCGCCGACCTGCCGGACAACCGGCGGTTGAGAGAAATTTGACGGAACCGACGCTTTTTGCGTTTCCCGGGTTTGCCAAGGGACGCCCGCTGTGATATAAGCCGACGTTTTAAAGAGAAAGGGAGATGCATACGGAATCGGACATGACGACAGACGAAAAAAGCCCCCCCATTAACCGGACCCAGCGTCTGGCAGCCTGGCTGGTCCATGGGTTCACCGCCACGGGAGCCGTCCTGGGTCTGCTGGCGCTGGACGCCATCAGCCGGAACGAGTTCAGGTGGGCCCTGTGGCTTATGGGCATCGCCATCGTCGTGGACGCCGCCGACGGCTCCCTGGCGCGGCGGGTCCGGATCAAAGCCGCCGCCCCCCAGATCGACGGCGCCTTGCTGGACAACCTCATCGACTATTTCAACTACGTCATGGTGCCCGCCTTTTTCATGATCTCCACCCAGCTTTTGCCCATCGGCCTCAATTACGCCGGCGCCATCCTGGTGACCATGGTCTCCGCCTACCAGTTCACCCAGATCGACGCCAAGACCGAGGATCACTTTTTCAAAGGTTTTCCCAGCTACTGGAACATCGCCGTCCTCTATCTCTATCTTTGGGAGACCGCGCCCTGGACCAACGCCTTCATCATCGTCTTCCTTTCGGTCCTGGTGTTTGTCCCCATTAAATACGTCTATCCGTCCCGGCTCGAGTACCTGACCCGGAACCCCAAACTCCGCCGGGCCATGCTCGCCGCCACCCTGCTCTGGGGCGGCGGCACCGCTTGCCTGCTCTGGATCTACCCCAGAACCAACGGCCTCCTCCGGTTCATCTCCATCGGCTATATCCTGCTCTACGCGCTGGTCAGCGTCTATCGGACCTTTTATCCCCTTGAAACACGCCCGGACGTCTGACGTCCCGCCCGTTCCGGACGCCTGAAACCCGATGCGGCGACGGCCCTTTCCCTGGTGGATCGTCATTTCCGCCCTCGTCGGCTTGCTGACGGCGGAGGCCGCGGCGGCTCTCCACGTATTTCTCTCCAACCGGGACCTCCACCGGACGGTGACGGCCATCAGCGACGCCGGATACCTGGCCGTTCCCAACGAGCACATCATTCCCACCCTGTTGTCCTTTAAAACCGCCCTTTACGGCGGCATTTTCTACACCCTGAGCGTGGGGGCGGCCCTGGTCGCCCTCTCCCTGGTCATGGCCTGGGCGTGGGACCGGTTTTTCCACCGGGACCGCCATGCCCTGATCTCGCCGATCCTTCTCTGGATCGCCTGTCTCATCGGTGCGAATCATCAAGGGTTCGCCCCCCTGGACACCGCCCATTTTCTTATCATTCCCCCGGTGGTCTTTGGCCTCGCCGTTTTCCTGATGCCTCCGCGGCGCCGCGCGGATCAGCGGAACCGGGAGTGGCTCATCCATCCCGTCGCCCTGATCCTTTTAGCGGCGTTAGGCGCCAGCCAGATGGAGGCCGAGGTCTTCTCCCGCTTCCGGAACCGGTGCCTGCTGGACAATCCCGTTGGGCTGGCCGTCAACGACTTCTATTACCGCTACACTCTTTACGCGGCCCGGACTTTCAAGTCGCTGGATCAGCGATTGATGAACGCCTGCCATGTGGAAACCGATTCACCGCATCTGGCCCGACGGATCGAATCCCGCCTCGCCCGCTACGATTACCTGGCCGTCGGAGACCGGCATGCCGCCGATCTCCGAATCGACGCCCGACAAGACGTTATCCGCCTCCAGTCCGGGGATGCCCCGATCCTCCGGATTCCCCGGCGTCAATTCTTTAGCGAAACCCGAAAACACCTCGAAGACTTCTCCCGAAAGACCGACCGCCACGGATTCCTGCGCGGGTTCACCTTCGTCTGCCTCATCGGGCAGTCTCTGGTCATCCTCTACGTCTTCTTTTCGATTCCCGTCCAGTTGGCGCTTCGCCCGTTTCTGTCCCCTTTCAGGGCCAAAGCCGCCGCCGCCGCGGTCTGCCTGCTGATCTGCTGGTCCTTTTTTCAATTCCTCCAGCCCCAGCCCCTGCCCGACATCGGAAAGGCCCTGGCGTCGGATGATCCCCAGCAACAGGCCGCGGCCCTGAAAACCATTGCGGACGAAAAACTGGAGATCGCCGACTTCCCGTCCTACGCCCACCTGCTCGACAGCCCTCACATCGCCGTGCGCTATCGTCTGGCCAGGGCACTGGGCGTCAGCCGGTCCCCCCGGACCTACGCCCCCCTTCTGTCCCTGCTGGAGGACGACAGTTTCACGGTGGTCTACCAAACCTACTGGGGCCTGGGCCGACGCGGCCGGCGGGAGGCCATTCCCCGGATAAAAG
>CAZZBE010000058.1:0-19835 GCA_964652715.1 uncultured Desulfobacteraceae bacterium
TCCTTGGCGTCGGTGAAGGCGCCCTTCTGGTGGCCGAACAGTTCGCTCTCCATCAGGTGTTCGGGGATGGCGCCGCAGTTGATCCCCACGAAGGGGCCTTCCTTGCGGGGGCTGTTGGTGTGGATCGCCTTGGCGGCCAGCCCTTTGCCCGTACCCGTCTCGCCGGTGACGAGGATGGTGGCGTCGGTGGGCGCCACGTCCTGGATAAAGTCGAAGACCGTCTGCATGGCGGCCGACTGGCCGATCATCGACTCGAACCGGGTCCGCTCCCGGTGTTCTTCTTTAAGGTAGAGGTTTTCCTTGGCCTGGGCCTGGCGCGCCACGATCTTTTCGATGAGCACCCCCAGCTCGTTGGGATCGAAGGGCTTGAGGAGGTAGTCGCAGGCCCCGTTTTTCATGGCCTCGATGGAAGAGGAGATGGACCCGTAGGCCGTGATCATCACCACGTCCACGTCCGGATCGTTCTCCTTGACCCGTTTGAGCAGTTCCATGCCGCTCATGCCCTCCATCTTGATGTCCACCAGGAGGATGTCGTACCGGTGGCTCTCCAGTTTCTGGAGGGCCTCCTCGCCGCTGGCCGCCTTGTCCACGTCGTGTCCGTCCCGGGCCAGCCAGCCGCCCAGGGATTCGCGCATGATCAGTTCGTCGTCGACGATCAGGATTCGGGTACCGCTCATGGGGTCGCCACCTCCTCTATGTCTCTTTTCTCATGGGCAGGTCAATGGTGAAGGTCGTCCCCTTGCCGACCTCCGACGCCACCTCGATGTTGCCGCCGTGTTCCTGCACGATGCCGTAGGCCACCGACAGCCCCAGGCCGACCCCCTTGCCCTTTTTCTTGGTGGTGAAAAAGGGTTCGAAGAGCCGCTGGACGTTCTCCTCCGGAATGCCCACCCCGGTATCGGAAAAGGTAAGCCGGACGGCGTTTTCCGCCAGGCGGTGGCGGGCGGAGACGGTCAAATCCCCGCCGCCGGCCCCTTCGATGGCCTCCGCCGCGTTGGAGATCAGGTTCATGAAGACCTGCTCCAGTTGATCTTCGGACCCGAGGATGGGCGGAAGATCGCCGTTGAGATCCCGGTGGACCTTGACGCCCTTGATCTTGAGCAAGTTGGCGTTTAAAAAAAGGGTCGTCTCGATGAGCCGGTTGACGTCGATCTGCTTGAGTTCCAGCTTGGACTGACGGGAAAAGGCCAGCAGGTTGGAGACGATCCGGCTGATGCGCCGGGTCTCGGTTTCCGTGAGGGTGAGATACTGGGTGAACAGTTCCCGTTCGGCTTCGGCGACTTCGCCTTCGTCGTTGATCCGCCTGATGAGCATGATGAGGTTGAGAATGCCGGCGATGGGGTTGTTGATCTCGTGGACCACCGAAGCGGCCAGCTTCCCCAGGGAGGCCATCTTGTCCTGGTGAAGGAGCTGCTGGTGGGTCTCCCTGAGCTGCCGGGTCCGCTCTTCCACCATCTCCTCCAGTCGCCGGGTGATCCGATCCTCTTCTTCTTTCCGCTCGGTGATGTCCCGGCTGATGTGGATAAATTTGGATATCTTGCTGTCTTTTTCCCAGATGGGATAGATATCCGCCTCGAAATGGCGGAGTTTCCCCCTGGCGCTGCCCCGGGTCCGGGCCTGTCGAACCGACCGCTGGTTCCGGATGACTTCCCGGAGAGGGCAGGACTGGCCCCCCGTGTTGCAGGGCTCGTCCAGCCGGTTGTAGACCTCGTGGCATTTTTTCCCGATGACTTCCTCGCGGGTATAGCCCATCTTCTCCAAAAAAGCCCCGTTGGCCTCCACGATGTCCATCTCCGGGGTGATCACCAGGATAAAATCCTGGATGCCGTCCAGGATGGTCTTCATCTCAAGGTACTGGGCCCGCAGCTTCCGCTCTTCGGACCGGATCGCCTTCCAGAAGATCATGAAGACCCTGTGGGACATCAGGCGGATGTGGGGCGGCCGGGTCCGGAGGATGTCGTCGAAAATGGATTCGTCCGGATGGATGATGATGATCAGGTCGATGCCGTATTCGGGTCCGTACAGGTCGTGGTAATCGGTCAGGACGGTGAGGTTCAGTTGGCGGGCCAGGACCATGCCGGGGCTTTCCGGGTCCGGATCGGCGATGGCGGTGAACCGGGCGTTGACGCCCTTGTCCAGGAAATCAAGGGTGGTTCGTTCCAGGACGTCCCGGGCGCAGGCATCGCCGCCCACCAGGGCGATGTTGACGATGGAGCGACTTTTCTGAGTCATGGAGAGATATTCGGTTTGGGGTTGCTTCAGCGCCGGACGTTAAGGGACGCCCGTCTGCATTGGATTCCCCACCGTACCATGGCCCATCCGAAAAATTAAAGGTTTTTTTTCAAAGGCATACGGTCCATTCCCCGAGGTGCATTTTCCTTGACAAAAAAAAAGACTATCTGATAAGAAAACTCTCTTTGGCAAACGACCGTTGCGTCGCGACGAGCATCACTATCTTATCAAACAACATCAGCAATCGCTAAAAGGATGATCTCCATGAGCACCCAAACACCTGTCGGTTCGGTACTGGTGGTCGGCGGTGGGATCACCGGCATGCAGTCGGCGCTCGATCTGGCCGATGCCGGCTATTTCGTCTATCTGGTGGAGGCTTCTCCGGCCATCGGCGGGGCCATGGCCCAACTGGACAAGACCTTCCCCACCAACGACTGTTCCATGTGAATTATCTCTCCTAAACTGGTCGAGGTCGGCCGGCATCTGAACATCGAACTGTTGACGCTTTCCTCCGTCGAGTCCATCGACGGCGAGGAGGGCGATTTTACCGTAACCGTCAAAGAAGCCCCCCGCTACGTGGATATGGACAAGTGCATCGCCTGCGGCGCTTGCGCGGAGAAGTGCCCCGCCAAGACCGTGGACGAGTTCAACGAGGGGCTCGCCAAGCGAAAGGCCATTTACGTGCCTTACGCCCAGGCCGTTCCGCTGAAATACGCCATCGACGCGGACCGGTGCATCTATTTCAAAAAGGGCAAGTGCAGGGCCTGTGAAAAATTCTGCCCCACCGACGCCATCAAGCTCGACGACGAGGAAAAGACCCATACCCTCAACGTCGGATCGGTGATCGTCACCGCGGGCTTCCAGACCTTCGATCCGGGCAAGCTGGACAATTACCAGTACGGCAAACTCAAGAACGTCGTCACCAGCATGGAGCTGGAGCGGATGCTGTCGGCCGGCGGCCCCACCGGCGGCCATGTGACCCGCCCGTCGGACGGCGCCGAACCCAGGAAGATCGCCTGGCTCCAGTGCGTCGGGTCCCGGGATCTCAACCGGTGCGACAACGAGTACTGCTCCTCGGTCTGCTGCATGTACGCCATCAAGGAGTCGGTGATCGCCAAGGAGCACCTGGGCGGGGACTTCGAACCCGCCATTTTCTTCATGGACATGCGGACCCACGGCAAGGATTTCGAGCGGTACTACAATCGCGCCAAGGAGCAGGGGGTCCGGTTCGTCCGGTCCCGGGTTCACACCATTTACGAAATCGACGAGTCCGGAACCCTGACCCTGTCGTACGTCACCGAGGAGGGCGAACGGGTCGAGGAGACCTTCGATATGGCGGTCCTGTCCGTGGGCATGGAAGCCTCCGACAGCGCCGCGGCCCTGGCCCGGACTCTGGGCATCGAACTCAATTCCCACCGGTTCGTCAAGACCGACGACTTCACGCCGGTGGCCGCTTCCCGGCCCGGCATCTACGTGGCCGGCGTCCTCCAGGGGACCAAAGACATCCCCCAGTCGGTGATGGAGGCCAGCGCCGCGGCCTGTTCCGCCGGGTCCCGCTTGTCGGCGGCCCGGGGCAGCAGGGTCCAGGAAATGACCTTTCCGGCCGAAAAGCAACTGGCCGACCAGGAACCCCGGGTCGGCGTGTTCGTCTGCAACTGCGGCATCAACATCGGCGGCATCGCCGACGTGCCGGCCGTCGTCGAATACGCCAGGGGGCTGCCCAACGTAACCCATGTGGAGGAAAACCTTTTCTCCTGCTCCCAGGACACCCAGGACAAGATGGTGGAGGTCATCAAGGAGCACGGGTTGAACCGGATCGTGGTGGCGGCCTGCACGCCGAGGACCCATGAGCCGCTCTTCCAGGAGACCATCCGCAACGCGGGGCTCAACCCCTACCTGTTCGACATGGCCAACATCCGGAACCAGTGCACCTGGGTCCATTCCAACGACAAGGAGCGGGCCACGGAAAAGGCCAAGGACCTGGTGCGGATGTCGGTGGCCAAGGCCTCGCTGCTGGAGCCGATTCCGGACATGTCGGTGGATGTGGACAAATCGGCCCTGGTGATCGGCGGCGGCGTGGCCGGGATCACCGCCGCGCTCAGCCTGGCGGACCAGGGCTTTCCGGTCACCCTGCTGGAGCGGAGCGACGCGCTCGGCGGCGCGGCGCTGGACGTGCGAAAAACCGTCCACGGCCAGGATGTCCCCGGCTTCCTGGACGGCGCCGTCAACCGGGTCAACAACCACGAGAACATCACCCTGATGCGCAATGCCGAGATCACCCATGCCGGCGGATTCGTGGGCAACTTCGAAACCACGGCCCGGGTCAACGGCGAAGCGCAAACCATCCGCCACGGGGCCACGATCATCGCCACCGGCGGCCAGGCGGCCACCACCGAGGAATACCTCTACGGCAAGCACCCGGCCGTGACCCGCTGGCACGATCTGGAGCACGACCCCGACCTGGTCAAGGAGGCCGATTCGGTGGTCTTTATCCAGTGCGTCGGATCCCGGGACGACGAGCGGCCCTACTGCTCCCGGATCTGCTGCACGGCCTCGGTTTCCCAGGCCATCTGGATGAAGGAGCAAAACCCCGGCATCAATGTCTATATCCTCTACCGCGACCTGCGGACCTATGGCGACCGGGAGATCCTCTACAAGAAGGCCCGGGAACTCGGGGTCATCTTCATCCGGTTCGACCTGGAGCGCAAGCCGGTGGTCAAAGAGAACGGCAAGGGGCTGACGGTGACGGTCTTCGACCCGGTGATCCAGCGGAATCTGGAAATCGAAGCCGACTACGTCAACCTGGCCACGGCCATCGTACCGGCGGACAACACCCAGCTGGCCGAGTTCTACAAGCTGCCGCTGAACGAAGACAAATTCTTCATGGAGGCCCACGCCAAACTGCGGCCGGTGGATTTCGCCTCCGACGGGATTTTCCTGTGCGGCATCGCCCACTACCCCAAGTCCATCGACGAAAACATCGCCCAGGCCCAGGCGGCGGCCGGACGGGCCGCCACCGTTTTGGCCCGGGACGCCATCGAGATCTCGCCCCTGGTCTCCCAGGTGGATGCGGAAAAATGCATCGGCTGCGGCCTCTGCGAGGAGGTCTGTCCCTTCGGGGCCATCCTCCTGGAAGAGGTGGAAGGCAAGGGATACCGGGCGCAAAACATCTCCGCCTCCTGCAAGGGATGCGGCCTGTGCGCCTCCTCCTGTCCCCAGGAAGCCATCGACATGCTCCATTTCCGGCAGTCCCAGATCGCGGCGGCCATCAAGGCGGTGGCCTGACAATAATAGTGGATAGTGGATAGTGGATAGTGGATAGTGTCCTGAAAATCGGCCACTGACCACAAGCCACGAGCCACTAACCACCTCTACACAAGGTGACGTAACAACATGAGCGAATTCGAGCCCAAAATACTTGCGTTTCTGTGCAACTGGTGCGCCTACGCCGGGGCCGACCTGGCCGGCGTCTCCCGGCTCCAGTATCCGCCCAACCTGCGAACGGTCCGGGTCATGTGTTCCGGCCGGGTGGACCCCGCCTTTATCGTCGACGCCTTCCAGGAGGGCTGCGACGGCGTCTTGGTGGCCGGGTGACACTTCGGGGACTGCCATTACCTGGAAGGTAATGTTCAAGCGGAAAAAAAGGTACGGATGACCCAGCGGCTGCTGGACATCGCCGGCATCGGCGCCGACCGCCTCCACGTGGCCTGGGTGTCGTCAGCCGAAGCCCAGCGGTTCGCGGAGGTGGCCACCCAGGTGACCGAATCCATCCGATCCCAGGGCCCCCTGGACGCCAAACAGCACGCCCTGGCCCTGTCGGCGGCCCGTCGGACCGTGGACGGCGAGATAATCCGGTGGTTCGTTG
The DNA here is from genome assembly GCA_964652715.1 of uncultured Desulfobacteraceae bacterium. GTDB lineage: Bacteria > Desulfobacterota > Desulfobacteria > Desulfobacterales > JAABSP01 > JAABTD01. The sequence goes on from CAZZBE010000058.1 coordinate 6,098, forward strand.
GCAAGGAAGTGAAGATCACCACCAAGGGCGATGTCTATGGACGGCCCTGGGACATCGAAAGCTTCGAGAAGACCCTCATGACGACCCTGGAACGGGAATATGAGAAAAACCTGATTCTGTCGGCCATCAAGGACGGCGCCCCCAATCCACGGGCCATCCGGGATAAAGCGGGGCTCGACCTGGGACGCATCTCCTATCTGCTGGCGGATCTGGAAAAGACCGGCGCCGTGGCGTTTCAGAAGATGGAGGACAAAAAGCCGGTCTTTGCGGCCCTTGGTTGAAGAAGACACGCCGATTTTTCAAGGCGCTAAAAATATCCTAATCTCAAGGAGACATATCATGACCGACACAAGCGGGTCAGTGATGGTGGTGGGCGCCGGCATCGCAGGAATGCAGGCGTCCCTGGATCTGGCCAATTCCGGATATAAAGTATATCTGGTGGACAAGTCGCCCACGGTTGGCGGCATGATGGCGCGGCTGGACAAGACGTTTCCCACCAACGACTGCGCCATGTGAGTGATCTCGCCCAAACTGGTCGAGGTCGGCCGGCATCTGAATATCGAACTGGTAATGTGCAGCGAAGTCCAGGCCGTCGACGGCGAGCCCGGGAACTTCGAGGCGACGGTGGTCAATCGCCCCCGGTACATCGATCCGGTGAAGTGCACCGGATGCGGGGAATGCGCCCGGCACTGCCCGGTGACCGCCGTGAACGATTATAACAAGGGACTCGACGACCGTCGGGCCACCTACATTGAATATCCCCAGGCCGTGCCCCTTGCGTTCGCCATCGATCCGGACATCTGCATCGGCTGCGGACTGTGCGAAAACATGTGCATCGCCAAGGCGGTGACCTACGACGACCAGCCCCGGGAGACCAAAATCCGGGTCGGGTCGGTGATTCTGGCCGCGGGCAGCGAGGGATACGACCCCACCGGGCTCGATTACCTGGGGTACGGCCGCTACGCCAACGTGGTGACCAGCGAGGAATTCGAGCGGATTCTGAGCGCCTCCGGTCCTTACTTCGGCCATCTGATGCGCCCTCTGGACCGGGAAGAGCCCAGCAAGGTCGCCTGGCTCCAGTGCGTCGGTTCCCGTGACGCCAACCGCACCGGGAACGGCTACTGTTCGTCGGTCTGCTGCATGTACGCCGTCAAGGAGGCCATGATCGCCAAGGAGCACGTCCACGGCGACCTGGATTGCGCGGTCTTCAACATGGACATGCGGACCTTCGGCAAAGATTACGAACTTTATTATAACCGGGCCCGGGACAAAGACGGAGTTCGGTTTCTTAAAGCCCGGATCCACACCATCAGCGAGATCCCGGAGACCGGCGACCTTATCGTCAAATTCGCCGACGAGACCGGCGCCATGCAGGAGGAGACCTTCAGCATGGTGGTCCTGTCGGTGGGTCTCCAGGTTCAGCCGGACGCCGCGGAACTGGCGGAACGGCTCGGGGTCGAAGTGGACAAATACCGGTTCGCCAAATCGGAACCCTTCACGCCGGTGGCCACCACCCGGCCGGGCATCTACACCTGCGGCGTTCTCCAGGGGCCCAAGGACATCCCCGGCTCCGTCACCGAGGCCAGCGCCGCCGCCGCCGCGGCCGGTTCCGATCTGGCGGCGGCCCGGGGAACCGACATCGAAACCGTGGAAGTGCCGCCCCAGTGCGACGTGAGCGGGCAGCCGCCGCGCGTCGGCGTATTCGTCTGCAACTGCGGCATCAACATCGGCGGCGTGGTGGATGTGCCGGAAGTCCGGGAATACGCCGAATCGCTGCCCAACGTGGTGTTCGCCGACGAAAACCTGTTCACCTGCTCCCAGGACACCCAGGACAAGATCAAGGAGATGATCGTCGAACACGACCTCAACCGGGTGGTGGTGGCCTCGTGCAGCCCCAAGACCCATGAGCAGATGTTCATGGAAACCCTGGAAGCCTGCGGCCTCAACCGGTACCTGTTCGAGATGGCCAACATCCGGAACCAGGATTCCTGGATCCACGCCAACAACCCCGACCAGGCCACCAAAAAAGCCAAGGACCTGGTGCGGATGTCCGTGGCCCGGGCCGCGGCCCTCCATACCCTGGAGGAAAAGGTGGTGCCCATCAATCACCAGGCCCTGGTCATCGGCGGCGGGGTGGCCGGCATGACCTCCGCGCTCAACCTGGCCCGCCAGGGATTCGATACCGTGATCCTGGAGAAGGAAGCGGAACTGGGCGGGTTCGCGCGGAAGCTTCACCACACCATCGAGGGGGCGGATGTCCGGGCCTACCTGGAAAAAACCATCGCCGAGGTCGACGCGCAAGACCGCATCGAGGTGCTGACCGGCGCCCGGATCACCGATTTCGAGGGGTTCAAGGGCAATTTCGTCACCACGGCGGAAGTCGACGGCGAGAAACGGCGCATCGAGCACGGGGTCTTTATCGTGGCCACCGGGGGCGCGGAATACAGGCCCGCGGAATATCTCTACGGCGAGGATGACCGGGTCGCGACACAGGTGGAATTGAGCGACCGGCTGGCCGACAAGGGCGCCGGCGATCTGTCCAGCGTGGTCATGATCCAGTGCGTGGGGTCCCGGAACGAGGAACATCCCAACTGCTCCCGGATCTGCTGCCAGGCGGCGGTCAAAAACGCCCTGGAGATCAAGAAGGGGAACCCCGACGCCAACGTCTTCGTGCTCTACCGGGACATCCGGACCTACGGGCTGCTTGAAGATTATTATACCGAAGCCCGGCGGATGGGGGTCATTTTCATCCGTTTCGACCGGGACAATCCGCCCCAGGTGAAAACGGGCGACGACGGCATCGTGGTCAGGGTCAAGGACCACATCCTCCAGCAGGATGTGGAGATCACCGCCGACTTGCTGGCCCTCTCCGCCGGGGTCGAGGCGGCCGACACCACCGAGATGAGCAACATCATGAAGCTCAACCGGAACTCCGATGGGTTTTTCATCGAAGCCCACGTCAAGCTCCGGCCCGTCGACATGCCCAGCGAAGGCATCTTTCTCTGCGGCGCGGCCCACGGTCCCAAGCTCATCTCGGAGAGCATCGCCCAGGCCCAGGCGGCGGCCGCGAGGGCGACAACCTTCCTGTCCCAGGGCGAGATCAAGCTGTCGGCTATTACCGCCAAGGTGGACACGGAACACTGCGTCAAATGCCTGACCTGCGTTCGGTCCTGCCCCTTCGGGGTGCCGACCTGGAACGCCGAAAAACAGGTCATCGAGATCAATGAGGCCACTTGCCACGGTTGCGGCGTCTGCACGGCGGTTTGCCCGCGTCAGACGATCCAGTTGAGCTACTACGAGGACGACCAGTTAACCTGCAAGATCGATGCGTTGCTGGCGGGAGGAATGTGATGGCGGAATTCGAGCCCAGAATTATCGCGTTTTGCTGCGACTACTGAGGATACTCGGCCGCGGACCTGGCAGGTTCCATGCGACTCGAGTATCCATCCAACATCAAGATCATCCGGGTGCCCTGCACCGGCAAGGTGGACCTCATGCACCTGTTGCGGGCGATCCAGAAAGGCGCCGACGGGGTCTATTGCGTCGGCTGCCTGGAGGGGACCTGCCACTATAAAGAGGGCAACATCCGGTGCAAAGAGCGCGTCGAGCACGCCCGAATGCTGCTCGAAGAGATCGGCCTGGAGGGCGACCGCGTTCGGATGTACAACCTCTCCTCGGGCGAAGGCCCCACCTTCGCGGCCTACGCCAAGGAGATGACCGAACATATTGAAAGTCTGGGGCCGAACCCGCTCGGCGCCCGGGAGAATAATCAATAGCAAAAGCGGATGTCAAAACCGAGAACAATCGTTGCAAAGGATTTGTGATCATGTCAGAGGAAGCAATCAAGCTAGGCGGCAAGAAAAAGTCCATTTTTATGGACCAGGTCAAAGAGTTGCTCCCGGAGGGCGGCAACCTGAACTTGTGTCTGACCTGCGGGGCCTGCTCATCGGGATGCCCCGCCACGGGCCTCGATGGAATGGATCCCCGGAAATTCCTGCGGATGGCCGCGCTGGGAATGGACGAGGAAATCAAGAGCAGCCCCTGGGTCTGGATGTGCACCATGTGTCAGCGGTGCATCTATGTCTGTCCCATGAAAATCGACATCCCTCAGCTCATTTTCAATGCCCGGGCCTCATGGCCCATGGAAGACCGGCCCAAGGGCATTAAGGGTTCCTGCGAAATGGCCATGAAAAACGATTCCACCAGCGCCATGGGGGCCTCGCCCGAGGACTTCACCTTCGTGGTGGAAGACGTGCTGGAGGAATACCGCGAGGCCCAGCCGGAGTTCAAGGACATGCAGGCGCCCATCGACAAGCAGGGCGCGGAGTTTTTCCTCAACCAGAACTCCCGGGAACCGGTGACGGAGCCCGACGAGATGGTGCCCCTGTGGAAGATCCTCCACCTGGTCGGCGCCGACTGGACCTACGGCAGCAAGGGGTGGGCCGGCGAGAACTACTGCATGTTCCTGGCCGACAACGAGCGGTGGGAGCACATCACCCGGACCACCGCCAATGCAGCCGACGAACTGGGGTGCGAGGTCTTTCTCAACACCGAATGAGGGCACGTCACCTTCTCAGTCCTGGCAGGACTGAAAAAATACAACATCGAGCATAATTTCGTCGTCAAGAACATCTACGAATATTACGCCAAGTGGATCCGGGAAGGCAAACTCAAGGTCAATTCCGACTGGAACAAGGACCTGGGCGTCAAGTTCACCGTCCAGGATCCCTGCCAGATCGTCCGGAAATCCTACGGCGATCCCATTGCCGAAGACCTGCGGTTCGTGGTCAAGTCGGTGGTGGGCGAGGAGAACTTCATCGACATGGAGCCCAACCGCTCCAACAATTACTGCTGCGGCGGCGGCGGCGGATTTCTCCAGGCCGGATACAAAGATCAGCGGCTGGAATTCGGCAAGCTCAAGGATCAGCAGATCCAGACCACCAAGGCCGACTACTGCATCGCCGGGTGCCACAACTGCCATGCGCAGATCCATGAACTCAGCGAGCACTACGGCGCCAATTACGGCGTCGTCCACATGTGGACCCTGATCTGCCTGTCTATGGGCATCCTGGGTCCCAACGAGCGCGAATACCTGCACGACGATCTCAAGGAAGTGAACGTATTCCACCCGGAGACGGCGATGTAGCCCAAGGAGGATAAATATCCATGATAGTTGCCAAGCGGAAGCCCTTTGAGGAGATTCAGGATATGCTCCAGGGCCATAAGAAAGTGCTGAACGTGGGGTGCGGCACCTGCGTTTCCGTCTGTCTGGTGGGCGGCGAAAAGGAAGTATCCGTCCTGAACGCCGAGATCGACATGGCCCGAAAGCTGGCCGACGACCCCATCCAGATCGACGGGTTTACCGTCGAACGGCAGTGCGACCGGGAATACCTGGCCCTGCTGGACGACAAAGTGGAAGAATACGACGCCCTCATGTCCATGGCCTGCGGCGTCGGCATCCAGTTCCTGGCCGAACGGTTCCCCAAAACTCCTGTCTTTCCGGCGGTGGACACCTCGGGCCTGGCGGTCAACCAGGCCGTGGGCTGGTATGAAGAACGCTGCCGGTCCTGCCAGAGCTGCGTTCTCGGCTGGACGGGCGGCATCTGCCCCGTGACCATGTGCGCCAAGGGGCTTTACAACGGCCCCTGCGGCGGCACCAACAAAGGCAATTGCGAGATCAGCCCGGACCAGCCCTGCGCCTGGTACCTGATCTACGAGCGGTTGCGCGACCAGAACCGGCTCGACCACATCAAAAAGATCAAAGCGGCCAGCGACTGGCGGGACCAGGTTCCCCGGACCCTGATCCAGCCCGGCTACCAGAAACCCGAGGCGGCCGAAGCCGAGTAACCTGATAGTGGAAAGTGATTTGTGATTCGTGGCTTGTCATCTATTCTTCTTGGACTTTTGTCCACTAACCACAATCCACTAACCACAATCCACTAACCACTAACCACTAATTAAGATGAGAAAGCGATATGGGCACAGACGATAACGGTTATAAAGCGGGAAGCAAACTGGAGAAGATTCTGAAGGCCGGTCAATTCGCCTTCACCGGGGAATTGGGCCCCCCCCGGGGAACCGGCGCGGAGGAAGTCCGCGAAAAAGCCTCGCACCTGAAAGACAGCGTCGATTCCGTCAACATCACCGACAACCAGACGGCGGTGGTTCGGATGGCCTCCTGGGCCGCCTGCCTCATCCTGTTGCAGGAGGGCCTGGAGCCCAACTTCCAGATGGTCTGCCGGGACCGGAACCGGCTGGCCATGCAGGCGGACATCCTGGGCGCCTACGCCCACGGCGTGCGCAACATGCTCTGCCTGTCCGGCGACCATTGTCTGTTCGGGGATCACCCCTCGGCCAGGGGCGTCTTCGACATCGACTCCATGCAGTTGATCCAGATGGTCAAGAACATGAGGGACGAGGGAAAATTCCAGAGCGGGGGCGATATCGAGCATCCGCCGAAGATTTTCATCGGCGCCGCCGCCAACCCTTTCGCGGAACCCTACGAATGGCGGGTCCACCGACTGGCCAAAAAGGTCGAGGCCGGCGTGGATTTCATTCAGACCCAGTGCATCTACAACATGGACCGGTTCCGGAAATGGGTCCAGGAGGCCAACGACATGGGGCTGACGGAACAATGCTACATTCTGGCCGGCGTGACCCCCATGAAGAGCATCGGTATGGCCCGGTATATGCAAAGCAAGGTTCCGGGAATGGATGTTCCCGACGAGATCATCGATCGCCTCAAGGGCGCCGGCAAGGGCAAGGCGGCCGAGGAAGGCATCAAGATCGCCTGCGAGCAGATCGAAGAGTTCAAGGAGATGAAGGGCGTCCACGGCGTCCATCTCATGGCCATCGAGTGGGAGCATAAGGTGCCGGAGATCGCCGAACGGGCCAAAGTGTTGCCGAGGCCGACGGTGGATTAAAGGCGAACCCGCCGGCGGTAGTCGGGTTTTGCCGTTGGTGAACGCGACAAGAGAAAAGCCCCGTTCCCTGATGAAAAAAGGGGGTCGGGGCTTTTTTGTTAAAGAGTAAATAATTGAAACAATTCCCATTAAAATCATTGCATCCTGATAGCTCCTTGAGCGTGGCAAAACTGGAAGCTTACCGGAAAATAGGCACTTCAGGTCTTATCGATTCTTTGAAACCTGGTGAACCAGGCTCACTAAAGGTTCAACCTGACGGGACCATCATGGATGGTCACCACCGCATCCACATACTTCGCGAACGCGGGGTGGATGTTGATGAGTTGCCTCGCGATATTCAGTTTAAAGAAGAGGAGAAAGAGTTATGAGCGTGGATATTTTCTGGATACCATACAACGGAAATGGTCGGATGGGAATTGCCACCAGGCCTCGTGGAGGGGACTGGTTGGAAGATGATATAAATTACCTGCATAATGCCGGAACGGATTTGTTGGTTTCCATGCTAACGCCCGACGAGTCGCGCGAGTTGAAATTGGATATGGAAGAGAAACTGTGTCAAGAAGCGGGGATGAATTATCAAAGCGTGCCAATCCAGGATCGAGGCGCGCCGTCCACCACGGGAAAGATTGCCGCGCTTGCGCTCCAGTGGGAAAAGCGTCTTGACAATGGTTCAAATATAATCTTTCATTGCCGTCAAGGCGTGGGCAGATCAGCCATGATGGCGGCCGCGGTGTTGGTTACATCTGGAATGGAGGCGGATTTTGCCTTCCGAATAATAGAAAAAGCTCGTGGTTGTCCTGTGCCTGACACCGAGGAACAGCGTGCCTGGGTTGAACAATATGCCGCGGGTCTGCAAATCATGGATGGTCTGAAAGTTGCTGAAAAAATGAAGCCATATAAGAAAGTGCGTTATGCTCATGAAGCGCGGGTTGAGCCCGCGTAGTTGAGCAACCCCTGGCGCATTGCGAAAACCTGGTTCTTGGCGCTTACGACGACTGGCGGCTCCCGATCATAAAGGAACTTGCTTCAATATCCAGGAAGCCCCGTTTCTCCCTTATCCGGAGGGGCAGGGTTTTTTCGTTTTACGACGGTGTCGCTCATTGTCGTTTTTTGTGTTATACTGTCGCGGCATGGTTTTGAAACCCAAACCCGACCGTCCGAAAGGAGCCCGCCATGCGAACCGAAGAAGAGATGGCCTATCTGCTGAAAGCTATCGACGCCTTTAAAACCCGATTCATCGTGGTGTCTCCGGATTATCGCGTGCTGGCGGCCAGCAGCCGCGAAGCGGAAAAACTGGCGGCCGACGGCGGCGAAAGCCGATGCTTTGAAATCTTTCACGACCGCTCCTCGCCCTGTCGCTACTGCGGCGTCAAAGAGGTGATGGAGACCGGCCGGCCCGCGCTGGTGCTCAAGCCGGATCATTCCCTGGATCTGAGCAAACTGACCTGCGCCTACGCCTACCCCATCTACGAAGGAGACGAGATCGTCGCCGCGGCGAGCATGGACGTCGACATCCCCAGCGTGGGGCGGCTCGAAGAAAGACTTCACCGCTCCTACACGCTGTTGCGGAATTTTATCCTGGCGGCGGTGGATTGCGTCATCGCCGCCGACATGACGGGCCGGATTCTGATCTTCAACGACGCCGCCACCCAGGTGTTTGGATATACCCAGGAAGAAGCGCTGACCCAGCTCAATATCCGGGACCTTTACCCGGGCGACGGCGCCTACGACATCATGAAAAAGATGCGGAGCGACGATTTCGGTCCCAAAGGCAAGCTGAAATTTTACCATGCGGAGGTGGTGGATAAAAATGGCGAGCGCATCCCCATCAGCCTGAATGCCGCCATTGTCTATGACGGCGATCGGGAAGCGGCCACGGTTGGCTTTTTTCACGATCTGCGCGAAACCCTGCAAATGAAAGCCGACCTGGAAAAGACCCAGTTGCAGCTGCTCCAGTCCGAAAAAATGGCCTCCCTCGGGAAGCTCGCCGCCGGCGTGGCCCACCAGCTCAACAACCCCCTGGGGGGCATCACGCTGTACGCCAAGCTGATCCTGGAAGAATACGACCTTCCCGACGGGGCCAGGGAGGACCTCGACCGCATCCTGAAAGATGCCGAGCGGGCCCGGGACACCGTCAAGGAACTGCTGGAATTCACCCGCCAGACCCGGCACCTGATGCGGCCCAACGACATCAACGAAGCCCTCGCCCGCACCCTGTTCCTTCTCGAAAATCAGACCCTGTTTCACAACATCGTCATCGAGAAGGACCTGGGGGAATCCCTCCCGCTGGTCACTTCCGACATCCAGCAATTGAATCACCTGTTTATGAACATCATCCTGAACGCGGCCCAGGCCATGGACGGCAAGGGGAGGCTCTCCATCGGCAGTTATGAAAAAAACGACCATGTCTGCATCGACATATCCGACGACGGGCCCGGCATTCCCGAAGAGAATCTTCCCGATATTTTCACCCCGTTTTTTACGACCAAGGAAGAAGGGAAGGGCACGGGCCTGGGATTGAGCCTGGCCTATGGCATCGTCGAAAACCACGGCGGCCGGATCGAGGCCAGCAGCCGGCCCGGCCAGGGAACGACGTTTCACGTCGAATTGCCGGTAACCCAGAAACGCAACGGAGGAGGTCAAAGTGGAACATGAAGCCATCGGCGTTTTGGTGGTGGACGACGAACAGGATATCCGCGACGGGTCCGAGCGGATTCTCGGCAGGGCCGGATACACCGTCTACACGGCATCCAGGGGGGAAGAGGGACTCGACATTCTTTCCAAACATCCGCTTTCCATCGTGCTGCTGGACCTCAAAATGCCCGGAATGGACGGCATGGAGGTGCTGCCGAAAATCCGGGAAATGGACGAAGCCATCCAGGTCATCGTCATCACCGGGTACGCCACGGTGGAAACCGCCATCGAAGCCATGAAGCGGGGGGCTTACGATTTCATTCCCAAGCCCTTTGAGCCGGATCAGCTGCGCATCGTCGTGAACCGGGCCGCGGAAAAAGTCCGCCTTCAACGGGAAGCGCGGCGGCTCACCGAGGAGCGGCGGCGGACCCTCACCGACCTGGATACGGAAAAAAGCCGCGTCCGGACCATCCTGGAATCCCTGCCCGACGGGGTCCTGGTGACCAATTCCAAGGGCCGGGTGGCGCTCATGAACCGGTCCGCCAGGCGGACGCTGGCCCCGGACGCCGACGAAGACGCCGTCGGCGGGCAAATCGACGATTACATCCCCGATGCGGAGTTGTGCGGCCTCATCACGGAGGTCTCCAAGGGGCGTCACGTCGATTTCGACGACATCCCCAACCGGGAACTGGCCCTGTCCGACAACCATTTTCTGCTGGCCAAGGTCAAGCCGGTGATCGGGGAGCGCAACGAGTGCCTGGGCGCCGTGGTCAATTTCGCCGACATCTCCGAAATCAAGCTCCTGGACCGGCTCAAATCCGAATTCGTGGCCAAGGTCTCCCATGAACTCCGGTCCCCCTTGTCAACCATCCACGAACAACTGGCCGTGGTGATCCGGGACATGGTGGACGACGCATCCGGAAACGAACACCTCCTCCTGACCCGGGCCAGGGAAAAAACACAGGGCCTCATCTCCCTCATCGGCGATCTGCTGGATCTGTCCAGGATCGAAGAGGGGCTCATCTGCCGGGACATGAAGCCCGTGCAGGTGGAGGAGATCCTCGAATCCACCGTCGATTTTCTCCGGACCAAGGCCGAGGCCAAAGGCCAGGACCTGTCGCTGTCGAAGCCGGAGACGCCCCTTCCCGGGATCGAGGCCGACCCCATCGCCCTGGAAAGCATCTTCGGCAACCTCATCGCCAACGCCATCAATTACACGCCGGAGAACGGCCGGATCCAGGCCGTCATCGACCGGGCGGGGGTCAATATCCGCGTCCAGGTGAAAGATACGGGGTTCGGCATCGCGGAGCAGCACCTGGATAAGATCTTCGACCGGTTTTACCGGGTCAAGGATGACAACACCCGGTACATCACCGGCACCGGGCTCGGGCTTCCCATTGTGAAAGGTTTGGTGGATTCCATGGGGGGGATCATCGAAGTGGAGAGCGAACCGGGCAAGGGGACCGTGTTCACGGTCCTGATCCCCGCCCGGAACGATTCGGATTAAAGGCATTTATCATCGTTGTCGCCGCTTTCCATGGCCTTGGCGAACTCGGCCGCCGGGGCCTGGAGCCCGGTCCACAGGGCAAAGGTCCGCCGGGCCTGGAACGCCAAGGGGGTCAGGCCGTCGATAAACCGGACGTTGCGGGCCTCGGCCATCTCCCGCCAGAAACTATTGTTTCGGCCGTAATTCAGATCGATCACCAACTCGCACTCCGGCAACCGAAGCTGTCGCACCAGCGCCGCCATTTCCGGGGACTCCTTTTCTTCCGAAACCGAGGTGGCGTTGACCACCACATGGGCCGGCGACGGCGCGGCCGTCAATTCTTCCAGGGGAACGGCCCGGCCCCCGAAACGGTCCGCCATGGCCCGGGTTTTTTCGGGGTTCCGTCCGGTCACATGGACCATGGCCGTGCGCAGCCAGTTCAGGATGAACACCGCGGCTTTGGCGGCGCCGCCGGTGCCGAAGACCAGAGCGGTTTTGCCCTCGACCTCGAACCCGGCGTCGCCCAGGGTGTCCATGATGCCGATGGCGTTGGTGTTGTACCCCTTGAGCACGTTGTCGCGGATCACGATCGTGTTGATGGCGCCGATGATGTTGGCGCCCTCGGACAACACGTCCAGATGCGGGATCACGGATTCCTTGTAGGGGATCGTAACGTTGGCGCCGGCGATGTTGAGCACGCCGAGGCTGTGGACCGCCTTACCGATCTCCGCGGGTTTGACCATGAAGGGCACATAAGCGCCCTTCATGCCCTGCCGCCGCAGCACCGTCGAGAACATGACCGGCGATTTGGACCGGTAGACCCGCTCGTCCCCCAGTATGCAGAAGACTTTCATCTCGGCTACAAGCCCAGCAACCCTTTGATGCTGCTCGTTACGTCTTCGGCCGAAGCGGGCTTGGGAATGTAATCGTCCGCTTCGGTGCTCATGCCGTCGGAATGGGAGTACCGGGTCGAGGTCACGTGGGAAGCCACGGCCGTGAGCAGGACCACGGGGATGTCTTTGAATTTGTCGTCCCCCTTCAGGTCCTTGCACATCTCGTAGCCGTCCTTGTTGGGCATCATCACGTCCAGCACGATGGCGTCCGGCGCGTTGGCCTTCACTTTTTCCAGCCCTTCAACGCCGTCGTAGGCCACCTCCACGTCGAAGCCTTCTTTTTCCAGGTTGGATTGCACAATGGATGCAAAATCGGGCTCGTCGTCCACCACCAGGATTCTTTTTTTCTCGCTCATTTTCCCCTCCTTTTTATGAGTGTCTTGTGGTTTGTGTGTAATCACTATCCACTGGCCTTGGGTGCAGGCCGCCGCGTTCCACGATCTCCGGCACCTTTTCCTCCCATTCGATGGCCATGATGTGGAACCCGGCCACCCCTTCGACGGATTTGAGCCGTTCGATGGATTCGACGCAGATGTTGACGCCCTCTTCGGGTTGTTTCTCCTTGGGGGTGTCGGCCATCCGCTTGACCACCTCATCGGGCACGTCCATGCCCGGCACCCGGTTTTTCATGTACCGGGCCATGCCGGCGGATTTGAACGGCGTCAATCCGGCCAGGATATAGACCTTTTCGTGGAGCCCGCGGTCCACCACTTCCTTCATCCACTTTTCGAACCGGTCGAGGTTGTAGATGCACTGGGTCTGGATGAACTCCACGCCGGCCGCGACCTTTTTCGCCAGGCGGGGCGTCCGGATCTCGAAGGGATCGGCGAAGGGGTTGGCGGCGGCGCCCACGAACATCTTGGGCGGGCGTTTGATTTCGTCGCCCCCCAGGAATTTCCCGTCGTCCCGCATCCGCCGCACCGTCTGGATCAACTGCATGGAATCGAGATCGTGAACGTTCTGCCCCGTGGGGCAGTCGCCGAAGCTCTGGTGGTCGCCGGACAGACAGAGCATGGCGTGGATGTCGAAGGAGGCCGCCCCCAGGATGTCGCTTTGCAGGGCGATCCGGTTCCGGTCCCGCGTGACCATCTGAAGGATGGGCTCGACGCCCATGAGCTTCAGATGGACGCAGGCCGCAAGGCTGCACAGTCGGGTGACGGAGGTCTGGTTGTCCGTGATGTTGACCGCATCGACATGGTTCCGGATCATCTCGGCCTTTTCCTTGATCGGCTCGGGGTCGCTGCCCCGGGGCGGACCGCACTCCGAGGTGACGGCCAGGTGTCCCGCGGCCAGAACTTTCTCCAGTTTGCTCGGTGTCTTCACGTCTTTCATTCTTGCAAGTCCTCCCTCGCGACTTTCCGCGGCCCCCCGGCCCGGTCGGTGGACCAGTCTTTGATGGGACTGAGTTGTTCGTATTCATCGAACCGGTCCAGGTCTCTCATCCGGTCGACGATCAACTGCCAGGCGCAGTCCAGTTCCTTGTCGATCTCGCAGGCCCCCCGGGTCGATCCGCCGCAGGGGCCGTTGAAGAGCCGCTTGGCGCACCGGGAGACCGGACAGATCCCCCCCGTGCTGGCCAGGATGCACTGGCCGCAGGCCTGGCACCGCTCGGTCCAGAGGCCGCGCTTTTCCGTGGCGCCCAGAAAGCAGGTGTTGACCCCCGGGTAAACGGGCAGGGGGTAGGTCTCGGCCATGAACTGGACCCCCACCCCGCAGGCCAGCGAGACCACGGCGTCGTATCCGTCCATGACGGCCCGGATCTCTTCCAGGTATTCATGGTCGCACTGGCGCTCCAGGGTGAT